>JAZUQE010000080.1:0-22707 GCA_045605575.1 Faecousia sp. | reverse complement strand
CCAATACCCTGCATCTGGCTGACATAGGTGTGTCGGCAGCTGTGAGGTGTCAGCATACGCACACCCTCGACCGAAGAAATCGCCTGCTTGTACAGCTTTGAGAAGTAAGAGGGATTGCAGGGTTGATCCTTCACACCGGCCTCCCATATAAACTTCTTATCTGTTTCTCTTAGGCGAACAGTGCAGCTCTGCAGCTTTGGTGGCACAGGGAAGACACGATAGCTGTCATTGGATTTCGGTGTACCAATCGCCACGCCGCCTTTGATACGGACCAACGCCTGATCAATGGTGATTAGCGACCCATCTTCGCTGATATGCCGAGGTTCCAAACCCAACAGTTCCTGTGTTCTCATTCCGGTACCAATCATCAAACGAATACTCCAACCGATTTTGTTCTGCGGGAGTTTCGCCATCAGCAGCTTCACTTCGTCACCGGTGAAGGCTTCTTTCCGTTTCATTGAATTGGAAGATCGCATCTTCTCAGCGAAGCGCACCGGGTTCTCGTGAATCAAATCGGTGGCCTCTGCCTTGTTAAAGATCTGGAACAGCATACCGCGACATTGGGCAACACCGGAATCAGCCTTTCCCTCTGCTCCTAGGCGCGTGAGAAACTGCTCCACATGCATGGCCTTAATATCATCCAACTGCATCTTGCCAAATTCGTTTTTCAGATGTCGCAGGGTATACTTGTAGCCTTCTTTTGTTTGCCGCCTGCGTATACTACCACATCGGAAATGACATCACCCAACCGCCGTTCCAGCGCAACATTTTCTATTTCTATCTCTTTTGCCGGATAAACGGGGCGTCCGTTTCAAAGGAATAGGAGGAATCGCTTCCCATAAGTCTTTCGCCCGTTCCTCCGACTGGAGTATGGAACTACCAATACCGATATGGTAGTCCAACTTCAGGTACCGCTCCGCGATCTCTTTAGAGCCGCAGTAGCAATGGGCTACGCCGCCCAGCTTCTGGGCAGGGGGCCACCTGAGTATGCGGAGGGCATCCTCCTGCATCAGTTGCGGCAAATTGCCCTCAGTGAGAGAAAATCCGTTCTTGTCATACGACAAGTAGTGAAACGGTTTCTGAAATGCACTATTGTTGTAAAGCGAGAGGGAGTCAATGATTGTGACATTCCTCCTCGGAATAGAAAACCTGTCCGTCATCCAGCCGCAAGCAGGCCAATCGGCCATATTCACTGTCGGCTCCGTCTTCTGGATAACCGCTTCCACAGTCGATACAAATTCGACGGTTACCCCTCCAGATTTCCATAGGCGATCTGTCTTGAAAGTGTTTGGTTGTTGTATGCCCGAAAATCAGCGTGTATTCCTTGGGCAATGGATAATCGATCTCCAGCCTTTTCCATACAGCAAAATGGATCGCATTCTTATATTTTGGCTCACAGTCGTATTCTTCAACAGGTGCCGCATGGACCAGTTTATAGGTCATCCCATTCACCTCGACATCGACATTCAGCGGTAACGCACGCAGATAATCCACAATCACCTGGCGCAAGGATTTCCGAATACACTTTAGGTAATCATGGGTCACTTTTCCACCGTTGCGATACCAATGCGCCAGCGCTCCGCCATCATCCCAGTTATCATCATAGGGAAGCCCCAGCGCCCGAAGCATCATATACTCATGATTTCCTAAAAGCATTTTTGCATTGGGCATGGACATGATTCTTCGCAGAATACGAATGCCGCCGGGGTGGCGATCAATTACGTCTCCCAGGACGTAGAGAGTATCCTCAGACTGCAGATTGACCTGCTTCATAATAGAATTGAAACGCCGCTCATTGCCGTGTATATCGGAAAGTACATAGATCATGGAGGCCCCCCTTTCTCTGTTTTCTTGATTATAGGATACTGCCCATGGGACAGTCAAGTGGAACGAGAGAATCTCAGACTTGTTTTGCATATATTCCCAAGATCAAAGAGTCATAGCTACCTCATTTTATCTTTTATCTTGTCAAATTAAGATAAAACTCAGTTAAAACCAAATCTTAGGATTTCTACAAGAATGACGATTGTTGGTGCTTTGGGAGACGCACCAACAGGGATATCAGCATCATGCTTTTTTACCATTTCTGCACGGGTTTCTTCAGGATGTTCACTACAATATGCGCGATTCGCCAGCAGGGTCAGTTATCAGGATATGGTGGCGCCTGCGAATGAGTTTCTGGTTCAGAGGCTCCATCACATGATCTAAGATGTAGTCCACGCAATGGATGTGGTTTAGGATCTCGATCACACCGGACACCTTCAGTGGTTCAAAAAACACCCAAACTTGGCTGTTTTGGACGATGGCTTCCACCTGCTGACGGATGAAAGGGACACCTGCTATGCGTGAAGATGCATACATAAGGTCAATTACCGCAAAATCATACAAACCGTTTGGAAAGAGCGATTTTTTGTTGCCTGCTGCGCTGTGCTATGATATAGTGAATGTATCCGAACCCGAAGGAGCAAAGCCTATGAACAAGTATGCCATAAGCCGGGACTTCTTCCCCTGGAATCTCTTTGCGCCGCCCATCAGCGAAAAGTTCCTGGCCATGTCCGTGCCCTACATGAAGCCGCCGAAGTCCCTCTGGCGGGATCAGGAGCTGGATGTGACCACCCATAAAATCTCCAGCTACGACGCAGAGAAGATCACCTGCTTCGTTTTGTCCCCGAAGAATCTTCCTGCCAAAGCACCCTGCCTGGTCTATCTGCATGGCGGCGGTTTTGTGCTGGAAGCGGCTGGGTATCACTACGCCAATGCCATGCGCTATGCCAAGGAAGTGGGCTGCAAAGTGGTGTTCCCCCTGTACCGGCTGGCCCCTCAGCATCCGTTTCCTGCGTTCTTCGAGGACTGTTATGCTGCATTCTGCTGGGCCTACGACCATGCCGAAGAACTGGGCATGGATGTCGATCACATGGGCATTGGCGGCGACAGCGCAGGCTCCACTCTGGCAGTGGGCGTGTGCTTGATGGCACGGGAGCGGAATCACCCGGTAAAGTTCCGCTTCCAGATGTTACCGTACCCTTTCCTGGATGCCCGGAATGAGAGCCAGTCTGCCAAGCGGTTCACCGACACTCCCATGTGGAATTCCACTTTGTCGGACCGAATCGGTCCCATGACCAAAGTGGACAAGAATGACCCAAACTATGTTTGGTATTCGCCCGTGGAAGCGGAGAGCTTCGAGGGGCTGCCTCCTGCCTACATTGAAACCGCGGAGTTTGACTGCCTCCACGACGACGGAATCCTCTATGCCCGGCTTCTGCGCAACGCAGGCATCGAAGTAACTCTGAATGAAACCAAAGGCACCATGCATGGATATGACATTGTGCAAAGATCGCCGATTACAAAAGCGTCCCTTGAAGCGAGAATACGGTTTATGAAAGAGCGGTATGATGGCAGATAACCTGCCATACCAATTATCAGAATTCCCGGAGGTGGTAAATTGAACCCATCGACATATATTCCGATCATCGTCTTATGGATCATTATCTTCTTTATGATATTCCGCAATAGACGGGCAGTTGTCGCAAGACAAATCATCAAGAAAAGAAAATTGGAGGGAAATACCGAAATGAAAGAACTGGCAAAAAGATTTATTGGTAAAGAGAGCTTGATTTCTTCCTTTGACAGCAATCATCAGTTTGAGGGCGTTATAAAGGAAGTGAGTGACAGTGCAATCCTCGTAGAAAAGAACGGAACTGTCGAAGCAATTAACCTCGACTTTGTTATTCGGATCAGAGAATTCCCCAAGAATAAAAAGGGCAAGAAAAAGTCTGTTGTTCTTGATTGAATGGAGTGTTAGTATGGACCAGGAAACAATCGGTACGGTGGTTGCAGTGAAGAAGCAATGGTGGCTAAAGGTAAACACAAAACCCGTTAGAATGCACGCTCTTGACGGTGCAACCTTTCCACACATTATCAAGGTTAGCTATGTGGTCAATGGAACCGAGTATTTTAAGCGGAAGTGGATCCGCGCTTGTGATCGGCCACCGGCAGTGGGGGCGGAAGTAACTGTACTCTACGATGAAAGCAAACCAAGCAAAAGCAAGGTGCTCTAAATCCAGCAAATTCGAGAGGGTGAGCTGTGGGATTTTGGATCTTTATGTTGGCGACGGTACTCTTGTTTCCTGCTATCATGATTTTGCTCGGAGCGATTTTTACGAAAGCAGCCCCGAAAAAAATTAACTATATTTTTGGCTATCGTACAGATTTGTCCATGAAGAATCGGGATACCTGGGAGTTTGCCCATAAGTATATTGGTAAGCTGTGGTTCCGCTCTGGTCTCTTGCTTATACCAATTACAGTCATACCAATGCTGCTTGTGATTGGCAAAACGGAGAATGTTGTTGGTACGGTTGGACTAATCGTGGGTTTTATAAATACAATTGTCTTAATTGTTCCTATTTTCTTTACAGAGAAAGCGCTCAATAAAAAAATTGACAAAGACGGTAAACGGAGGGCAGAGTAAACTATGAAAACAAAATGGAAGGATACCCCTTTAATACAGAGAATCGTTACCGTATTCTCCATCGTTGTTGCACTGTCCGTTATTATACTGGCAGTATTGCAGATTTTTGATATATGGACGCAGGCGATCAATCTATGCGTACCGTTGATGGGTGTTAATCTGCTCTGTCAGACCTACATGCAATGGAACACAAGCCGCAGGAGCGCATATCTTAGCCTCTGCTGTGCGGCGCTGGTATTTATCTGTGCATTCGCTGTGTTCTTCATCAAGTAACAGGAGGCCGCCATGACAGCAAAGAAAAAGAAATTCATATTCCTTGCTGTTGTGGCAATCGTCCTTGTTGCGCTGGTTATCTGGATCGCATGGGGCAACACAGCATTGGAGTTGAGCACATATACCATTAGCAGTTCCAAACTGCCACAGAGCTTTGACGGCTACCGAATTGCGCATGTATCTGAACTGCACAACGCAGAAATGGGTAAGGATAACGAAAAACTCCTAACGATGCTCCGGGATGCAGATCCGGATATGATCGCCCTCACAGGAGATCTAATCGATTCCCGTAATACTGATATTGAGGTGGCTCTTCAGTTCGTTCGTGAAGCAGTAAAAATAGCACCGTGTTACTGTGTTACCGGCAATCACGAGGCACGCGTAAATGAGTATTATAAACTGAAGGCAGGGATGGAAACCGCGGGCGTCACCGTACTGGAAGATGTAAGAACTGAAATCAGTATGGAGGGAGAGAACATCACGCTGATCGGTGTCAACGATCCCAGCTATCAGACTGATTATCTGTTCGGTGATGCGGAAAGCGTGATAGATGCGAAACTGGAAGAGCTCCATACTGAGAACGATGGCTTTACAATTCTGCTGTCCCACCGGCCGGAGCTGTTCAACACATATGTAGATCAAGATATTGACTTGGTTCTCAGCGGTCATGCCCATGGCGGCCAATTCCGGCTGCCCATTGTCGGTGGATTGGTAGCACCCAACCAGGGACTATTCCCTGAATACGACGCAGGCATCTATACAGAAGACAATACCAATATGCTTGTAAGCCGAGGTGTCGGAAACAGCATCTTTCCGTTCCGGATCAACAACCGTCCGGAAGTGATTCTGATCGAACTGCAGGCAGAGTAAGGAGGCAGCGATATGAAATGTCCCTATTGTGATGTTGAAATGATCCCCGGTTTCTTAAACTGTGGCAATGCCATATGGAGCGAGCGAAAGCATAAGATCAGCACACTTCCCGGAGGAAAGGAAAAGTACGCCCTGCATCTGGAGGTGCCGATGTTATCGCCCCACCATGTTGAAAGCCACTGCTGCCCGAAATGCAAGAAGATCATTATTGATGCATCAGACTATGAGAACAATCTCGATTGATAGGAGAAAACGCATTGGAAGATATACAATGGAAATATAAAATCGGTGCCGGGAAAATGCCAGTAATCCTTTCGCTCGGAATGGCAATTCTTTTTGGTGGTCTGAGTGTATGGCTGCACAAAACTGAGAATGGTGCTTATTTCTTCGCCGATATTTTATCTGGAATCATGGTTGCGGTGCTGTTGGTTACTATCTATCGGCTGATGTTTTATAAGGTGCTGATAGGAAAAGACGGATTCTATTTCCAGACCCAAATTGGCAACGGCATGTACCATAACTACGGAGAATTAAAAAATGCGTGGATCACAAAGGGTCTAAATCTCAGCGGCCACGAAAACAAGTGGTGCCATTTTGAAACAGCAGATGGCAAGGTTGCCCGGTTTGTTTTTTATTACAATGATGAAAAGGCGGCAAAGTATCTTGTGAAGCGGATACAGACAGAAACCGCCGGAAAAGTGCAGGAAACGCAGCAATATCGGATTGATGGTAAAGCCAGTGGCATGGTTGGTCTGATCGGTGTGTTTGTTGCGACTGGTATGGCTTGCATTTTTACCTTTCCGATGTTCCAGATAGGCGGCATCGCTGTGGTTATGAGCTTGGTTAGTCTTTTGATTGTCGGTTACTTACTGATCAGTACACTGTTCAGTTACTTCTGTTTCCAAATCAAGATCGAAGAAGAAGGGTTTTATTATCAGACAAATCCCTTTAACGGTACTTATTTCAACTACCAAGACATTACACGCAGCTGGGAAGTCGAAAGAGTATACCGTTACAGACGAAGTGCAACCAGAAATCATTACTTCTATTTGTACTTTACTGACCGTCACGGCAAAACCCGCCGCTTCCTGTACGAAAACGACATCTACGGGTATGAAGTCAACATTCTGAAGGAAAGGATCAACGGAAAATGAATCCAGTGAACAAAGAGTGGCCAGACCTTTCCCCGGAAGAAAAGAAGGTTCAGTTGTTCTTAGATCAGAAGCAAACCCTGGACCTATTCCTTGAAAGAGGAGCAATCAGCCAAGCGCAGTATAATAAGAGCCTCGGGGATCTCCGGGAGAAAATGGGAGTGAAAGTATGAAATACGCAGCTGATTTTAGAAGGATTGCCCGTAACGCCCTGAAAGGCAAATGGGGCATCGCAGTTGTAGCAGGTCTGATTGCTTCTGTGTTAGGCGCTATCGGTTCCAGCGGACCGGAACTCAATGTGGAGCTAAGCGACGGAAATTTTAACGCAAGCCTGCAGATCCTTGGGCAGGATGTGATTTCCTCCGATGGCGGAGTGGAATTCTGGCCTGTCTTTGCAGGCATTGCCACCTATATTGCTATCTTCACCGTCGTCGTAGGCGTTGCTTTGTTTATGCTTGGCAGTATCGTAGAGGTCGGCTATATGAAGTTGAATCTGGATCTGGTGGATCGGAAGAAGGAAGCCGAAATAGGCACCATGTTCGGCTATTTTCAATTCTGGAAGACCACTGCCTGTGCAAGACTTCTGCAGAGTGTCTATGTTTTGCTGTGGTCGCTGCTGTTCATCATTCCTGGCATTATCGCAAGCTATAGCTACGCCATGACAAGCTACATACTGGCAGAAAATCCGGAATTGACTGCCAGCGAAGCTATTGAGCGTTCCAAGCAGATGATGTCCGGCAACCGCTGGCGCCTGTTCTGCGTGCAGATCAGCTTTATCGGCTGGGATATTCTCAGCGCACTGCTGACATTTGGCATTGGCAGCCTTTGGATCACACCCTATAAGCAGGCGGCAACCGCAGCCTTTTATCGGGAGATCTCCGAAACGGAATATAAGTACGCCCAGCCTGAGCAGCCTCAGCTTTAACAAGACGCAAAGACATTGCCGCAATGGGAGGCAGCATATGAGCTTTTGTACCTATATGGCATCCGACAAACCGTTACCCGGGAGCGACTATCTATGGCCGCTAAGCCGTGGGGGCGAGGATATTTACACAGAAAAGGCCAATGTTGCCCAGATCGTTCCCGATTTGGATGACCTTTCCGGGGTGCTTTCCTATATTCAAAACCACTTAAAAACTGCCGAGGAACTGGAACTTTGGCACATCTGGCAGGGTGTGGAATCCGAGCCGGTGATCCGCACCCAAACTATTCCTGCCCAGGAATTAACGGCGGAGCATATTCTGGAACTCCAAAGCAGGGACGTCTTCGCTACAACGACCCAATATGAGATCCCGGTGCAGTACCGAATCGTAATTAAAAAATGTCAAGCGGATGGAACAGCCGACACTGCCTGTGTATCACGCAGAAGAGGCCATAGAAATGATGTGGAAGCGTAAAGAGTTTATGATAAACATTCCATAAGATTTACAAATCGTTTATGCTCCTGCGGGAGACTTCTGCTATCATAGACGCAGAAACCATGAGGAGGTAGCATGATGGAAAAATTCATTCCTTACGAGAAGCTTTCCAAGAAGGAAAAGCGCAAGATCGACCAAGCCAGACGGCAGACCTGGGGTGAGCTGAACCCTGTCACCAGAAAGCCCGGTAACAGCAAGGCTTACAAGAGAAAAAATCACAGGCATGGAAGCGGGAATTCCCGCCGACGTGCCTGTGATTTTTTCTTGACATTTTTGACCTTTTCCCTTACAATTTCATGAGAATATTGTACTGCCACCGGGTAGTGAGCGAAAGCGCTTGTTTGCACATCGTTAGGCCTTGGAAGATGTGTGGGCGAGGGCTTATTTTTTATGTTTTGGAGGGCTTATGAAGAAACTGACCACCTATTTTTCCAAAGGCGAGCTGACCTTATGGGGCGGCTCCGCCGGACTGATCATGCTATCCTTTCTCCTCTTCGGTCGGGTCTATTTCATGGCTCTGGCAGCATCTCTGATCGGCACTACATCCCTGCTCTTCAATGCCAAGGGCAATCCCATCGGGCAGGCTTTGATGATCGTATTCAGCCTCCTCTACGGCCTGATCTCCTATACCTTTTCCTACTTTGGGGAGATGATCACTTACCTCGGCATGACGGCTCCCATGGCCCTATTTGCCCTGGTTTCCTGGCTTCGCAATCCCTACAAGGGTAACTATGCAGAGGTGGCTGTAAACCGGATCGGAAAATGGGAGTACGCCGGGATGTATTTGGCAACAGCGGTGGTGACTCTGGGGTTCTACTTTGTCCTGGAGCATTTCCATACAGCAAACATCACCCCCAGCACGCTGTCCGTTGCTACCAGTTTCATTGCCGTATACTTGACCTTCCGCCGCAGTCCCTATTTTGCGTTGGCCTATGCCGCCAACGATGTGGTGCTGATCATTCTATGGACACTGGCAGCGGTAGAGGATATCAGCTATCTGTCCGTCATGATCTGCTTTGTCATGTTCCTGGTCAACGATCTGTATGGATTCGTCAGCTGGAAACGGATGGAGAAGCGGCAGGCAGCTTCCATATGAGAAATCCCGGAATTGGATGCGAGATCATCACAAACCAATTCCGGGTTAATTTATTTTGTTAATTCATAGCTCATATCCACCAAGAATCTGATTTTCTCATGGTCTACAGTCCCGTTCAGTGCCACACTCAGCCAATGGGCTTTGTTCATCATATGCCAGCCAGGAAAGATGCCCGATTCCTCACGGAAGGAGCCGATCAGCCGGGTATCGCACTTGAGATTCACCACACTGAGCTCTCCCTCGCCGGACAAGCCAAGACTCTTTCTGGGGATGTCCATGATGACGGCGAACCACTTCCTGTTCCCTGCATGTCGGAACACCAGAAAGCTGGGATACTTGGCAAAGAGATGCTCTCCCTCCGAACTGTAAGTGTCGGCCAGATAGGCAGCTAGTTCTTCTCTGTTCATTTGGAAAAGTACTCGTTAATGGTGGTCATCTTATCGCTTTGCTTCACGTGGAAGGGGCAGCGCTCTTCGCAGTGGCCGCACTGCAGGCAGGCATCCGCTTTCGTTGTCAGCTTGGCATAGTGACCTGCGGCGATGTCATCCCCCGCCAGGGCCAGATCATAATACTTATTCATCAGGCCAATATCGATGCCAGCGGGACAGGGCTGGCAATGGTTGCAGTAGACGCAGGTGCCTGTGATGGTATCGGCAGTAAAAGAGCCGATGATGGAATAGTCCTTCTCCTCGTCGGTAGCCTCCAGGAATTTCAGCACCTGATCCAGATGCTCCATAGTCTGCACACCGGGCACGGCCACCAGCACACCGGGGCGGTCGATGGCATATTGCAGGCACTGGTTGTGTGTCATGGGTTGACCAAAGGGCGAATGCTGCGCGGAAAGAAGCTGGCCTGCGAAGAAGGGCTTCATGACGGAGATGCCAACACCCTCCTTGGCGCATCGTTGAAACAGGACAAAGCGTTCTTTGACGGAGCCGATGCCGTACTCGTCGCCCTTTTCAAAGTCATAGGCCGGGTTGATGGAGAACATCATCATATCGAACAGACCGGTGTCCAGGATGCGGTTGGCCACACTGGGGGTATGGGAGGAGAAGCCGATGTGGCGCACGATGCCCTGCGCTTGCAGTTCCTTGATGTAATCCAGAACACCGATCTCGATCAGCTTGTCGTAGTCATCGTCGGTGTCTACGCAGTGCAGGAAACCGAAGTCTACATAGTCGGTACCTAGCTGCTGAAGCTCCCAGAGGAAGGTTCTCTGAATGGTGTCAAAATCCCGGCACCAGCCGTACTCGCCGTTCTCGTCATAGACAGCGCCGAAATGCACCTGCAAAAACACCTGCTCCCGGCGGCCTGCGATAGCCCGGCCCACAGGGGCATATGTGGCCCCGGCAGTACACATATCGAAAAAGTTGATGCCGCACGCAATGGCCTTGCGGATAATTGCCTCGATCTCATCCACAGGCGTGGTTCCGATACCGCCCAGGCCCAGACCGATGACGCTGAATTTTTCGTTTTCTTTGCCGTGGGGAAGCTGTCTGTATTCCATAATTCTTTCCTCCATGATCCGTTTATACTGACTCCATTTTAACCTTTTGAATGTGAAAAGTAAATAAGAACGCTCCGAGAATTTTTTATAAAACCCCTTGACTCTAACGCTGCGTTATAGTTTATAATAACTGTGAAGGGAGGGGCGGTCAGTGAAAACAGTTAAGGAAGTGAGCAAGCTCACCGGCGTAAGTATCCGGGCACTGCACCACTATGATGCAATCGGGCTGCTGAGGCCTACGCAGGTGACGGAGGCCGGCTATCGGCTTTATGATAAAACCGCCCTGGAACGGCTGTACATGATCTTGGTATACAGAGAGCTGGGCCTGCGGCTTCAGACGATCGGCGAGATCCTGGATGCACCGGACTATGACCGAAACCGGGTGCTGGAGCACCAGATCCGTCTGATGCAGGAAAAAGTGAGCAAACTGCAAAACAGAATCAGTCTGGCAAAAGGAATGCTGATGATAGGAGTGGATGATATGGATTTTGAGGGGTTTGATCCGAAGAATATGGATACATACAGCCAGCAGGCAAAAATGCTCTATGGTAAGACGCAGCCTTATCAGGAATTTACCCGGAAGGCCAAGGACCGCTCTGAGGAGCAGGAAAAGGAACTGGTGGAACAGGTCATGGACTTCTTTGCCCGGCTTGGCGGAATGCGCCCATGCGACCCCGAAAGTGAAGCTGCCCGGAATTGGGCAAAGGAGCTGCAGGCCTTTTTTACGGAGCATTTTTATACCTGCACGCCTCAGATATTGCAAAGTTTAGCGCACAGTTACGCCGGAGGCGGCAGCATGAATGAGAACATTGATAAAGCCGGCGGCGCAGGTACAGGTGCGTTTGCCAAACAGGTTATAGATGCTTATGTGGCAAGCCTAATGTGATGACGGCAGTCCATGCGGTTAATGTGTTCTGGTCGGCGTGGGCTGCGGAATATGTTTGATCTGGAAAAAGGATCTTCCTTGCTGCCGCCAGGATAGGCAAAAGATGGTGCGCGCCAAGGATAGTTTGTACATAAAAAATGAAAAAACAAGGCTGTCATTCCGAGTGAAGCGAAGCGCGATCGAGGAATCTATGCACAAAATCCCTGCTAGGCAGGAAATAGAGTGCCAAGATCCTTCGACTCGCTGCGCTTACTCAGAATGACAGCCTTTTTGAAATCAGTCTTTAGGGTTACTTGTGCGTGTTTACCTGGGTGAGACGATCCCTTTCCGGGTAAGGGTCAGATCTTTTCCATGTGGTCTACGTCCAGGACGAAGATCGTAGCGCCGCCCACATTGACCTCTTCCAGAGGAGCCATGTGCTTCATGCCCATACCGAAGGAGGAAGTGGAGGAAGCGTATTGCTTGCGGGTGGTGCAGTGCTCCTTCAGGATCTGGATAGCCTTGGGAGCGGAAGCGTCGTCGGTACCGATCAGGAAGGTAGTGTTACCCACCATCAGAAAACCGCCGGTGGTAGACAGCCGGGTCACAGAAAAACCTGCGTCGGTCAGGGCAGAGGAGGCCCGGGCACTGTCATCATTGTTTACGATTGCGAGGATCAGTTTCATAGTGTGTGAATCTCCTTTACAAGAATTGATCAATAAGCTGACGGCTGTGCTTATCAAGCTGCCGGATATCGGGGATCTCGTATCGGTTGTCATTGCTGTCACGCAGCAGAACACGGTAGCCATATAAAAGTTTGATGCCATGGAGCAGGTTGCGGATCTCGATCACTGCACCGCCCCGGTCTGTATCCACATGCAGAGTCAGCAGACCGAATTTTTCAGTGCATCTGTTGATGGCGGTGACCTTGGGGATCAGATAGTACTCTCGCAGGCAGGCTTCAATGGTCTCCCGTTCCTGCTTGGGCAGGGTGCGCAGATCCCGGATGATACCTTGTTCGTTACCCTCTTGATCCAGAAGGGTAATATATTTTTCCAAGCCCGAAAGGGGGAACAAACGGCGGGGCTCCAGATTCTCGAACACACGTCCATCGTAAAGCTCCATATCCACCAGGGTAATGTCCTTGCGATGGAAGCGGGCCATATCATATTCTATATAAGACCGTTCCATTAGTCAAACCTCTCTTCCTCTTTTGTCTTGCGAATTTGATCGGACATGGTTTGGATCTGGATCAGCTTATAGTATTTGCCCTTTAGGGCCATCAGTTCTTCCGGCGAGCCCATTTCAATGATCTCGCCCTTATCAACCACGATGATCTTATTGGCCTTACGCAGAGTGGAGAGCCGGTGGGCGATCATCAGAGTGGTACGGCCGTGGATCAGACCGTCGATGGCATCCTGGATCAGGGCTTCTGTCTCCGAATCTACGGAAGCAGTGGCTTCGTCCAGAAACAGGATGCTGGGATTTTTCAGCACAGCCCGGGCAATCGAAAGCCTCTGGCGCTCACCGCCGGAAAGACCTGTACCTCGTTCGCCCAGCATGGTATCATAGCCATCGGGCAAGCGGGCAATGAATTCGTGGGCATTGGCGACCTCGGCTGCATGGATCACCTGCTCGACCTGGGGATCATCTACGCCATAGGCGATGTTACGGAAGATGGAATCATGGAACATCATGGGCTCTTGCTGCACATAGCCGATCTCGGAGCGATAAAACTCCATGTCAATGTCCCGGATGTTGATGCCGTCTACCAGGATCTCGCCATCATAATGGTCATAGTAGCGCATGAGCAAATTGATCAAGGTGGACTTGCCGGCGCCGGTGGTGCCGACGATTCCCACAATGTCACCGGGTTCAATGACCAGATTTACGTTGGACAGAGTCTTTTTGGAACGGTCGAAGGAGAAGTTGACATTCTTGAACTCAATACGGCCGTGGAGCTTTTCCGGATGGTTACCCTTGGCAAAGTCTGTTTCCGGCTCCGCATCCAGGATATCCAGAACCCGCTCTGCCGAGTTCAGCGCGTTTTGGTAGGAATCGTTGAAGTTGGCAAAGAAGTTCACTGGGCCGTAAAACATGGAGGTGTAGGAAATAAAGGAAACCAGCATACCTGCGGAGATGAAATCCGGACGTTCAATGACCATACGGCCACCAAAGCCCCAGATCATCAGAGAACCGCAGGTCACCACAAAACCCACGATGTTGGGAAACAGGGTGGTGATCCGGGAGGCTTTGATGTCGGTTTTGAGCCACTCATTATTGAAGGCACGGAAGGTCTTTTCGCTGCGCTTCTCGTTGGTAAAGGCTTTGATGACCCGGATGCCAGGAATGTTATCGGTCAGAATACTGGTTACGGCAGACCAGCGCCGCCAGATCCGGCGGTAGAAGGGGCGGATCTTTTTACCAAAGGTTCTGGAGCCCATGACCACGAAGGGAACAGGCACCAAGGACAATAGCGTCAGCTGCCAGTTCATGGCGAACATGATCACAATGATGCCGATCAGCAGGAAAAACTGGACCACCACTTCCTGGGTCACGCGGAGCATGAACGCCTGCAGGGTAGAGGTATCGCCGCTGATGCGGTTGATGACAGAGCCGGTGGAGGTGCGGTCATAGAACCGCATGGGCAGCTCCTGGGCCTTGCGGTAGACATCGTTTCGCAGGTCTGCCACGATCTTGTCACCGGTGACTTTCAAATAATAAGAGCGGATCGCGCCAATGCCGTATTGGATCAAATAGGTTGCCAGCAGCACCAGCACGCAGCCAAGCAGCATATCCTTGCGAGAGTTGGGGAATACCTCGTCCACCAGTGTCTTTGTCATAAAGGGAGGCACCAGAGAGACGGCGGTCGTGATCAACGACAGCAGGATACACAGAGCCAGCAGCTTCTTATGCGGCATCACATAGCTTGCCAGCTTCTGGATCACCTTATTCTTGCCCTGGCAGTTCATACAGGGAGCGCCCGGACGGATCAGAGCCCGTCCGCACTGGGGACATACACAAAATTGTTTTTCAAAGGTGGCTTCCACGCTTTGCAGCTCATCGGTGATGCTTTTTCCGGCGGCAACGTTTTCAATAAAGCTGGCGGCGGCATCGTAGAGGGAAGCGACCTTGTAGGAAAAGCGGATAAAATTTACGTATTCCTTGGAAAGATCTACGAATTCCTTGCCGGGCTCGTCCATGGACAGCACCAGCATAGCGTTTCCGTAGTAACGCTTGACATAGGCATGCCTTACGTTTTCATAGCTGTGTGTCCGCACGCCATCCGGGAAGGCTGCGTCAAAGCCGTAGATCAGCTGATCGGTAACAGCCAGAAAAGAGTGGGCGTACTTACTGTGGATATTCAGATCACCGGCGATGACAAACAGCAGCTGTTCCTCTGCTCCGATGGTCTGCTCCAGCTTTTCCAGGGATTCCTGGTCCAGCTTTTTGTTGGCAGCATAAGTCTTGCCCCGGAAAGGGGGATTGACTACAAAGCTGCTTTGGACGGCCTCCTGGGGGGAGGCGGTGGTTGGGGGAGGCTCTACGGACGGTTTGGCAGAGCCGGTTTGCTTTTCTGTTTGGATCTTCATGTGTTTCATCCTCCTGCGTTTCACTACGGTTGCGGTTCGACGTACGAAACTGTCGGCATCTGCGCAGCCGGGTGCCTTACCTGGCCGCAGACAGTTTGACTATTTACAGAATCTCCAAATATTTTATTTTGGTCAGTTTATCACGGGAAGCGGCAAAGTGCAATAGCTATTTTACACAAATATCCGCAAATTTGAGGGCGGGATATTTCTGCTTTTCGGTAAAACTTGCTGCAAAATCATGCAAAAAGGGGTTGCTTTTTAAAGAAAGACTAAAATGGAGGAAATTGTGTATAAGGGGAGACTCGCGTTGCGACTGAAAGAACTGTTTTCGGCCCGGGATATGACCCAGGGACCTGCCTGGAAACGCATTATGGAATTTGCACTTCCTATGCTGTTGGGTAATTTTGCGCAGCAGCTGTACAATACGGCCGACTCGGTGATCGTAGGAGAATTCGTAGGGGATAATGCCCTGGCGGCAGTTGGCAGTGCCATGCCGATCCTAAACCTGCTGCTGGCGCTGTTTGTGGGCATTTCCACAGGCGCGGGCATTGTGATCTCCCAGCATTTCGGTGCCAGGGACCGGCAGGGCCTGTCAGAAGCCATCGGAAACTGCATTACCCTGGCAGGCATTGCCACGGTGGTGATCATGGTCATAGGCCCGCTGGTCACCCGTCCTTTTCTGGAAATGCTGGGTACGCCGGATTCTATCATCGACTGGTGTACGGACTATTTGAAGATCTACTTCATCGGTATCGTGGGTTTCTTCTTTTACAATATGCTGTCCGGCATTCTGCGGGGCATGGGCGACTCTGTTTCGGCACTGCTTTTCCTGCTGGTCTCTGCGGCGCTGAACGTAGGGCTTGATCTGCTGCTTGTGGCCGTGTTCGGCTTGGGCGTGCCCGGCGTGTCGCTGGCTACGGTGATCGCACAGGTGATATCCGCAGTGCTGTGCTGGTGGAAGCTGTCACGGATGGGAGACGTATTTGATCTGAACCGGCAGACTCTGAAGCTGGTGCCTTCCATGGCTCTGCGGATCCTGCGTATTGGTGTACCCTCCGGCATTACTCAAGCCATCATGGCCGCGGCCGGTATGGTGGTGCAGCGGCTGACCAATTCCCTGGGCGAGCTGGTCATTGCCTGCAATGTGATCGTCATGCGGGTGGATGGCTTTGCCATGATGCCCAATATGACCTTCGGACAAGCTATGAGTGTTTACACCGGTCAGAATGTAGGCGCGGGGAAGCTGGACCGGGTCAAGCAGGGCGTGAAGCAAGGATCTATTATGGCGCTGGGCGTCTCTTCGGCCATCACGGTGGTCTTGCTGCTGTTTGGCCGGTTCCTGTTTGACATCTTTACGGACACACCGGAGCTGATCGATCTGGCACAGCAGATGATGCGCATTTTGGCGGTGGGCTATATCTGTGTTTCCGTGACCCAGGTGCTGGGCGGTGTCATGCGGGGTGCCGGTGATACGGTGACACCTATGTGGATCTCCATTATTTCTACCATCCTGCTGCGTGTGCCCACGGCGTACATCATGGCATGGCTGACCAGGAGTGAGCTGTATCCCAAGGGGCATCCCCTGTCTCTACCTACGTCCCTGCTGGTGAGCTGGTCGCTGGGTATGGTGATGAGTATCATCGTATACCGCATCGGCAAGTGGAAAAAGAAGATGATCGCCTCTGCAGCCCAGCATGGGCATGGCTAAAAAGTATTCGGGCGCGTTGCAAAATTCATGCAACGCGCCTTCAGTCTGTCAAAAAACATACTCCCTACGATGATAGAGCAGCAGGGGGAAATAAGAACGAAGGGTTATGATACTTTCTGTCCGGCGAGAAAGTATCCAAAGAGCCGCCGGGGACCTTTCGTATGGTCCCCGGACTCCCCAGACGAACAAAGGGGAAAGCGGACAGGTGATGTGTGATCAAGACTTTCCATCGCTTTCCCCTTTGGAATCCCCTTTGAGAGAGTTCTGTGAAGGGGAGATCATCGATTGCCCGCCAAGGCTCCCTTCCGCACTTCGTAATTCCTTGTCATTGGGAAGCCAGTGCGCACACAGGCTTGGCAATCTCTTTCCCTTTCTCGCTCCGCACCCCCGTAGGGGAGGGTCTTGACCCTCCCTTGTTCTTTCTACCTGAGCACCTACGGGTATAACGCGATGTTTTTGCGTGGAAACGGAATCGGCTTTTCGCCGCAAAAAAGCTACTGGGAATATGATACTTTCTGTCCGGCGAGAAAGTATCCAAAGAGCCGCCGGGGACCTTTCGTATGGTCCCCGGACTCCCCAGACGAACAAAGGGGAAAGCGGATCGGCGATATGTGATCAAGGTTTTCCACCGCTTTCCCCTTTGGAATCCCCTGTGATAGGGCTTTTGTGAAGATAAGCAACCCACTTCTTTGACACGCTGGGGGCGCGTTGTATGAATTTTGCAACGCGCCCTTTTTCTTTGGCAATCTACTACGATCCGGAAAGGATGAGTCGTTATCAGAGGGGGCGCAGCCGGTATGCTTGCTGTAAGAGCGGTGGAAGCGCGGATGTTTGCTGAAGCTGCATACCGGTCCATTTGCACGTTAGGGATCACTTCGAGGGCAGCATGGCATAAAAAGGGAATTTTTGCAATATGTTTATGGAGTTTTGCCAATGTTATTGAAAAAAACAGTGGTGTAAAATAGAACCAGGATCCACAAATAAGGAGAATACCCAAATGCGATTTCAGTTTTCTGCATTCGCAGACGAAAGCAGCAACGCCTTCTCCGGCCAGTTGGATGCGCTTGTACGCAATGACTTTCAATACCTGGAGATACGGAGCCTTGACGGTAAAAATGTGACCCAGCTGACAGTCCAGGAGGCCAGAGAGTATCAGCGGCAGCTGGCTGATCGGGGCTTGGCTATCTGGTCCATGGGGTCTCCCATTGGTAAGATCGGCATTCACGAGGACTTTGATGCCCACATGGATGTGTATAAGCACACCCTGGAGCTGGCGGGAGAATTCGGCGCAAAGAACATTCGGCTGTTCAGTTTCTTTATGCCCAAGGACGAGGATCCTTCTCAGTACCGGGATCTGGTACTGGAGAGAATGGCGATCTTTGCGGAAACAGCCAAGAAATTTGGCATCAACGCCTGCCATGAGAATGAAAAGGGTATTTACGGCGATGTTGCCAGCCGGTGTTTGCAGATCCACCAGGCGGTTCCCGAGCTGAAGGGCGTCTTTGACCCGGCGAATTTTGTCCAGTGCGGCCAGGATACCTGGAAGGCCTGGGAAATGCTGCATCCTTATATTCACTACATGCACATCAAGGATGCGCTGGCAGACGGCCAAGTAGTACCTGCGGGAACGGGTATCGGCAATGTGGCGGCCATTGTCAAGGCCTATGGGCAGCAGGGCGGCAAGGTGCTGTCCCTGGAGCCGCACCTGAACGCCTTTGTGGGCCTGCAGAACTTGGAAAGGGAAGGCGACAGGAGCGTTGTGGGTGGCATGACCTTTGCAAGCAACGAAGCCGCCTTTGATCATGCGGCGGTAAGTCTGCGGAAGATCGTGGAGGGGATCACATGAGGATCGGAGCACAGCTTTACACTGTAAGAGATTTTTGCAAGACCACGGAGGATCTGGCACAGACACTGAAAAGGGTTGCCGATATTGGCTATACTACCGTGCAGCTTTCCGGCGTATGCGCTTATGAACCGGCCTGGATGAAGGAGCAGTTGGAACGCAACGGCCTAACCTGCGCCTGCACCCACACGGCACCTGCCCGGCTGCAGAAGGAGACAGAGCAGGTGAGCGCGGAGCATCTGGCTATGGATTGCCGGTATGTGGGCCTGGGCTCCTTTGGTTTCGGGGAGGGAGATCAAGAGGCGCTGTATCGGGAATTTATGGGTATCTACAAGCCTGTTGCCAAGCGATTCCGGGAAAACGGACTGTACTTTATGTATCACAATCACGATATGGAATTCCGTCACCTGGGCGGAAAGACTATTCTGCGGAAGATGGCGGAGGATTTCGCACCCGAGGAGCTGGGCTTTGTGCTGGATACTTTCTGGATCCAGGCCGGCGGCGCCAATCCCTGCGAGTATATCCGGGAGTTTGCGGGGCGAGTGCCTTGCATTCATCTGAAAGACTATGCCTACGGCCGGAAAATGGCAGTAGTGGGCGAGGGCAACATCAATTTTGCCGCTGTGGCAGCTGCCTGCAAGGATGCGGGTACGGAATTCCTGCTGGTAGAGCAGGATGACTGTAATGGCGAGGATCCCTTTGTCTGCCTGAAGCGAAGCTATCAGTATTTGCGGGCCATGGGCCTGGAATAAAGGAGAAAATGCACATGAAAACTGCACTGCGTATTGGCCTGATCGGGTTGGGGAATATTGGGTATACCCATGCTTCTACGATCTTTCGCGGCGGTGTGAAGGGCATGGTATTGGGAGCGGTCTGCGACTGTAATACGGACTTGCGCAAAGAGCTGGAAGAGGCCTTCCCGGAGGTACCATATTATGCGGATTATGAGGACATGCTCCGCTGCGGTAATGTAGATGCTGTGATCGTGGCGGTGCCCCATCCGCTGCATTCTGCCATTGGTATCCGGGCGTTTCAGTGCGGGAAGCATGTTCTGGTGGAAAAACCCATGGATATCCGGCTTTCTGAGGCGAAGCGGCTGTGTGAGGCAGCCAGGAAGAGCGGAAAGCAGTTTGGCATCATGCTGAATCAGCGCACAGGAAGCCTGTTTGCCAAGACCAGGCAGATCCTGCAGAGCGGTCAGTTGGGACAACTGAAACGGTCGGTTTGGATCATTACCAACTGGTACCGCACCCAGCATTACTATCGTTCCTGCTCCTGGCGGGCAACCTGGCTGGGAGAGGGCGGCGGCGTGCTGGTCAATCAAGCGCCCCATCAGCTGGACCTTTGGCAGTGGATCTGCGGCATGCCTGAAAGCATTACGGCATTTTGTGAGGAAGGTAAGTACCATGCCATCGAGGTCGAGGACAATGCTACGGTGTTTGCCCGATTTCCCGGCGGCGGGGAGGGCGTATTTATCACGTCCACCGGCGAGTATCCCGGCACCAACCGGCTGGAGATCACGGGCAGCAAGGGAAAACTGGTGTTGGAGAACGGACTGCTGAAATGGTGGAAGCTGAAGCAGGATGAACGGGATTTTTGCACAGAGGCCCAAGCATCTTTTGCCCATATGGACATGGAGTATGTAGAACTTGCGGAGGAGGTCGGCGTATCCGGGCATCTGCAGATATTGCAGAATTTTGCCGACTCCATTTTGCAAGGAACACCGATGATCGCACCGGGCTATGATGGCCTGAACGAGCTGGCGATCCAGAACGCGGCGTATTTATCAGCCTGGAAAGGAAATGTGCCGGTCAGGCTGCCGCTGGATGAAGCGGAATATGATGCGCTGCTGGATGAAAAGCAGAAGGCTAGCCGGGCCCATGACGGCATGGGCGGCAAGGAGAAAAAGAAGGATTATCACGAACGCTGGCAGATCAACTGGTGAAGATATGGACGCGCCGGTCTCGGCGCGCCCTATTGATTTGCGGATGTGCAAATTTCAATTTATCGCGCTGATTTATTTCCGTGATTTGTAGGGGAGGGTCTTGACCCTCCCTTGTTCTTTCCATATGAGCATCTAAGGGTAGGCGGAAGCGGAATCGGCTTTTTGCCGCAAAAGAAGCTGCTGGAATATGATACTTTCTCTCCGGCGAGAAAGTACCCAAAGAGCCGCCGGGGACCTTCCGTATGGTCCCCGAACTCCCCAGACGGCCAAAGGGGAAAACGGATTGAATCTACCGGATCCAAGACAGTGACCGTTTTCCCCTTTGGAATCCCCTCTGCCCTCTTGCGATGCCGTAGGGACGGCCATTGGCCGTCCGTCAAACCGATTTCTTCTGCGCACTTCCCGGTAATCCCGTAGAGGCTGCAAGACCCTCCCCTACAGATCCCGGAAGTCCTTTTTACAGGAACAGGATATTTTTTGCAATAAAGCGCTGCTAATGTTGCAATTGACATTAAGGGAATCTCAATTATAATAATTGGAAAGACCATTGCCGTATAACAGGGAGGAATCCATCATGAAATGCACCAAGTTTGCTTTTGCAGGCTTTCGTCATGGCCATATTTTTGCACTGTACAATGCTCTTTCCACCCGGGAGGATGCCTGTATCATAGGCGCCTGGGAGGACGATGCAGCTGCCCGGACAGAGGCAGAGGCTAAGGATGTTAGGTTTACATATGAGACGTTGGATCAGCTGCTGGCAGATCCGGAGGTGGAGGTGGTCGCCATCGGCGATTACTATGCTGCCCGGGGCAGTATTGCCGTCCGCGCCCTGCGGGCGGGGAAGCATGTGCTGGTGGATAAGCCCCTGTGCACCAGTCTGGAGGAGCTGGAGACCATCCGCAAAGAAGCCGCAGCCTCCGGTCTGGCGGTGGGCATGATGCTGGATCTGCGGGATAACCCCAAGATTGTCACCGCTCTCGACGCCGTCAGCAAAGGCATGATCGGCAAGATCAACAATGTGTGCTTTGAGGGGCAGCATCCGCTGATGTACGGTGTACGGGCCGGATGGTACTTTGAAGAAGGTAAGCACGGCGGTGTGATCAACGACATTGCCATCCATGGCATCGACATTTCGCGCAAACTGACCGGCAGCAACGTTGCCAAAGTGCTGGGAGCCCGCTGCTGGAATTTCTATGCAGACCAGGAACCCCGGTTTCTGGACAGCGCCCAGTTTATGCTGGAAATGGAAAACGGCTGCGGTGTGATCGCGGACGTTTCCTATGCCGCCCCGGATGTGCAGCTGTTCGGCTTGCCTACCTACTGGCATTTTCGGGTGTGGGGCGATAAGGGATTGCTGGATTTCGGTATGAACGTTCCCCAGGTGACCTTGTATGCCAAGGGCGAACAAACCGGACAGGCACTGGAGCTGGTATCGGCTGACCAGACCTATCTGGATCAATTCCTAAGTGTGCTGCCCGATGCCGATGCACGCGCCGCCTACACCGAGGATAACCTGCTCTCTGCTGAGCAGACCCTTCTGATCCAGAAGGCTGCCGATCGAGCATAATAGGAAAAGAGGGCCGGTGATACCGGCCCTCTTCAGCGTGTCAAAGAAGTGATTTTCCGAAAGAATGCCTATCTTCACAAAAAACCTATCAACGGGGATTCCAAAGGGGAAAGCGGTGGAAAGTCTCGATCACATATCCCCGGTCCGCTTTCCCCTTTGGTCGTCTGGGGAGTGCGGGGACCATACGAAAGGTCCCCGGCGGCTCTTTGGATACTTTCTCGCCGGACAGAAAGTATCATAACCCTACGTACTTATTCCCCCCTGCTGTGCTATCCTTGTAGGGAGTCTTTCAAAGAAGTGACTTTCCGAAAGAATACCTATCTTCACAAAAGCCCCAAAGGGGATTCCAAAGGGGAAAGCGGCGGAAAGCCTTGATCACACATCCCCGGTCCGCTTTCCCCTT
>JAZUQE010000079.1:0-14503 GCA_045605575.1 Faecousia sp. | reverse complement strand
CTCATAAATGCGGGGGGCAAGGGGAAGCGGGAGGGTTGCGGGCGACACGGTGATCGCCCCTACGGGATCATAAGGAAGTGCAGAGGCGGCGGACGACCGACGGGAGTTCGGCTATGTCTAAAAATACAAATTTTTAGGCTGAAAAGGTGGTTCCAATCATCTGGAAAATGTGATATAGTAACGATGAGACGGTTGTACCTGATATATGGATTCTACTCAGAATGCCATTCAGGACGATCGTGGAGAGCACGGATTGATTTAGGAGGCAAGTTATGAAAAAAGGAATTTGCTGCGCAGGTAATATGATCGTGGATATTACCTATCCCATTGAGACCTGGCCCAATCAGAATGAACTGACCCACATCACCGAGGGAATTCAAAGCTCCGCGGGCGGAAGTGTGTGCAATACCATTACAGATCTGGCAAGGTTGGATCCGAGTCTGCCGCTGGTGGCATCCGGTTTTGCGGGCCATGATGCGGAAGGGGACTTCCTCCTGGAGGAAATGGGAAAACATCCTAACATCGATCTTTCTATGGTCAAGCGGGACGGACGGACTTCCTTTACTGCCGTCATGAGCAACAATCAGACTAAGGAGCGTACCTTCTTCCAGCATGCGGGCGCAAACGCCTACTATGGCGAGGAGTACATTGACTGGGACAAGCTGGATGTGGATATTTTCCACATTGGCTACATTCTGCTGCTGCCTGCTCTGGATCGGGAGGATCCTATTTATGGCACGGCTATGGCTAAGCTTCTGCACCGTGTTCAAAAAATGGGGATCAAGACCTCCATCGATGTGGTATCTGAGTCCGGTGACCGGTTTGCCAGGCTGGTGACTCCGGCGCTGAAATATACGGATTACTGCATCATCAATGAGCTGGAGGCCCAGCAGACCACCGGTGTCTGCCTGCGGACGGAAGAGGGAGCGCTCCTGGCAGAAAATATGCCTTTGGCGCTAAGCAAACTGAAGGAGCTGGGTGTATCCACCTGGGCGGTGATCCACTGTCCGGAGATGGGGTGCGGCTTGGATGAAAACGGAAGCTACTTTGCACAGCCCAGTCTTAAGCTGCCTAAGGGGTACATTCAAGGCACTGTAGGGGCCGGTGATGCTTTCTGCGCGGGCATTCTGTATGCGGCGGAGATGGGGATGAGCATGGATGAAGCACTGAAGCTGGGTGCCTGCACGGCGGCAGCATCTTTAAGTGAAGTGGGCGCTTCCGACGGTGTTAAGTCGGCCGATGAGGTGAGAAAGCTATACGAGTTGTACGCCTAACTTCGAATTATGAAAATCTTTACTTGCCAACGGCGGGCTTGTATGCTATAATGTACAAGCAATCGGTTCGAATTTATCGATTTGGCAAATAATCAGAAAATTATAGGAGGTATACCCATGGCAAATCGTTTTGTATCCAATCCCATTTCCTATCATGGCAAGGGTGCCATTCAGGAGATCCCCGGCATTGTGGCGGCAAAGGGCTTCAAGAAGGCTTTTGTTGCTTCTGACCCCGATCTGGTGAAGTTTGGCGTGACCAAGAAGGTCACGGACCTTTTGGATGCTGCCGGCATGGCCTATGAGATCTACTCCGATATTAAGCCAAATCCCACCATTGAGAATGTCAAGTCCGGCGTGGCAGCTTACAAGGCCAGCGGCGCTGATTACATGATCACCATCGGCGGCGGTTCTTCTATGGATACCGGCAAGGCCATCGGCATCATCATCAACAACCCCGAATTTGAGGATGTCCGCAGCTTGGAGGGCGTTGCTCCCACCAAGAACCCCACCGTTTATACCATCGCAGTACCCACCACCGCCGGTACTGCCGCAGAGGCTACCATCAACTACGTTATCACCGATGTGGAGCGCAAGCGGAAGTTCGTCTGTGTGGACGTCAATGATATTCCCAATGTGGCGGTTGTGGATCCCGATATGATGTCCACCATGCCCAAGGGTCTGACCGCTGCTACCGGCATGGATGCGCTGACCCATGCCATCGAGGGTTATACCACTAAGGGTGCCTGGGCACTGCCTGACTGTTTGAATCTGGAAGCGATCCGTTTGATCGCCAAGAGCCTGCGGGGGGCTGTGAATAACGATCCTGAGGGCCGTGAGGGCATGGCACTGGGCCAGTTCGTTACCGGTATGGCGTTCTCCAACGTTGGTCTGGGCATTGCCCACTCTGTGGCACATACTCTGGGCGCTGTGTATGATACCCCTCACGGTGTTGCCTGTGCTATGATGCTGCCCATCGTCATGGAGTATAACGCAGATGCCAGCGGCGAGAAGTACAAGGCTATTGCTGAGGCTATGGGTGTGGATACCACCGGTATGGATCAAGCTGCTTACCGCAAGGCTGCTGTGGATGCTGTCCGTCAGCTGAGCGTAGATGTGGGCATCCCCACCAAGCTGGCTGCCATGAAGGAAGAGGATCTGGAATTCCTGGCTCAGTCCGCTTATGCCGATGCCTGCGCGCCCGGCAATCCCAAGGAAGCTTCTGTGGAAGACCTGAAGGCTTTGATCCGCAAGCTCATGTAATGTACCTATAACAGACCACCCGGGTGCCGTGGCATCCGGGTGGTTTTCTTGTGGAGATCCATTGCTTGGTCGGAATGTCCTTGCGCAGGTTGCCGCGGAAGGGCATGTTTTACCTTGACAAGCGAACAAATGTATTGTATTATGATAGCAAACATTTGAGCGAAGGTGGCGACATGATTTGGAGCAGAACAGAGGGAAAAATGCCGCCCAGTGGTTTTATGAGCAAATATTTCGGGATGAGAGGATCCGTCCCCGGCCCCAGGAGCCAAGGCAGACTTTGCCATCGCTTTTACGGGCAGCCCGGTCTTTGGAAAACGGTATGTCGGGCAGTTCTCAGTCCCGGGAGGCGGTCTTCCTTAAACAGGGAAAACTACTTGCCAATTACGAAGATGACTACTCCTATGAAAGAACGGTTTTGCGGTATTTTCCCACCTATCAGGCATTGACTGATGAGGAGCTGCGGGGATACTTTTCCTGGCGAACCAGGCTGCGCAAGGGACAGATGCAGAAAACACAGCTAAGCTTTGCTTTCTTGTATATTTATGAGCTGCTCAATCAGATCGGTGTGGCGGACCCTATGGATGGCTTTCGAAAGCTTCTGGAATTTCAAACCGGCTACGGCAGTCTGGATGAAAGTGTGCTGCCGTATCTGCGGCGCTGGCTGATAGACTATGCGGTTTACTATGACCTGGATCCGGGGCTGCTGTCTTATACGCCTCAGGTGCTCTTTGACCGCAACATTACTGTGCTCGACCACATCCGGGAACAGGATGATCAGAAGGTGGTGTATGCGCTGAAGCAGCTGGCCGGAAAATGGCTGGAGCGTTCCAAGTTTTACGGACGCTACCATGAAGACTTTGACACCGTGATGGTGGCTGTGCTGCGGCGAGTGTGGGAACACTACGCAAAGGGTTGCAAGAGAAGCATGGTAGAGCAGTATTTTGGACCTATGAGTCAGTTCCAGGTCAGATTGTTTGAAAATGCGGTCTTCTGTGGCGGAAAGCGGACACAATCCAGAGAGTATGTCATTGACGAGCGGTACATCTACTGCTGCAAAAACGGCCTTTGGACGGTGCAGAAGCATGCCTGTCCACCAAAGACCAATGCCAAGCTAGCTGGAATCTTGAAGACCATTGACGCGGTGATGCGAGAGGAATACGGCTTTCCCAACCCAATCCGCATGGAAACGGATACCAAATGGCTGATCGCTATCATCCGGGAAGAAAGCCGGGCGCTGCTGCGAAAAAAGCAGGAGGCGGAAGCCAAGACCCTTCGCTTCGATTTTTCTCAGCTGGATAAGATCCGCCGGGAGGCAGCTGCGACCGAAACAAAGCTCTATGTAGAAGAGGAAGAACCACAAGAGCCGGAACAAATCCGGGAAGAATGCGTCCTGCCCCAGGAAGAAGCAGTCCAAGAAGCCGACGGCCTGCTGTCTGCACAGGAGAGCAGACTGCTGCGAGGGCTGCTGTATGGAGAAGATCTGACTTGGGTGCGCACCGAAGGGCTGATATTGTCCGTGCTCGTCGACAGCATCAACGAGAAGCTGTATGATACCTTTGCTGATTCCGTGCTGCTGGCGGAGGAACCTCCTGTGCCGGTGGAAGACTATATTGATGATTTGAAAGAGATGGTAAGGCCATGAAAATACCCAGAAGGATCGCACAAACCTTGATAAACTCCTTAAAAGGCGGTGTGGTGCCGAGAATCGGTCTGCCACATATCACCGTAGGCCGCAGCGCGGAGATCGACGCATTGCTGCACGATGTGGAGATCATCGCCGACGGCGGTGCCTCCTTCCGCTTTGTTGTGGGCAAGTACGGCAGTGGCAAGAGCTTTCTGCTGCAGACGATCCGAAACTATGTAATGGCGAAAAACTTTGTGGTTCTGGACGCGGATCTGTCTCCCGAGCGGCGACTGCAGGGAACAAAGGGCCAGGGCCTTGCTACCTACAAAGAGCTGATCCGGAATATGGCTACCAAGACTAAGCCGGAGGGCGGCGCGCTGTCGCTGATCCTGGACCGCTGGATCAGCAATGTGCAGCAGGAGGTCATGAGCCAGTCGGGGCTGAGCATTACGGATCCCGGATTGGCAGGCATGGTGGAAAAGAAGATCGCCGCAGTCATTGGTGCGCTCAATGAGATGGTTCATGGATTTGATTTTGCCAGACTGCTGACGCTGTATTATCGGGCCTATGTACAGTCGGACGATGAGACCAAGGCTAAGGTGCTGAAGTGGTTCCGGGGCGAATATGCTACCAAGTCTGAAGCAAAGCAAGAGCTGGGCGTGAATATCGTGATTTCAGATGACGATTGGTATGAATACTTAAAGATCTTTGCCTGCTTTTTGAACCGGGCGGGCTATGCGGGTATGCTGGTGTTGATCGATGAGCTGGTGAATATCTATAAGATCCCCAATGCCATTACACGGCAGTATAACTACGAAAAGATTCTGACCATGTATAACGACACCATGCAGGGCAAGGCTCAGCACTTCGGCATTATTCTGGGCGGTACCCCTCAGTGTATGGAGGATCCAAGAAGGGGCGTATACAGCTATGAAGCGCTCCGCTCCCGGCTGGCGGAGGGTCATTTTGCCGGGGAGCATAAGGATCTGCTGTCACCTGTGATCCGCTTGCAGCCGCTGACCCATGAGGAAATGCTGATCCTGGTGGAAAAGCTGGCAGACATTCATGCAGAGCTTTATGCGTACACCAGGATCGTAACGCAGCAGGATATGGTGGATTTTTTGCAGATCGAATTCGGACGTATCGGCGCGGATGCCCATATTACGCCCAGGGAAGTGATCCGGGACTTTATCGAGGTGCTGGATATTGTATATCAGAACCCCGGATTGTCTGTAAGAGCACTGCTGGGCTCAGACAAGTTTACCTATGCCAGAAATCCGGTGGAGGAAGAGAAGACCGGACAGGAATTTGCAGAGTTTGAGCTATAAGGAGAAAGTGGATGGGAGCATTTGAACGTTACGCCCCCTTTGTGCAGGAATACATCTACCACAATCGATGGGAAAACCTGCGGGCCATTCAGGTGGCGGCTGCGGATGCCATCTTCAACACCGATGAAAATGTGCTTCTGACGGCATCTACGGCCTCCGGCAAGACGGAAGCGGCATTCTTTCCTATTATAACGCTGTTTTCGGAGAATCCACCCGCATCTGTTGGCTGCATCTATATAGGCCCGCTGAAGGCGCTGATCAATGACCAGTTTTCACGGCTCAATGACCTTTGTGAAGAAGGAAACATCCCGGTCTGGCACTGGCATGGGGACGTGGCCCAGAGCCATAAGGCTAAGCTGATGAAGCATCCATCCGGGATCTTGCAGATCACCCCGGAGTCGCTGGAGGCCATGCTGCTGCATAAGCATGCGGCGATCCCAAAGCTGTTTCACGATCTGCGTTTTGTGGTCATCGATGAAGTCCATTCTCTTTTGCGGGGAGACCGGGGCGGACAGACCCTGTGTCTGATCGAGCGGCTTTCCCGGCTGGCAGGTGTGAATCCACGGCGGATCGGACTGTCCGCTACGGTGGGAGATCCGGAGGGGACGGGAAGGTTTTTGTCCTTGGGTACGGGCAGAAATACGGTGATTCCGAAAATCGAAGCCAAGGGCGGCAAGTGGCGGCTGAGCATGGAGCACTTCTATGTCAAAGATGTGCAGGCGGCCGACGGAAAAGACGATGTGCAGGGTATGGACGTGCTGGAGGCGAAGACCGATGAAGCACCGCAAAACGCAGACCCCGGGATCGGCTATATTTATGAGCATACACGGGGCAAAAAATGTTTGCTCTTTGTCAACTCTCGGGAAGAGTGCGAAACCGTCACTACCACACTGCGGGGCTACTGTGAGCGCATGCAGGAGCGTGACCGCTTTTTGATCCATCACGGCAATCTTTCTACCTCCTATCGGGAGACGGCTGAGGCAGTGATGAAGGACGATTCCCAATATATGACCACGGTGACTACGGCGACGCTGGAGTTGGGTATCGACATCGGACGTTTGGAACGGGCATTTCAGATCGACGCGCCCTGGACAGTGTCTTCCTTTTTACAGAGGATGGGCCGCACCGGGAGGCGGGAAGCACCGCCGGAGATGTGGTTCGTCATGCGCGAGGACGAGCCGGAAGCCCGGGCAATGTTGCCCAGCACCATTCCCTGGAAGCTTTTACAGGGAATTTCCTTGGTGCAGCTGTATTTGGAAGAACGCTGGTGTGAGCCGCCCCGCTTAGACCGGCTGCCGTACAGTCTTTTATACCATCAGACTATGTCTACCCTGGCCGGATCCGGGGAGCTTTCCCCCAGAGCGCTGGCAGACAGGGTGCTGACGCTGCAATACTTCCGCCATGTTACCCAGGAGGATTACAAGCTGCTGCTGCGCCATTTGATCGCAACCGATCATATTCAGCGCACGGAACAGGGTGGGCTGATCGTGGGACTGGCTGGGGAGAGAGTGGTCAATTCCTTCAAGTTTTACGGCGTATTCCAGGAAAATGAGGAATATACTGTGCGCAGCGAGTCCCAGGAGCTGGGCACGGTGGTTCTGCCGCCGCCGGTGGGGGAAAAGCTGGCTATTGCCGGTCACGTGTGGCAGGTGCTGGACGTGGATCATAAACGGCATCTGGTGTACTGCGAGCAGGTCAGGGGCAGTATTCCGGCCTATTTCGGCCAATGTCCCGGAGATCTGCATACCAAGATCCTGCAGCGGATGCGCCGTGTCCTATGGGAGGATCAGAAGTATCCTTATCTGATGAAAAACGCGGTGGCGAGACTGGAGCAGGCCCGATATACGGCCAGCCATTCGGGGGCAGGGAAGGATACGCTGATCAATTTGGGCGGCAATATGTGGTGTCTGCTTCCCTGGGTGGGAACCTATACCTTCCTGGCCATGGAACGCTTTTTGAAGATCAAGTGCGGTGAGCGGTTGGGACTCAAGAACTTTGACTCTGCCCGGCCTTACTACATGCAGTTTACCATGAGGGCATCGCCGGAGGAGTTTTTCCGCATTGTTGCCCAGGAGATCGAAAAGCCCATTGACCCTATGGAGCTGATCTACCCCAAGGAACTGCCGCTGTTTGACAAATATGACGAGTATTTGCCGGAAGAACTGGTGAAGAAGGGGTTTGCCTGCGGTGTACTGGATCTAAAGGAATTGCAGCAAACTGTTCGAGGATGGGCTGCGAAGGACTGAGGTACGAGCATATGTGAGGCTCCTTTGATATCATCCGCATTGGATTTTGCGCTGCTGAAATCAGGTGCAGCTAAATAACGCATATGGATTCCGTTTGGATCCATAAAACAGATTTGCGGCGGGAGTAGACCCTCGCCCTACGGCATCTTCTGAGAGATCGTTGTAGGGCTTAGGGTTTGCTCCCGCCGTTTCCAGGCAGTATTTGACATGTTTGGCCGGACGTTTTACGCACGATATGACGGGATATCAAAAATCTTTTATCCTCTCTTGAAAATGTTGATATTTTTCGGCTGCATTCTTGCTAACATCCGTGTTCCTTGCTATACTTACGGCAAAGGCTGCCTGTACAGGCTGTCAGCATAGAGGTTTCTGATCGCGCTGGCAGAGCAGGCGCTTGGACCGGTGAGCCGGATCTGTATGAATAAGCTGGAAAGAAACAATGTGATTTGCGTGGAGCGCGGATGACAGAACGGAGGAAAGAAGTTATGAAAACCATTCAGTTGTGGGAGAAGCCCCCCGGTATGTGCGAAGAAATTCCGCTTCTGGACATCTACGAGCCGGAAACGAAAAAAAGCCCCATTGCGGTTATTATTTTTCCCGGTGGCGGCTATGAACACCGTGCTGTCCATGAGGGAAAGGGCTATGCCGAGTTTCTGAACAGCCACGGGATTGCGGCTTTTGTTTGCCAGTACCGGGTGGCGCCGCACCGGTTTCCGCTGCCGCTGCTGGATGCCCGGCGGGCGATCCGCTATGTCCGGGCCAATGCGGAACGCTATGGGATCGATCCGGAGCAGATCTACGTGATGGGTTCCTCTGCGGGCGGCCATTTGGCGGCACTCAGCAGCACCTATTTTGAACCTATTGAATATGAGAGCGTGGATGCGTTGGACGCAGTATCCTGCATTCCCAACGGTCAGATCCTGTGTTACCCGGTGATCAAGCTGCTTGGCAAGGGCATTGCGCATATGGGAAGCGGCCAGAATCTGCTTGGGCAGCTCCATGCGGAAATGGGCGAAGAGCTGAGCCCAGACTTGATCGCAAACGAAAAGACACCCAAGGCGTTTATTTGGCATACCTTTGAGGATCCGGCTGTCAACGTGATCAATTCACTGGACTATACCAGAAAGCTGCGGACGCTGCAGATCCCTACGGAGCTGCATGTGTACCCTTACGGAGGCCATGGCATGGGGCTCGCGGAGGGCAAGGAACGCGTGGAAGCGTGGTCCGGGCATTTGATCGACTGGCTGAAGATGCATGAAAAGTGAGCGTGGGAGCATGATGGAAAAGCTTAATTATTCCGTACTGGAGGCATCCGGTTATAGCGGTTATATTTTGAAGGATGCACCCGAAAAGGTGCTGCAGTTCGGCGAGGGTAATTTCCTGCGTGCATTCGTCGACTACTGGTTTGATATTGCCAACGAAAAGGCTGGCTGGAACGGAAAATGCTGTCTGGTACAGCCTATCGAATTTGGCCTTTCCGATAGGATCAATGCCCAGGAGGGGCTGTACACGCTGTATCTGCGAGGTGCGCAGAACGGCGAGAAGGTCAACCGCAAACGGGTGATCTCTTCCGTTTCCCGGTGCTTAAATCCCTACACGGCGGATGGTTTTGAAAGCATGATGCAAGTGGCGGTGTCTGACGATCTGGAATACATCGTATCCAACACGACGGAGGCAGGCATCGTCTATGACCCGGCTTGTGCTTTTTCGGATCAGCCTGCGGCTTCCTTTCCGGGGAAGGTGACCCAGGTGCTGCATCGGCGCTATCGGGCAGGAAAAGACGGACCGGTGATCCTCGCCTGTGAGCTGATCGACCATAACGGCAAGGAGCTGCAAAAGTGCGTCAATCAATACATTGACCAGTGGGGACTGGAGGAAGGCTTCCGCACTTATGTCAATGAAGCATGCACCTTCTGTTCTACTCTGGTGGACCGGATCGTGCCCGGCCGCATCAGGGATGCGGCGGAAGTGGCCCGGCTGGAGGAAGAGAACGGCTATAGCGATTTGCTGGCCGATGTGGGTGAGGTATTTGGCGTTTGGAACATCGAGGGTCCTGCATGGCTGGAGGAAAAGCTGCCCTTTAAAACGGCGGGGGTGAATTGCACGGTGGTGCCGGATGTGACACCTTACAAGAAACGGAAGGTACGCATCCTCAACGGTGCCCACACCGGATTTGTGCTGGGGGCGTATCTGGGAGGCTACGATATCGTCCGGGATTGCATGCATGACGATACCATTCGGGGTTTCATGAACAAGATGCTGTTTGAAGAGATCCTGCCAGTTCTGCCACTGCCGAAAGAGGATGTTGAGAGCTTTGCAGCCGCGGTGCAAGACCGGTTTAACAACCCTTTCATCGACCATGAGCTCCTGAGCATCTCCTTAAACTCTACCTCTAAGTGGAGGGCCAGGAATATGCCCAGCTTTCTGGAATATGTTGAGAAGTACGGCAAGCTTCCCACATGTTTGACCATGAGCTTTGCGGCCTACCTTGCTTTTTTCAGCAGTGATATTCAAGAGCTGACCGAGCAGGGACTGGTCTGCCGCCGCTCCAAGGGCGACTGCTATACCTGTTCCGATGACCGGTGGGTGCTGGAGCTGTACTGGGAACACAGACGTGATTCTACAGAAGAATTGGTTCGTGCCGTTATGAGCAATCAGCAGATGTGGGGCCGGGATCTGACGCAGATCTCCGGATTCGAGGAAGCTACCATAGCCGATCTGAATAAGATCCGCAAGGATGGAGCAATAGCAGCCTATGCTGCTTGCCTGTAAGGAGCTGCCTATGCCGGACTTTGTAAAGATACATCCAGCAGACAATGTGGCGGTGGCACTGAAAAATATCCCTGCCGGTACGGAATTTGAAGGTATCGCGGCTGCGGAGGAGATCCCGCAGGGCCATAAAATGGCGCTGACGGCTCTGGCGGCGGGGGATCAAGTGGTGAAGTACGGATTTTCCATTGGTCATGCTATCCGGAAAGTGATGCCTGGACAGTGGGTGCACACCCACAACATGGAAACCAACCTTTCCGGGGAGGAGCGCTACTCCTATACCCCGAAGCTGTGCTATCCGGAGCCGCAGGCACCCGGCGGCTTCTTCGGTTACCGGCGAAAGGATGGTAAGGTTGGTATTCGCAATGAGATCTGGATCCTGCCGACCGTCGGCTGCGTCAATGATGTGGCCAAAACCCTGGCAAGAGAAAACCAGCAGCTGGTGACAGGCAGCGTGGAAGGCTTGTATGCCTTCACCCATCCCTTTGGCTGCTCCCAGACAGGCCATGATCATGCCCAGACCCGAAAGCTGCTGGCGGCGTTGGTAAAGCATCCCAATGCAGGTGCGGTGCTGGTATTGGGACTGGGCTGTGAGAATCTGACGCAGGAGCAATTTAAGGAAGAACTGGGAGATTTTGACCCGGAGCGCGTCCGGTTCCTGATCTGCCAGCAGGTGGAGGATGAAATGGAAGAGGGAAGGGCGCTGCTGAAGCATTGCGCGGAATTTGCTTCCCGGTTTCGGCGGGAGCAAATATCCGCATCGGAGCTGATCATCGGCATGAAATGCGGCGGCAGCGACGGCCTTTCCGGGATCACGGCCAACCCGGTAGTGGGTCGGTTCTCCGATCTGCTGGTGGCACAAGGCGGGTCTACGGTGCTGACGGAGGTGCCGGAGATGTTTGGCGCGGAGGGCTTTTTGATGGATCGCTGTGCCGATGAAAGCGTTTTCCGAAAGGCTGTGGATATGATCAATGGCTTTAAGGCGTATTTCCTGCGGCATAATGAGGCGGTCTACGAAAATCCAAGTCCGGGCAACAGGGCCGGCGGCATTACCACGCTGGAGGAAAAATCCTGCGGATGTGTCCAGAAAGGAGGCAGCGCGCCGATCATGGATGTGATCGGTTATGGCGACCAGGTGGTGACTAAGGGCCTAAATATGCTTTACGGCCCCGGCAATGATCTGGTTTCCGCAACAGCTTTGACGGCGGCAGGGGCGCACATGGTGCTGTTTACCACGGGGCGGGGCACGCCCTTTGGGGCGCCTGCGCCTACTATGAAGATCGCCACCAACACACCGCTTGCTGTAAAAAAATCAGGTTGGATCGATTTTAACGCAGGTGCTGTTGCCGACGGGACTGCCACATTGGATGAAGCTGCCCATGCGCTGATGGCGCGGGTGCTGGAAACGGCATCCGGTAAGCTGACGAAGGCGGAGGAAAGAGGTTTTCGGGAGATCTCAATTTTTAAAGAAGGCGTAGTGCTGTAATGGCTTCTTCGACAGGAAATGTAAGAAATGTACACAAATTGTTCATTTTCTCTTTACAAATTTCGGATGTATTGCTATAATACATCCAGACGATCATTCGTCAATCATGTCTATGGAGGGCAAAATAATGGATAGAGTACAATTGAAAACCATGGCGAAGGCCCAAATTAAGGGCAATATCGGTGTGCTGTTTTTGATCCTGCTGGTGGTGGCGCTGGTGACAGGTGTTGCCAACGTAATTCCTGTTGTGGGCAGCGTGGCAGCCGTCCTGGTTCTGACTCCTGCTTTCAGCTTGGCTATTGTGAAGATCTACTTGAAGCTGACCGAGGGCGTCAAGCCCGCTGTGGGCGATATCTTTAACTCCATCGGTGAGTTCTGGGGCTCATTTAAAGTCACATTCCTGACAGGCCTGTTTACCTGGCTTTGGTCTTTGCTGTTTGTGATCCCCGGTATCATCAAGGGCCTGTCTTACTCGATGGCTATGTACATTCTGGCCGAGAATCCCGGTATGGGCGCTCTGGAAGCGATCAATCGCTCCAAGGCCATGATGGAAGGCCACAAGATGGAGCTGTTTGTCCTGCAGCTGTCTTTCATTGGCTGGCATATTCTGGGCGGCATTACCTTCGGCATCGCTTACATCTGGATCGTTCCCTATATGAGCGCTACCATGGCCAACTTCTACAACGAGATCAAGGCCTAAGGAAAGGTTTGCGCTGCGTTTGTGTGTATTCCTAAAAACCCCGCGTGTGCAATTGCACTCGCGGGGTTTCGTTTTATCAAAGAAGTATACTTTATCGACACAGTAAAAGCAAACCTGCCGCATGCAGCGGCAGGCTTGCTTTTACTGTATGGAAAGAGCAGCATCATAGACTACATTTTTGGGCAGGTTAAGCTCTTTGGCTGTTTGCTTGATGGCGTCTTTTCGGCTCATTCCGCTTGCCATCAAGGCTGCTACATGGGCGGCGGCGTCTTCCTCGGTGGGCGTTTCGACTTCCGTTTCCGGAGCTCCGGCAACCACCAGCACGAATTCACCTCTGGGAGGCTGTTCGGTGTATTTGACGATGGCTTCTGCCAGGGTGGTGCGAACCACTTCCTCGTGCAGCTTGGTCAGCTCACGGCAAAGGCTGATAGGCCGCTCGCCTCCGAAGACCTGCGCCATATCCTCTAACGTTGCCAGCAGCTTGTGGGGAGCTTCGTAAAAGACCATAGTGCGCTGCTCATGGGCAAGGGCTTCCAGATGCTCACGGCGGCTTTTCTTGGCGGTGGACAGGAAGCCTTCAAAGCAGAATCTGCCTGTATTCTGGCCGGAAATGCTAAGAGCCGTGATCACCGCGCAGGGACCGGGAATGGCGCAGACTGTGATACCTGCTTCGGCACACTGCTTGACAAGATCCTCACCGGGGTCAGAGATGGCAGGACTGCCTGCATCGGAGACCAAAGCGCAGGTCTCGCCTGCCAGGATGCGTTCGACGATCACATTGCCTTTTTGGGCCTTGTTATGCTCGTAATAGCTGACAAGGCTCTTTTTGATGTCCAGGTAATTGAGCAGCTTCATAGTCACCCGGGTATCCTCGGCTGCGATGAAATCCGCCTGAGCAAGTGTCTCGCGGCAGCGGACAGAAATATCACCCAGATTGCCGATGGGGGTAGGGACCAGGTACAGCATTCCGGCCATAGATGCCTCCTATAGATGGTAAATTGTTCGGTATTGTTCGGTGGGGTTGCCCTGCGCGTCGTACAGACAGAGCTCCTCCCAGACCAGGCCAGGCTTCGCGCCCTTTCGGCACTGCACCAGCACCAGGCTGACAGGCGCGAAGGGATGGTGACGCAACAGACACAAGCGCTTGGGCTCTAATTTTTGCGCGCCTGCACAGGCAAAAAGCTCTGCCATCCGCTCGGGACGGTGGACAACAAAGAAATCGCCGCCGTATTTTAAGGCCCAGGCCGCTGCCTTGCACAGCTGGGAAAGGGTGCAGCAGTCTTCCCGCCGGGCGGTGGGTACGGTGTGGCTGGCAGGTCCTGAGGAAAAATAAGGCGGGTTGGAGACGCATACGGAAAAGCTTCCGGGGGAAAAGAGGCGGTCTGTATCCGCAATATCGGCGCATATACTTTCCATGCGGTCAGAAAGCCGGTTTGTGCGGATATTTTCCAGAGCCTGGGAGTGGTCACGCTGCTGCAGCTCGATACCGGTAACACGGCAGCCGGGGTCAGACGCACACAGCAGAAGTCCCAAGGTGCCGCAGCCGGAGCCCAGATCCAGCACACGGGCCTGTTTCGGCAGATGCACAAAGGATGCCAGGGCCATGGTATCGGTGCTTAAGGGAAAGGCACCTTCGCAAATGGAAAGAGTAAAGCCCCCAGGCAGCTGCTCCATAGTTTCCTCCTGAAAGAGATAGGTGTTAAGAGATGAAATAAAACCGGTCTGCGCTGCCGCACGCTTCCGGCGGCGCCGGCCGCCCGCCGATCACGGGATTACTCCTCCCCCATTGCCCTACCAGGGCTGCTCTCGGCGCAGC
>JAZUQE010000078.1:0-4124 GCA_045605575.1 Faecousia sp. | reverse complement strand
CCCTATCAAAGGGGATTCCAAAGGGGAAAGCGGTGAAAAGTCTTGATCACGCATTACCGATCCGCTTTCCCCTTTGGTCGTCTGGGGAGTCCGGGGGCCATACGAAAGGTCCCCGGCGGGTCTTTGGGTACTTTCTGGCCGGGCAGAAAGTATCATAAACCTTCGTTCTTTTCACTCCTGCTGCTCTATAATCGTAGGTAGTATGTTTTTTGACAGACTGAAACCGGTGCCATACTATGGCACCGGTTTTTCACGTATCCTCAGAAGATATCTTTTGCAGCCTCACGCTTGTTCGATCTTATACCCCAAGGCAACGATCAGTTTTAAGGTTTGCATAGCTGTATTTCGGTCGTATTCTTTCTCAGACTCCGTCAACTCCGCATAAGGGACCAGACATGGCGTAGTTTTCCGCCCATCATCCCGCATCGGTCCATAGGTCCATCCCTCGGCGATACGCCCCTGCGACCAGTTTTCATGCACATTTTCCGCAATTTTTTCCGTCAGCGCCAGCAGCTCCTTTGGCAGCACAATATGACTGGTATCTATCGGTTTCGGTGTGTACATGGTTACCCTCCTTATCGGTCAGTTAAAAATCAGCACTGGGATAATCATACTGCTTAAAGTCATAGTTATTGAAATGCTTATCATGCAGATCGTAAGACAGGTCATCTATCAGGTCAAAATCCGAACGGTCTTCCCGCTGAAATACCGTACTTTCGTCGATCTCACCCGTGGGGCGCATCACAGCACGGATACCCTTCTGATCACATTCCACCAAGCACGGATGGAGCTTCAGCTCCATATGCTTATAAGAACCGATGACTCCTTCCTGGGCATATACAGCATAATCTGCGGTATGGCGGAATCCCTTGACGCGGGTAAATGCGTTCCACCTTCTGTGCTCCAGCCACGCCATCTTATGCAGCAGGTTCAAATGGTTTTCGGCTTCCCGGTCATCAGCAAATGTAATATTCCCCGTTGCGATCTCCCGATACCGGCTGAGTGCCTCTTCCACTGCCTGCACATACCGCTCGTCTGCCGGATCTTCAAAGTCCAGCAAAGATACCTTGAGTAATCCCATGGAATACATCTTATACTTGATATGCATCGCTCTGGCCAGATTTGCCCAATGCTTATAGTCATCCCGCATGCGTTTCTTATGGGCAATCGCTCTTCGTTCCCGGTTTTGAATTGCCTGGTAGGCCTCGCTGACTCTTTGTGCAGAGCTTTCATGTTCCGTCAAGAATACATTTCGCACGCTGTATACATCCTGTCGGCAGCCAATGGCACGCATGTAGACATCCGTGCAGCGATTCACGTAGCGGAAGTGCTTCTTCCGGTTCAGGGTCTTGGCCAGTTCCGAATCGTATACCACATAGGCGATCACAGCCCTGCCATCATCACGCTTGGAAATATGGTGCTGACCTATAAACTTTCCTACCGTGTTGGCCACGGAGATATTATCCTCATCCGTCCCCAGCGCGACCAGGAAATAATCCGTATCCAGGATGTGATCCTCTCCCTCCATTAGGCTTGCTACAAACGCAGAGGATTTTACATCGCATTGCATGTAATGGACACGGCAGTACACCGGCGCCAAATCACCTTTTCGGTTTACCTTCAGAATCGGATCTCCTTCCCGCGTCGTATGGCGGATCTCCGGATTCACATAATCGATCTTGCTCCAGAATGCGTCCTCGGTCTCCTGGGACATGACATGGATCTTAAGGTTGCAATCCAGCATCTGCCCGAACCAGTAGGTAGCGAGGAACATCTCTGTTCCGATATGGCCGGTACCCAAGATCGTCACCGTCAGATCCTTGGAGCCATCCTGATTCTTCTGTTTCCCGATCAGAGGCTCATACAGCGGAAGATCGACCAGCAAATTGGAGACCAGATTTCTGTAGCTTTGAACCGGGACAAATACCGGAAGCTCATCCTCCTTGAAGTGCAGCTCCGTCACCAGCTTATCCTGTACTCTGCTCTCTACCTGCACATAGGCATCGTCATTGGTAAACAGATAGATCTCTGCCTTTTTTAAATAGGGATAGTTTCTCTCATTTGCCAGGTCCGCCAGGGTATGCAGATTGCCGGCTTCCACCCGGTCTATGAGAAAGAATTTGCGGCTTCCCCATTTGTTCTTTTTTACATGGGACAGATCATCCCGAACGCAGATCGCGCCGATCCATTTTGCCTCCAGCATCATTTCCGCGCTCTTCTCATTTTCGTCATCCACATAGGCATCTGTGAAAATAAGAACAGGCTTACGGAAGATGGGTGCTTTCACATTGGCGACGCTCTTAGCCAGGGCCAGCGACGCATCGTTGAACTCGCTAAAATAGTATTTTTCTTTCCAGATCGCCATATGCGCTAAGCTCAGTCTGATTTTCGGAAAAATACTTGCCAGGATCTCAAAGATGATCGCGCCTCCCGCAATGGGAGCCACAAAATTCAGGATCGATGCATACAGTCCATAAACGGTTTGCCAGGGTGTATCTTGTCCGAGTATTTCCCGAAGCATCTGTTTGCCGTTGATGATGTACTCTGTGTAGTCTTCGTCCATGCTGAAGGTCTGCAGTGCGTGGGCCAAGCTGTTAAAGATCTCTTCCCACCAGGTCAGCATCCGTTCGGGCATATCGGAAGACAGGATCGCAAAATAGCCCACCGCATATCTGAGGCACCACACCGAGCCGATCAAACATACAGAAAAGGCAAACATGCGGCTGATCCCTGTCTTTTTATGTGCCTGGCGATGGGTCTTTACAAATGCCTTGCGTATCCCAAAGATCAAAGCCGGAACCACCAAAATGATCACCGACATACACATCAGAAACAGGATCAATCCCTCTTGATTTTTGGTCATAATTCGTTTTCCTCTCTTCTCGTAACGCACTCAGGCACACAGTTTCTGCCCACCTGGATACTTGTACTTTCCCCGCGCCGCCGTTTTTTCCGATTGTAGACGTATTGTCATTATACTTTGCAAGCATTCACCTGTCAAGATTCGACCATAACCGGATACTTGATCCCACCGGAACGAAATCAAAAAGCAGCGCGGGTCGGAATGTCACGCGCTGCTTTTCTCCCTTCCAATGTCCCCTGGGGCCACCGTAGATGTTCCGCTTCTAATCCTCTTGTAACATGGCCGAATAGGAAACCATCGCCGCATCCGGTTCCTTCGTGCAATCCATTTCCCACAGCGGCACCATCCTTGCCAACGTATCCACAAGGGAAAGGGCTCGCTGTAATCCCTCCGCATCCACCGGCTTATGGGCTTGATGCCGAAGTATTGCCATGACCTACTCCCCATCAACACGATGGATCCTGTTTTCCGCGCCACGGCGAAGCACGCAGATCCCCTTCAGAGGAACACATACATTGGTAGCCAGCCCATGCTTCCCGCTCCAGGGCGATCCATACGCCAGCACACCGGCAGGCGTGATCCGCAAAAACGGTTTGTCATCATTGACCATGATCGCCCGCTCTCCGAATAATTCCCTCCACAGTCTGGTGTGGGTAGATTTTCCGGTCCCACAGGGTGCTGTAAACAGATACGCTCTGCCATCTACAGAAACGGTGCTTCCATGCAGCAGCAAAGTGTCTTGCCAGACAAGCTGATCCGCGACCCGGCGTTCTATGGTGGCACGCTCCAAAAAGGGATCCTTGAACTTGCGGATCTTAAGTCCTTCCTCTACCGCTTCGCGCTCCAGCATCCTTTGCTGAGCGGTAAGCTCTTCACGGGTCACACACACGGTAAATGCGGACTCCTGATCGGAAAGATACGCCCTGCAGTATTCCCTGGTGCTTTCAAACAAAGGCTGTACCCGGATCACGAATCCAGCTATTTCCATCGTAAAAGCATCCATGCGCCGCGCCCCCTTAAAAAGTCATCATCGGCAAAGCCTATATATAAGATACCATATGATCGCCGGTGCGCGCAACCCCCCATTCCTTACAAACATCCCTACACCTTCGTAGGGCGCGGCATCCTTGACGCGCCGCACCTCCGCACCTTCGTAACGCCTTTTCATTGCGAGACCAGTCCGCAGACTGGTCGTGGCAATCTCATTTCCATTCTCACTCCGCGCCCCGTAGGGCGCGGCATCCTTGACGCGCCGCACCTC
>JAZUQE010000077.1:0-4294 GCA_045605575.1 Faecousia sp. | reverse complement strand
CCTCCAGCCAGAAGGTCTTGGTATCGGCGCTCTGCTCTACGACCTCAGCCACCTTCACATACTGGGTTCCGGGATGCAGCGCCTTGGCGATCTGATTGGGAACATAAGCATCCAAAGTGGGCAATTCCTTAGCGGGAGCCGCTTCGATCTTCGCCTGACGGGTGGGATTCATTTTGGTGAAATCCATAGGATTCAGTTTCCAAAGCTTGGGTCTAGCCATAATTAAGCGCCTCCTTTCAGTCTCTTAACAACCTTTTTGGCCACAGTATCGCCCATGATATAGGCACAGCTGTAACCGTCGCCGCGGATATAGTGGCCACCACAGAAGCTAAGTCCGGGGATGGCATAGTCCGCCTTTTCACCGGCAATACGAGCCATCAGATTATCCCAGCCGGAGAGCTTGTAGCCGTAGATGGTGCCTTCGGGGGTGCCCAGATAACGGGCAAAGGTGACAGGCGTTGCCACGCTGATCTCCTCGATATGGGGCATGATGGAGATGCCCAAGGTTTTCTCAGCATCTTCGATGTACTTCTTTGCCAGCTGGTTCTTGTACTTCTTATAGTCCTCCGGCTTCAGATCCTTGGGAACATCGCTGCCGAAAATAGGCATGGTGAAGAACAGGGTGCAGGTGCCCTCGGGGGAGGACTCGGGAACCACATTGTTCAGGCAGTTGACGATGTACAGACCGTCTTCCGCGCGGGTATTGTACTGGGTTCTGGGATCGGGATGGCCCATAATGAATACAGTGTAGTCCTCAAGACCCAGTTCTTCCTTGGTGCAGTCCAGACCAATGTAGATGGTTGCTACGGAAATGCCAAACTCACGGGCATTGGCCAGCTTCAGGTTCTGCTCGGGAATCACATTCTGGGGAGTCATATTGAAGACATTATGAGGAATGACGTTGGAAATCACTTCCTTGGCGTAGAGCTTTTCGCCGTTTGCCACAACACCGGCTACGCTGCCGTCATCGTTATACAGGAACTGGGTAACCTCGCTGTTGTACCACACTTCACCGCCGTGCTTCTGGATCACGTCGATCAGGCTCAAGGACAGCTCATGGCTGCGGTGCTTGGGCATGGCCGCGCCATCCACCATATAGCCGTAGAGCATGTTCAGGAAATGCATGCAGTTCAGCTCGTCCGTGGGAACACCCAGATAGCCCCAGTAAGTATTGATCATATTCTGGGCCTTCTTGGGGATACCCATGGCGGTCATGACCTCTTCCACGCTGTGACCGGCTACACGCATAAAATCGGTGTGCTTGGTCAGCATGGTCAATCCCTTGGGCTTGCCCTTCATTTCATAGATGTATGCGATGGCAGCATCGATCTTCTGCTTCAGCATAACGAAAGCCTTTACATTCTCCCGGCAGCCGGGAACAGCAGCTTCCACGCTGTCGCAGAAACCTTCAATGCCTGCATCTAGATGGACATCATAACCATCCTCGCCCTTGACGATGGCACGGAACAGATGGCCGGTCTCATAGGCCCAGTTGGGTTTTGCGCCCAGGTCATCAAAGACCTTGTATACCTGATCAGGTCTGTCGGCAGTACCTACGCTGCACAGCTCGTGAAGGGAGGGTTCAAATTCAAAACGGCCTCTGCGGAAACTGGTGGCACAGCCACCGGGGATGTTGTGCTTTTCCAGAAGCAGAGTCTTAAGACCTGCCTTGGCTGTGTTGGCAGCGGCAGCAAGACCACCGTTGCCCGCACCCACAACAATTACATCGAATTGCTTTTCCATAGGGTTCCTCCTTTTCTGGTAATACCAGTAATTTTCTACTGATAGCATATCATTTCGGTTGAAATAATTCAATAATGTAATATTATTTTGGAAGAAACATGCAAAACCACCTTGACCATTTGACAAATCCTTTATAAGATAACAACGTAATGAAGCTGGTATTACCAGAAAATGTGAGGAATGCACAATGGGTTTTACGAAGATAACAAATGTATCGCTGACGGAGTTATTTGTCCAGCAAATCGAGAACATGATTCTGTCCGGAGAACTGGCGGTGGGTGAGCAGCTCCCCCCTGCCCGGGAACTGTCTGTACGGATGGGTGTGAGCCGTCCGGTGATCTCGGCAGGACTTATTGAGCTGGAGAAATTGGGTTTTATTGAGATCCGTCCCCGTCAAGGCGCTTTCGTCAGCGACTACCGCCGCAAGGGAACTGTGGAGACCTTGGTGGCTATTATGCGCTACAATGGCGGTGCCATGCGGGACAACGAGGTGACCTCTCTGCTGCAGGTGCGCAACTCACTGGAAAGCTTATGCATGGAGCTTGTCATTCAGAATGCCACCGACCGGGAGCTGGCCTCTGTGGCTCCCCTGCTGCAGGCAATCGAGGAGGCCAAACTGCCGGAAGACGCTGCAGATGCCATATATGCTTTCCATCATGAACTGGCCGCTCTCAGCGGCAATATGCTGCTTCCCCTGCTGTATCACTCCTTCAAACCGGAGAGCCTGTACCTATGGACCATCTCATTTAAAAAAGAGGGCAAGCAGAAACTATGCGACGCAAAAGTGCGGCTGTATCAGGCTCTGCTGAATAGGGATACCCAGGAAGCAATTCGTTTAACGCAGCAGAGAGTCTCTGCTCCCATGACGGAATTATCCGCATACACTGCGTATCACAAACCGGATTCGCAACTGCCTTAGTTGGTATTATTCCGCTAATCGCAGAAATATTATTCCGTTATCGTTGATATTATTCCGTAAAAGTGGTATACTTCCCCTAGAAGGAAGTGATGGATATGTTCATGACGGTAAAGCAGGCAGCCGAAAAATGGGGGTTGTCCGATCGCCGTGTCCGGATTCTCTGCGCTGAAGGTAAGATCCCCGGCGCATTTCAGGAAGGCCGTGGTTGGAAGATTCCCATGGATGCCGTAAAACCCGCCGATGGCCGGTTCCGCTCCACCGAAAGCCTGCTGGATATGATTGACCGGAAGAAAGCTGAACTGGATGCCCGTCGTCCCCTCACAGAAGGTGAAGTGGCGCGGCTGACAGAAGAATTTATCGTTGAGTACACTTATAACTCCAATGCTATTGAGGGCAACACCCTGACTCTCCGGGAAACTGATCTGGTTCTGCGGGGTCTAACCATCGATCAGAAGCCGCTGAAGGATCACATGGAGGCAGTTGGTCACAAGGAAGCCTTTGATTTTGTCCGGGAACTGGTGCAAAGCCAAACACCTATGTCCGAGCGAAGCATTCAGCAGATCCACTTCCTGGTGCTGGCTGACAAGAAGGATGACCGTGGTATCTATCGCCGGGTTCCGGTCCGCATCATGGGTGCACAACATGAGCCGGTGCAGCCTTATCTGATCCAGCCTAAAATGGAACAATTGATGGTTGCCTTTGCAGAAAGCACTGAGCATATTGTCACCAAGTTAGCGAGATTCCACATTGAATTTGAAGGCATTCATCCTTTCATTGACGGCAATGGTCGTACCGGCCGCCTACTGGTAAACCTGGAATTGATGAAGGCCGGTTATCCGCCTATCGACATCAAATTCACAGATCGGTTGGCTTACTACAATGCATTCGATGAGTACTATGTGAAGCACAATCTCTCCGCTATGGAGAAGTTGTTTGCTGGCTACATCAACGAACGGCTGGATATGTACCTGGCTATGCTGCAGGACTGATTTAGAGGCCGAAATCGTTTCTGCCACGGCATTTGACACACAAACATGCAAAAATAGAGCGATCCATTGGAATGCTTCCGCTGGATCGCTCTTTCTATGGGTTTGGCACATACAACCTGCAGATCGTTGAGGCCCGCCCTGCCGCTCTGCACCGGACGGGAAGGAATAGAGACCGTCGTTAGATTATCTTTTCCAAAATCTGCGTATTTTTCCGAAAAGAAACAGGTGTATTGTTTTCTTGTCAGGTAAAAATACACCTACGGAAACAAAAAACACTTTCTTCGGAAGGTGGGTTTCCGAAGAAAGTAAAGGAGTGTATGAAGATGAGCAATTCCAATAACAATCAGATCAATATTCCTCAGGCACGTGAGGCCATGGACCGCTTCAAGATGCAGGCAGCACAGGAAGTTGGCGTTAACCTGACCAACGGTTACAACGGTCACCTGACCTCCCGCGAAGCCGGCTCCGTCGGCGGCCAGATGGTTAAGAAGATGATCGAGGCTTACGAGCAGAGCATGCAGTAAGTTTCCCGGGATGGGCAGAAAGACTGCCCATCCCTTCCCGGCAGGGTACATACCCTATGTTATGTAAACCATTAAAGGAAATAAGCTGCCGCGGAGGGAAGCCGCGGCAGTTTTCTGAT
>JAZUQE010000076.1:0-3571 GCA_045605575.1 Faecousia sp. | reverse complement strand
GGCCGGACAGAAAGTATCATATTCCCAATAAAGCTTCTTTTGCGACGAAAAGCCGATTCCGTTTCCGCCTACCCTTAGATGCTGAGACGGAAAGAACAAGGGAGGGTCAAGCCCCTCCTCTACGGGGTGCGGAGTGAGAATGGGAATGAGATTGCCACGACCAGTCTGCGGACTGGTCTCGCAATGACAGGGAGTTGAGAAGGTGCGGAGGGGAGCCTTGGCGGCGGCAGGTTGCCGCCCCTACGGGATTCGGAATAGGATGGAACAAGGGAGGGTCAAGACCCTCCCTTACGGCGAAAATATGTTTACAGCTTGGGAAGTAAGTTGGTTTTGCTCATAGCTTTTCGCAGGGCGGTGTACAGCACTGTGGCGGCAATCACGGCGATCACAGCGTTTACCAGCGTAGTCACCGCTCCCATCTTGACCCAGATGTTTGCAGCTTCCTGGGGGACGCCCAGTACATACATCTTGTAAAAGTAACCCACCAGGGGGTCGGCTACTACATTGAAGGCCATGCCTGCAATGCAGCTGATGGCGGTAGCTGCTGTCAGCGGGATCCTGCGTTCTTTCTCCTGGCTGATGCGGAAGATCTTATGGGCAACGAAACCGGTGATCAGACCGATGCATAGCTTCAGCAGAAAGGTTTTGGGTGCAGAGGTTACGTAGGCGGTAGTCAGATCGGCAATGGTCATACCCACCGCACCGGCCATGCCGCCCCAGAAGCCGCCCAAAAACAGCGCAGCCAGCACGCAGAATACATTGCCTAAGTGGAAAGCTGTCTTTTCCATACCCACCGGAATGTCGATCTTGCAGTAAGTAAATCCTACATAGCACAGGGCAGCGAACAGAGCGGACATGGAGAGCGTGCGAACACTGAGCTTTTTCTGCTCCGGCAACACGCCCAACAGCAGCAGCAAAATGCCGATCACAGCCAGAATCAGACTTAAGGCAAAGGGGACAGTCTGTGCCTGGGCTGCGCCCTCACTGAGAGCGAGCTTTCGGGTAAGAACGGCAAATAAAATGCCTACAGCAGTCAAAATGACGCCTGTGAGCGTGAGGATCATTCTTCTGTGTTTCATAATGGTATCCTCCTCAAAATGGAATGTTTGCAATATAACACATTCTGGCTATAAAAGTAGTACCAAAATCATATTAAAAAATAAGACCAGAATAGGCGGAGAACAAACCGTTTGGAAAAAAAGGCCAAAACCGGATAAAAACACAACTTCCTGTTTACAGAAAGCGAATGTTTGTGGTATGATATACAAAGAGTATGTACACAGAGGTTGGAGCAATGGATTATATTGTTTTGGATATGGAGTGGAATCAGCCCTGGCCCGGTTCGCCCTCGGCAAAAAAGGTGCTGCCGGTGCAGATCCGGGGCGAGATCATTCAGATCGGTGCCGTGCGGGTTACGGAGGATCAGCAGGTTCAGGACGAATTTCAGGTGTTGATCCGCCCCAAGTTTTACCGCCGCTTAAACCGTCGGGTCAGCAAATTGACAGGTATCAAGGAGTCGCGCCTAAAAGAAGAGGGGATCTCTTATCCTGAGGCCATGGAGCAGTTCCGGGCCTGGTGCGGCGAGGATGTGGTGTTTCTGACGTGGGGCTTCGATGACATTACCATTCTGCGGGAGAATCTGCGGCTGTACGGTCTGGATGAAAGCTGGACCGGCCGTTGGTACAACGCCCAAATGATGTTCAATGCCCAGACCGATGGCTCCAATGCCCAGAAAGCACTGAAGACAGCTATAGAGATCTTTGGCATTGAGGCCACCCGGCCTGCACACGATGCTTTGGGGGATGCCTATCATACGGCTTTGATCTGCGCCAGGTTGGATCTGAAGCGAGGTGCCCAGGAATATGATGAGGCTTTAAAGAGCCATGAAAACGGCTTCCACGGGGCGGAACTGCCGGGCTGCATCAGCCGTAAGGTATTTTATGACTATGCCGATAAGCATGCGGCCCTGGCCGCTATGACCGGAGAGGAAAACAAGTGCCCCATTTGCGGCCACCAGATGCTGGGATCTCGCTGGTTTGCCCAGCCGGGACACCGGTATATGGATCTGGCAGCTTGCCCGGAGCATGGCAAGTTTTTAATCCGGGTGCGGCTGTCCGATCAGCCGGACGGCACTGTACGAGTTAGCCGTCTGACCTATGAGGCTACCTCCGAAGCGGCACAGACCTACGCCCGGCGAGCGGAAAAGGCCGATCCGGAGGAGCGCAGAACCTCCCCACGCCGCCGCAGACGGCGCAGTAAGCTGCCTGCTGCCGGGGACGCAAAAGAATGAACAGCAAGAGCGTGTTGCAAGATTGATATGCAACACGCTCTTTTGGCTAATCAAGCATCCACCCGGTCAAGGGGGAAAAGCATGAATTATCATACAGACGGTTGAAAATGGAAAGCGGCAGTGCTAGAATAAGGCTACTAATGTGAGCGGAGATGAGCAAATGGATATTCTTTGGACCGTTTTGGTGGTGGCGGCAGCACTGGCGGCAATCGTGCTGCTGATCACTTATGTGTGCTACCGCATGGCTTTTTATATGAAGGATGCCCATAAGATCCCAAAGGAGGAATACCCCGTTCCGGCGGGGCAGAGCTACGAACCTTACCGGGAGCGGATGATCGGCTGGATGAAGCAGACCAGGAGCCTGCCACGGGAGGAGTTCTGGGTGACATCCTTTGATGGGCTGAAGCTGCACGCAAAATACTATGAATATGCTCCCGGTGCTCCCATTGAACTGATGATGCATGGCTATCGGGGAAACGCAGAACGGGATCTTTGCGGCGGCGTGCAGCGATGCTTTGCGCTGGGACGCAGCGCGCTGATCGTAGACCAGCGGGGATGCGGCTACAGCGAGGGTAATGTGATCACCTTCGGTGTCAACGAACGCCGGGACTGCGAGACCTGGATGGCATTTATGATCGATCATTTCGGACCGGATGTGCGCATCCACCTGACCGGCATTTCCATGGGCGCGGCTACGGTGCTGATGGCGGCGGGCTATGAGCTGCCGCCCCAGGTGGTGGGCGTGCTGGCTGACTGCGGTTATACTTCTGCCAAGGAGATCATCTGCAAGGTGATCCGCACGGATATGAAGCTGCCGGAGAAACTGGCCTATCCCTTTGTTAAGCTGGCAGCCAGAGTGTTTGGGCATTTTGATCTGGAGGAAATGCCGCCCATTGAGGCAGTGAAGCATTGCAAAGTGCCTGTGATCTTCTTTCATGGGGAAAGCGATGATTTTGTACCCTGTGACATGAGTTTGCAAAACTATGAAGCCTGCCAGGCACCCAGAAAAAAACTGGTGACCGTACCCGGCGCGGACCACGGTCTTGCTTACCCTGTAGCGAAACAGGACTATCTGGATGCATTGAAAGAATTCTTCGAGGATTAAAACAAAGGAGGGTCAAGACCCTCCCCTACGGGGTGCGGCAGATGTATGCCCCAACGGCTTTTTAATAAGTTTTTCTGTTATCATTTTTCAAAAATCCCTGGAAAAATGGGCAGAGGGGATTCCAAAGGGGAAAACGGCGGCTGTTGCGGATGAAGGAGATCCGATCCGTTTTCCCC
>JAZUQE010000075.1:0-6322 GCA_045605575.1 Faecousia sp. | reverse complement strand
CGGGAGCTGTTTTCCTGGCTGCTGGGCTGGAATACACTGCTGGTCAGTGTGGCATCCTGCCAGGTTATCAGTAATGTGCCCACGGCAATCCTGCTGTCCCAGTTTACCGAGAATTACCGGGATCTGCTGCTGGGTGTAAACATCGGCGGCGTGGGAACCTTGATTGCATCCCTGGCCAGTCTGATTACCTTTCGGGAGTATACCAAGCACAATAAAGGAAAAACGGCGTATTATGTGATGCTGTTCTCTGCGTTTAATTTCGCATTTCTGATTATTCTGGCGGCCTTCGTGCTGCTGATCAACTGATTGCTTCGGGAAAAAGCCCCTTGATTTCCTCGGTCAACTGCAATAGAATAGAAGAAAACGGGTAGGGAGGCTGTGTCATGAAAGCCTGGCAGCATTTTAAGACCATTACATACCACCGCTGGCTGGTCCGCCAGGGCTGCTTCCGGGTGGGCCTGATCTGGCAGGGCCTGACCCATGACCTGTCCAAGTACTCTCCCACGGAGTTTTCCATCGGCGCCAGATACTATCAAGGTACCCGGAGTCCCAATGCCCAGGAGCGGGAGGAAAAGGGCTTCAGCGAGGCCTGGATGCACCACAAGGGCCGCAATAAGCACCACTACGAATACTGGACCGATATGAGCAAGGCCACGGGCCGGTATGAATCCTGGCCCATGCCCCGGAAATACTTCGTGGAAATGGTCATGGACCGCCGGGCAGCCTGTATGGTCTATCAGGGGAAGAACTATACCCCGGGCTCTGCATTGGAATACTACGAAAAAAGCCGGGAGCGGTCCATCATGCACCCGGAGATCCAGCGGCAGCTCCAATTTGTACTGACCATGCTCCGGGATGAAGGGGAGGACAAGACCTTCCGCTATCTGAAGGACCATGTGCTGGCCGGAAAACCCTGGCCCTGGGAGGAATAATCTCAGGCGGACAGGGCATCCTATTGCTGGCGGGAAGAAAAAACTCAAAAAAATGGAAATTGGTGCTTGACTTTTTCTGATTTTGGAGTATAATAAAACCCGTCCGCAAGACATAGAGGATTTGTGTAACGGTAGCACACCGGACTCTGACTCCGTTTGCGGGGGTTCGAATCCCTCATCCTCTGCCATTAAAAACCCAACCACATCTGTGGTTGGGTTTTTAATATTGTTGTGGATAGGGATTCGAACCGATTTAAATGCGGCGCGGACGAGCGCCGCTTGCCGCCGGTCTCGACGGCAGCAACACCATAATTTTCGCTAAGCGAAAATGCGAATCGAATCTCTCATTCTCTATCCTTGATCTCCGGCAGCAATTCCAAGCTAAGCATATACTGAAGCAGCTCCTTGCTCAGATACTCCTTCGAAGCAAACGCATCTTCTTGCGGGGAACCGGGAGCAAAATTCTCACAAGCCTTAGCTTCCGGTTGCTTCCGCCTTACTCTACTATAAATACAGTGTCCGCAACATACACGAAAGATTTTATGTTTATCGAAGGTATAATGCTGCAAGTAATATCTGCAATCCGCACAATGTTGTTCACTCATAAATACACCTCCAAATTGTTGCAGAATGATTTTACTCAATTTGTGAGTATTTGTCAATACTCAAATGCTGAGTATGTTAATATATAAATATCAGGAGCATGGGGAGGATATCATGGATTACAGAGAACGGCTTCGAAATATTAGGGAAGATCGAGATTTAACCCAGGCTGAAATTGGAAAATTGCTGAATAAAAGCCAGCAAGGCTATAACCATATTGAAAGCGGCCGCGCAGAGCTCAAGCTTGATGACCTTGTGACACTATGCCGTTTTTACGACCTTTCGGCAGACTATATTATTGGTCTTGTGAATAAACCCACATCTTATAGGCACAAATAAGTTCCCATATCGATTGCGTTCTATCATGCGAAAAAGGGCGCGTTGCAATGTGCAGCGCGCCCTTTTCACTTTTGACGTCATATTGCTGTCTTCCGATACACGTTGGGTGTCTTCCCTGTATGCTCACGGAATATCTTACTAAAATAAGCAGGGCTGTTAAAGCCTGTGCGCAAAGCCACTTCTGTAACCGGCAGGGCCGTGGATTCCAGCAGCTTTTTTGCCGCGCCGATCCGGTAGGCAATGAGATACTCCATAGGCGACTGGCGAATACCGGTGCGGAAACAGCGTAAACATTCCCGTGTGCTGACAGCTGCCGCCGCCGCGATATCCTCCAGAGTCAGCTTTTCCGCAAAATTTTGCTGGATAAAGGCAAGCATGGTCAGCAGCCGTTCCTGCGTCTGGCTGCTGCCGGTATGAGGCGGTTCCATATTGCGCAGCTCTTCCAGCAGAACCAACCAGATCTCCGAAAGCAAATTCCGCGTCTGCAATTCCGTATCGGGCTGTTGCTGTAGAAGGGCCAATTGACGCAGCTTTTGGAGGATCGCCCTCTGCTCACGCGTCTGTCCCCGCAGCGGTACCAGTTCAATTTGCTTATTCTGGATCACCGGATTCAGGTATTTGGTCTCGAAGATGCTTTTAAAATGGCCTGCCAGGAAAACCGGATGGAATAAGTGAGACTCGATGTGGCAGGCGTCTTCATTGACCATAGTAGTCAATACATTGCTGTTGATAAAAAAGCCCTCACCTTTGTGAAAGGTCTGGAATTGACCGGTCGTGCTGACCTGTACGGTCCCATCGGCTACATAACCAAATTCCAAAGCCTCATGCCAATGCCAGGGTACCAAAGTCTTTTGCAGGTCTACCTTGTGAAACGCGTAGGGATAAGCGTTATGCAGGCCCTCGATGTCCTCCATCTGATTGCTGCCGATCTGAAGCTTCATATATTCCACATCCTTTTAAATAAAACTATTTCTTGGCGATTTTCTTATATTTTATTGCGGCATTATCCTATCTTTTTTACAATATTGAGATAAAATAATTATAGCAAGCCAAGAAACAAAAGTAAATAGGAACGCATCATGGAAGGAGGCTGTTTTTATGGGAATTCTGTCTTGTGTACTGCTGCTGGGCACGCTGTTGGGCCTCTATGTATTGGAATTCGGTCTGCAGCACTGATCACCAAACCGGCGGAGCGTTTGCTCCGCCGGTTTTTCTTGCAAATTGGTATTTATCGTGCAGAGCAATCGTTGGACTTTCCGCAGGAAATGAAACGATTATCGCCTTGCGGCGATGCAATTTTTACAAAATTGCCGGACGCCCAATGGGGGGCGACCCGACCGCCGCCGGTGGCGGAAAAAGGGAGGGGAGCGAGTGGCAGCGGTCGGCAAGATGCAAGCCCGCTTTGTCGGGCGGAGCATCTGCCGGGCACCGCAACAGGGCGTCCCTACGGTTTGTCGGTGTGTAAAACACACCGACAAACTGAAATTTGCCCTATCTTTTTCTTTACAAAAATAGATATAATGCCAGTGTTAACAGCGCTGTATTCTGATCTTCTGCGCAGTCACCTGCCATCAATAGCAGCAGCAGTACGATCAGCAGGTCGCCGGTGTCAAAATCTTTGGGAAGCAGATTTTTAAAAAAGCTGCCAACATCCGTACCGGATGGGTGGATGTCTTTTTTGGCCCTGTGGCACCGATCCTGGCGGCATGGCTGTGGGTTCTTGGACGGCGGTGGGGGAGAAGGGACCTGCGGTGGACAGGGTTGTTCCTTGGTTTCGCATGGTTGCACCGTTTCGGGCGGTGGAGGCGGCGATGGACGTTTGGGCTCCGGGATTCGGCTGCGCCGAAAGGAGCCGTCCGGCTGTGGAATATAGCGGTTATACATGGTCGATCACCTGACAGAATGTCGTTGTAGGCCCTGCTGACCCAGGACCGATGCGGCAAGCCGTGCCATTTTAGCTGCTTGCATGGCATGCTCAAGCTTTTGAAGACGCTGATTGCTTAAGTAGGGGCGAAGGGCTTGCAAGAGATTTTTTTGCTGACCGTCGATGCCGCTTTGCCCTACAAGACCGGATAGCTTTTGCACCATGCCCAGATCCAGCTGAGGAAGCCCGGTGTCCTGGCTGGCACTTCCGGTGTCTGTGGGCGCAGCCGCAGAGAGCGACTGCGCCATTTCCATGAGCTTTTGCATGGTGTTGGGATCGCTGAGCATACTGCTCAGTTTTTCTTCCAGATTATCCATGGCCACCTCCCAGCTGCTTCAGCAAGGCCTGGGCTTCCGGTGATTTCAGCAGCTGTGATAAGGTGTTACTAAGTTCCTGCTGCTGTCCGGAGGCCGCTTGCGAGAGGGCTTTTTGAAGCTGGGCGGGATCGTTTTGCTTCAGAATCGCAAGAAGCTGTTGACCGGCATCGCTGTTTGCCAGCCGAAGAGCTTCCTGTATGGAAAAATTCTGTGAATTTTTCTGCATTCGATTGCCTCCTGTCAAAATGCCTGCTATAATAGACATGAAAATTTCGCTTTTACGGAACACTATTACTATATGCCAAAGGCAAACGGTTGGTGAAGCATGAAACTTCTTGTATTATCAGATTCCCATGCGTCGCTTTTCTTTATGCGAAGCTGTGTCCGGGCAGTAAAGCCGGATGCCATTGTCCATTTGGGCGATTATTTTGATGATGGCGCGATCCTTGCGGAGGAAAACCCGCATTTGGTGATACATCAGGTGCCCGGTAACTGTGACCGCTACAGAGTCAGTATGAAGCAGCCGGAAATTCTGTGCTATCCCATATTTGGCGCGCGGCTGTACATGACCCATGGGCATAAGCACAATGTGAAGCTGACCCTTGCCCGGCTCCTTGCCGATGCCCGGTCGCTGAATGCGGCAGCGGTACTGTACGGACATACCCACCAGGCGGACTGTCATCAGGAAGCCGATGGGCTTTGGGTACTCAATCCCGGCAGCTGTGGCTATGGCGGCGGCAGCGCTGGGCTGATGGAAATTGAAGACGGACAGATCAGGCTTTGCAGGCTGTTGGTACAATCCGATTTGGAGGAAATGTTATGATTCTGACTATTGATGTAGGAAATTCCAATATTGTCATCGGAGGCATAGAGGGGGAGCAGATCATCTTTGAAGCCCGGCTTCGCACGGAGTCTACGAAAACCTCCGACCAGTACTGCGTGGATCTGAAGATCCTGATGGATGTTTACGGCGTTCAAGTGGACGCGATCGAGGGCTGCATCATCGCATCCGTGGTTCCGCAGGTGCTGAATTCTATGCAGACCGCTGTGAAAAAACTCACGGGCAAGACCTGCCTGGTGGTTGGACCCGGACTCAAAACCGGACTGAACATTCTTTTGGAAAATCCGAACCAGACCGGCGCGGACCTGGTAGTGGGCTGCGTTGCGGCTCTGCGGGAGCATAAACCGCCTATGATCGTCATTGATATGGGTACGGCAACCACCATGGTGGTGCTGAACCAGAACGGTGCTTTGGTGGGTGGCTGCATTTGCCCCGGTGTGAAGTTCTCTATGGATGGCCTGACCGACCGTACAGCCCTGCTGCCCGGTCTGCAGCTGGATCAGCCCAAGAAGGCCATCGGACGCAATACCATCGACTGCATGCGCAGCGGCATCATGATGGGTACCGCCTGTATGTTGGACGGCATGGTGGAGCGTATGGAGGAAGAACTAGGTGCCAAGACCACGGTTGTGCTCACCGGTGGCATCGCTAAATTTGTGCAGCCCATGTGCAGGACACCTATGGTCTATGATAAGGATCTGCTGATCAAGGGCCTCGCGATCCTCTACCGGGAGAATCGCCGCAATTGAGGATTGCATCACAGCATAATTTATGCTATGATAGTGCGGATAAGAACCTTACTGAGGGAGGATAGTCCCAATATGGATAAACTATTAGACTTTTTTCACCGGGTTCGGGAGAAAACCGCGCCGGTACTTGAAAAAATGGGGGAGATTTTCGGCGTAATCGGCGGAATCCTGCGCAAGATCGGCAGATTTATTTTCCTGATCCGAAAGCTGCTACTGGCGATCCCGGTGGTAGTTGGTGCGCTGTCCATGGCCCAGTATGCCAAAGAGCATCTGCCCGCACAGGTGGGACTGCTGATCCAGGAATCCGGGGCCTACACCTATGTGATCGACCAGAGTGTGGCGATCACCGGCTGCCTGGCTGTAACAGCCGCCTGCCTGCTGTTGATGTTCTGCTCCCGGCGGACCATCTATCCCTGGCTCATCAGCATTTTTTCGCTGATCCTGCCGCTGGTGCTGCTGCTGACCAATATTTTTCCTGCTTAATATAAGAAACCGCGGGTCCAATGGATCCGCGGTATTTTGAGCGTGTCAAAGAAGTGGATTATTTATCTTCACAGAGCCCTATCAAAGGGGATTCCAAAGGGGAAAGCGGTGGAAAGCCTTGATCACATATCGCC
>JAZUQE010000074.1:0-2870 GCA_045605575.1 Faecousia sp. | reverse complement strand
CCTGTTTTGTGTCTGTGATCCCTTCTCCTCGAAAATCAAACTGACAACCAAGGAACTGGAAGGCTATATGGATACGCCGATTGGAAGAATCTATATTGCTGTTAGTGAAGATATGCAGCAATGACCACCCCCTGGAGGTATGATACATGAATGTAAAAGAATTGGTAATTATCGGTGAGGAGGAAATCGGCAAAACAACCCTTGCCAATGCGTTGCTGGGATGGGATATCTTTCCGCAGAGCACTTGGGATCTGTATATCCCAACAGAGAAACCCGCTAGTCAAATGCTGACAGAACACATTCGGCTGACCGATATGCCGGGGTATGATCTTTGGTGGTATCAGGTACCGGAGACTGTGAACGAGGCAGTTTCCCGCGCGGATACGATTATTATGCTGTTCAAGGGATTTGGCGATCCGTCCGATGTGGACACGGAACCTACGGACCCGGAAGATGCGGAAGAAATCCGTCGGTGGTTAGAGGACCTTGCTAAGGAAGAAAAACTGCTCAAAGATCTGCTGGCGAAAGCAAAGACCCGGGATATCTACTTTGTGATTCCGTTTTACAGCGAGGACGGTCCCGTGGAGCAGGAAGAACTGGATCGGGATCTAACCTGCGCAAAAAAGCTGTTCGCTTCTTTTTCCGATCATGGCGAGAAAGCCTTCTTCTGCATTGATCCTATGATGGCCTTGATCGCAGCAATTGAAGATGATAATGCTTCGCTTGAAGCGTCTGGTATTTTGCAGCTGAAGGCCGCACTATTAGGCAGAGAGGAGTAATTTGCGATGGATATGTCAAAGTGTATTGACCGCTTTTGGGAGCCGCAGAAGTCCTCCTATGCCATTGCTCTGGAAGAAGTTCGTAACGGCAGAAAGGTAAGCCATTGGATGTGGTACATTTTTCCTCAGCTTCGAGGGCTGGGCCAGAGCAATACTGCCTGGTATTACGGCATCGAAGATTTGGCTGAAGCGAAAGCCTATCTGGAGCATCCGGTTCTGGGCCCTCGGCTCCGGGAAATCACCCAGGCCGCACTGGACCTCTCCGAAACGGACCCTATGAAGATTTTCGGCTGGCCAGACAACATGAAGTTTCGCTCCTGCATGACCCTGTTCGCCCAAATCAGTGAGGACGATTTGTTTGCAAGGGCACTGGAAAGGTTCTTTGCCGGGCAGGAGGATTCCATGACCTTGGAACGGCTGAAGAGGAAAGGAAAAGCTTTATGATCAATACTCTGGACGACTACGTCTGCCGCAGCCTGCCCCAGTGGGGCGATTTTACCACCAATCCCAATCTGCGCAAGAAAGTGGATGAAGCAGGAAATCTGCTGCCCTTCCTGGGCAACACGGTGGTGTTCTTGCTGGACGATGACACGAAAGAGAAGCTGCGGCAGCTGCAGGAATCTTTGTATCAGGCCGCGCCGGATATGCTGGCCCAGCCACTGCAAATGTCCACTTTCCATATGACGCTGCATGATCTGGCCAACGGTACACCCGAGCAGCTCGGATTGCAGGATTACATGCGCTACACTCGGGAACGGGTATCACAGCTTCTTCCCGACTGGAAGGATGCACCGCCTTTGCGGATGGAGACTACCTGGATGTTCAATATGGTCAATACCAGCATCGTTCTGGGTCTTAAGCCTGCTGACGGGGAATCCTGGCGCAGGCTGGATGAGATGTATACCACACTGGAAGATGTGGTGCGTCTGGGCTATGCCCTGACACCTCATATCACCATGGGCTACTTCCTGCCCGGTACATACAGCTCTGAGCAGGTGCAGCGGCTTTCCGGGGTTCTTCGGAATGTGGAGCTGGATATCACACTGGATATGAAGAATCTGGTACTTCAAGAGTTTCATGATATGAACCATTATGAGACGATTCTGTGAGGCTTACTTATGACCATTCAAATCTGCCCCATCAAGCGGCTGTATCAAATTCTTACGGAAGGGGACATAGGTAAATGCGGGGCGATTATCAACTCCGCTTCGGAGATCGATGCTGAAAAAGTGCAATGCATTCCCTATGTGTTCCAGCAGTATAAGAACCTGGATTACGAATGCCCGGGTAGATCCTTTTCCAAGACGGATGCGGGTGCGTTTGCCGATTTTGTTAAGAATTTGGAAGCCGATGTGCTCTACTGCTGCTGTGATGCAGCATTTCGGTTTGGATGATATGCAGATTTGGGATAATCCCCATTACCATCCCAATATGCTGGTGTTTGAAATGATGACAAATGTGCTAGATGCAGAAATTTCCGATGAAGAAAAAGAGTTCCGGTTCTACACCAACCAGAAAGCATTTCAGGACGCAATCAGGAATCAATAAAGAAGGAGATGCAGCAAATACGCTCAATCATACAAAGAAAGGGGCCAGCGCATCTGAAACAGTACCTATTGAGGAGGACCGACGAATGAATCTGAATCAGAAACGCCGGGAAGCAGCGCTTAGCAAGGAACTGCTGGCGGTGGAGAAGCAGGAAAAGAAAATGCAGCAGACCGCCCTAAAGGCAAAGCCTGCTGCTTGGAAAAGGGAACTGGAAAGCCGTATCCCGGAGAAAGTGTATGCTGGTCTTGAAAGCGCCTTCTGTAAAGGTTTTGGACTGGTATTCGATCAAGGCCGGGCAATCATTGAAAAGGGGTACAACAAGGAAGACCTGCAGGTAGATTATGCCATCCGGGATTTTGCTGTGCAGCTGAAGGGTGGCCGGAAGGAACTGAGGCAGATGCACAGGAGTGCAAAGCAAGCCGACCTTGTCAATATGGCTGTAACTACCGTTGAGGGTATCGGCTTGGGCGCATTGGGTGTGGGTATGCCGGATATTGTGCTGTTTCTGGGAAATCTACTGAAAGGTGTTTATGAAACTGCACT
>JAZUQE010000073.1:0-5386 GCA_045605575.1 Faecousia sp. | reverse complement strand
ATATTTAGATTATTACAATAACAGGCGTATCAAGGCAAGATTAAAGGGCTTGCCGCCTGCTTTACACAGACAGCAAGCCCTCTTGGCGGCTTGAACAATTTGAGTTAGTAATATTTGTCTAACTTTTTGGGGTCACTTCATCCGCGCACCGGTCTTTTTTCTGTATTACATGGAATCCAGCAGCTGGGCCAGCGCATCCAAAAAAGATTCCTCGCCCCAGGTGTTGACCTTGAAGAACAGGGCTTGGCTGCCGCCAGAGGTAATGGCGCACAGACGGATCGAAGGACCTGATTGATACATCGTTACATTCATGCTCACCCGGTTACCCCCGGCGTAGCTGTAGCGTTCAAAGACCCGTACGCTGCATCGGCTGTCCGTTCCCCGCCAGTCACAGGTATCTTCCAGGGTAGCAGAGAAGCTGCCGTTTAGGACTCCGTCCTCGATCTTTGCAAGCAGGGTGTCGAAATTACCGTGCAGAGTTCGCTCTAACTTCGCCATACCGCACCTCCTGTGAACACTTACTCGCTTGCCATGTTGCTCACGTCCGCCGCCAGCTTACCACCCAGAGCGCCCACCAGCAGGCTCTTCAGATCGATGCCCATCCCGGAGGAAATGCCCTCGGTGATCTGGGTAGTGGAGTTGACGATGTCGCCTACTAACTTTGCGGAATTGCCCTCGCCGTACATGGTGATCTTATCCACCTTGCTCAGAGGCTCAGCCACATTCTTGGCGATCTCCGGCAGCGCGGCCATGATCATCTCCACCACCGCGGCCTCGCCGTATTTCTTCATAGCCTCGGCCTTTTTATCGATACCCTCGGCCTCTGCCAGCGCCTTGGCCCGAATGGCCTCCGCCTCCGCACGGCCCACAGCGGCGATACCCTCGGCCTCCTGCTCCTTGGCGAAGCGCTTAGCCTCGGCAATCTTCATCTCAGCCGCTGCCTCTTGCTCCTGCTCAAAGCGCTTGGCTTCCGCATCCTTCTGCCGCTTGAAGAGCTGGGCCTGTGCCTCCTGCTCCTGGCGGTACCGTTCCGCATCCGCCTTGGCTCGGATCTCCGCGTCCAGGGTCTGCTTTTTGACCTCGACCTCTCTGGCCTTCAGCTCGGCTTCCCGTTCTGCCTTGGCAATGTTGGCGTTGGCGGAGGTGACTTCGATGGTCTTGCGCTGCTCCTGCTGCTGGATGGAGTAGGCGGCATCGGCTTCTGCCTTCTTCACATCGCTCTGCTGCTTCAGCTCTGCCTGACGGATGGCAAGACTGGTCTGCTTTTCGGCGATCTCCATGTCTGCCTGGACCTTGGCATCGTTGCTTTCCTTGGCAGCCTGTGCCTGGGCGATGGCAATGTCACGGTCAGCCTGGGCTTTGGCTACGGCAGCGCCCTTTTTGATCTGGGAGATGTTGTCGATACCCAGATCGTCAATGACGTTATTCTGGTCGGAGAAGGACTGAACGTTGAAAGAGATCATTTCCAGACCCATCTTCTCCAGATCGGGGATAGCATTTTCCTGCACCCGCTCGCCAAAGGCCTTCCGGTCGGTGACCATTTCCTCCAGCCGCATCTGACCTACGATTTCACGCATATTGCCTTCCAGGGTATCCTGGACACGGCTGATGATCATGCTTTCGGACTCATTGAGGAAGAAGCGGGATGCCAGCGTCATCATTTCCTGGCTCTGGCCGATCCGGATCTTCACCGTGGCATCGACCTTGACGTTAATGTACTCTGCATTGGGAACGAAGTCCGTGGTCTTGACGTCCACCGAAAACATCTTTAAGGAGAGCTTATCCAGCCGCTCCAGGAAGGGGATCCGGATACCGGCCTTGCCGATCAGGATCCGGGGCTTAAGGAAGCCGGAAATGATATACGCCGTGTCCGGGGGTGCTTTCACATAACCCGCGGCAACCAGCAGCACGATCAAGCCAACAGGGATGAGGGCAAGTAAATATTCCATAGAGAACCTCCTTCATATTTTGGGTTTACATAACTTAGTTTGCTCCGGTAAGGATCTTAGCCAATTCGGAGTCGGCGTCCAGAATGATGGTCTTTTCCGTGCCGGTCAGACTCTTTTTCAGAGCATCCAGAGCCAGCGTGAACTCGTAGAAATCCTTCTTGTCGGCGGTGTCGTAGGCGGCGGCCAGCATGCGCATATACTCGGCCTCACCCTGAGCCTCCAGCTTAGCAGCCTCGGCCTCGGCATTGGAGACTGTGATATTAACGGTCTTATCCACCTCGTTGCGGATCACAGAAGCCTCGTAGTTGCCGTCGGCGGTGTACTTTTCCGCCATCTGGTTGCGCTCGGAGATCATGCGCTGATAAACGGCGTTCAGATTGCTTTCCGGCAGGTCGAACTGCTTGATCTTCACATCCTCCACCCGGATGCCGTAGGTAGCGGCCTGCTTATCCACGGTGGTGGCGATGCCGGCATAGATGTCGTTGCGCTCTGCGCCGTCATTCATGTTGATGATGTCGGCCTGGGCCAAGGTGCCCATGGCGGTCTTCAGAGCGTTGTAGGTGATGGCGTCCAGTCGCTCCTCGGCAACGGAGGTGCTGCCCAGGGACCGATAGAACTGCTGAGGATCGGCGATGGACCAGAGAATGTAGCAGTCCACGGTCATGTTCTGCTTATCGGAGGTCAGCACCTCGGAAGGGGGGATGTCATAAAGCTGGGTCGCCTTGGAAAAATACTTCACACTATCCACAAAGGGGATTTTGAAGTGCAGACCGGCCTCGCTCTCGGTATTGACGATCTCAGAGAAGCGGAAGGTGCAGGCATACTGGTTTTCCTCGATGACGTAGCAGGAGTTTGCACTCACAACCACCAGCAGCAGTAAAATAACAGCAATTAAGATAGCTTTTTTCATAGCTTAGTTACCTCCTACGATGGTATCCAGGGGCAGGAGCATGTCGATGTTCTCGCCGGAGCCGGTGTTGATGTAGACCTTGACACCTGGCAGGATCTGGGAAATGGCTTCGTAGTACATTCTGGAGCGGGTGATCTCAGGATTCTGCACATACTCGGCGTACATGGCCTCAAACATCGCTACTGCTTCGATGGCCTCATTGATGCGCTTCTGCTTCAGAAATTCTGCATTCTCCAGCAGCTTGTTGGCCTGGGCCTCGGCGCTGGGGATCTGGGCGTTCTGATAGGCCTTAGCCTCGTTCACAACAGCCTCAGCGGTCTGCTTGGCCGTTTCCACGGCCTTGAAGGCTTCCACGACCTCTGCCGTAGGCGGCTCGGAATCCTGGATGCGCACATCCACCAGCGTCAGACCGATGTCATACTGGGCCAAAATACCTGTCACCAGCTCCTTGACCTGCCGCTGGATATCCTCCTTGCCGTCGGTCAGTACCGAGTCTACGCTGGAGGAGCCGACCACATTACGAACCTGGCTCTGGATCAGATTGCGCAGGATCAGCTCTGGGTCGTTGGACGAATACAGATACTGCACAGGATCGGAGATCTTGTATTCCACAAAGAAATCTACGTTCACGATGTTGTAGTCACCGGTGATCATGGTGCTTTCACCGGTCTTGGTAGCGGCTGCGCCGTTTTCATTGGTAAAGTAGCCTAATTCGATCTTCTGATATACGTTCACATCCACCTTCTGCACCTGCTGAATGCCAAAGGGGAGCATGAAATGCAGACCGGGGTCTGTAATATCTGTGACTTTACCGAAGGTGGTCACCACACCCTGCTGCTTGTCGTCCACCGTGTAAGCGCAGGTGAGAATGGCCACTGCCAGCACTACGATCACGGCCACCAGAACGACCAGCTTACCGATCTTCTTGAGATCCCCGGCAGGCTTTTTATCCCCGGAGGACCACCTGTAGCTTCCGTTGTTTTCCATTTGCGATTTCTCCTTTTTTATTAGGTTTCCTTGATTTCTTTCAGCATGCGTTCCGCGGTCTGGCGCATCCGGGAGGCCAGCCAGGCGATCAGCATAATGGACAATGCCTTTTCGATCCGCTCTCTGGCGCCTTTAACAGGCTCGTGGTAATCCCTAAGTGCCTGTTCCATGGCCTCCTTCCACGTATCCGGGTCATCCAGCTGCTTAGCCCGGGCGGCCAGCTTGACGAACAGGAAATAAAAGGCGGCATCATCGATGATATCATCATCCTCCCGGTCCAAAGCCCCATTGACATATTGCAGCAGACTCCGGACGCTTTCCAGCGGCAGAGCATTTTTCAGCATGTTGATGTGAATAATCCGGCACAGCTGGTTAAGTGTGTAACGTTTCCGCTGGGGTGCAGATAAGAATCCACGCTTGACCCAGTTTTGGATGGTATAGGGCTCCAGACCCGTGATGTTGGAGACCTGACTGAGGACCATGCCTCCTGCCAGGAACATAGAGGAAAACATTTCCTCAACACCATCGGCATCTTCCTGTCGGATAAAAAGCTCCGTACCTGGAATTCTCCATTTCACGGTAAACACCTCCTTAAATTGTGGTGATACGATATTACCATATGGTCACATGATTGTCAATAGGGATTATGTGAACAATTTATGAAATCCACGACCATAGGTCCGCCAATCCAATTTCTCCTACATATTTCCTTACGATCCCGTAGGGGCGGCAACCTGCCGCCCGCCAAGGCTCGCCTCCGCACCTTCTCAACTCCCTGTCATTGCGAGACCAGTCCGCAGACTGGTCGTGGCAATCTCATTCCCATTCTCACTCCGCACCCCGTAGGGCGCAGCAACCTGCCGTCTCTCACTGTAGGGGAGGGTCTTGACCCTCCCTTGTTCTTTCTACCACACTTAAGGGTATAACACGTTTTTTTGTGTGGAAACGGAATCGGCTTTTCACCGTAAAAGAAACTGCATGGGGCTATGATACTTTCTGTCCGGCCAGAAAGTATCCAAAGAGCCGGCGGGGACCTTCCGTATGGTCCCCCGACCCCCCCGACGGGCCACCGGGGGAAAGGGGAACAGGGACGGGATCTCCTTCATTCAAAACACCCGCCGTTTTCCCCTTTGTAATCCCCTCTGCCCCTTACGAGCCCGTAGGGACGGCCAATGGCCGTCCGCCATCCCTCCACCCCACTCCTTGTGATCCCGTAGGGACGGCAACCTGCCGCCCGCCAAGGCTCCCCTCCGCACCTTCTCAACTCCTTGTCATTGCGAGACCAGTCCGCAGACTGGTCGTGGCAATCTCATTCCCACTCTCACTCCGCACCCCGTAGGGGAGGGTCTTGACCCTCCCTTGTTCTTTCCGTCTCAGCATCTAAGAGTGGGCGGAAAGGGAATCGGCTTTTTGCCGCAAAAGAAGCTTTATTGGGGATATGATACTTTCTGTCCGGCCAGAAAGTATCCAAAGAGCCGCCGGGGAAGTCGGAGGCCAAGCGGTCTTAGGAAGACAACACCCACAGCCAACTCCTCGGGTG
>JAZUQE010000072.1:0-20726 GCA_045605575.1 Faecousia sp. | reverse complement strand
GGGGAGTCCGGGGACCATACGGAAGGTCCCCGGCGGCTCTTTGGATACTTTCTCGCCGGAGAGAAAGTATCATACCCCCCATGCAGCTCATTTTGGGGCAAAAAGCCGATTCCATTTCCGTACAAAAGATATCGCGTCATACCCGTAGGTGCGCAGGTGGAAAGAATAAGAGAGGGTCAAAACCCTCCCCTACAAACCACGAAAAAAACTGCATAACAAACTGGAATTTGCAAAGCAGGGCGCCGGAGCGCCCTGCAAGGTCAGTAGGTAAAATATTTATAAAACACCGGATACACATTCAAAAATTGCTGCAGCGTCACACGGCTGTTCGAGCCCGGGTCATGGATGGTAAAGTCCTGGGCTGATAGCGCTGCGCTGCCGGAATAGCCCGTAACCACCACCCAGTGCTGCTTGCCGGAAGCATTTCGGGCACCCAGCAGGACCGGTTTTCCGGCATTCAGCAGAGCATACAGCTTGGCAAGCAAATTGCTGCCATCGGTGACTACCCTGTAATGGGAAGGCCAATAGAGGCTGCCGGAAGCAGTATAGCGAAGCTGCCTGGACATGGTATCCGGATAAATGGCAGTGCCTGTGCGATAAGACTCCAGCATCGCCACCGCAGTGGTGGCACAGCCGATCTGGGCAATGGTCTTGCCGGATGTACCGATATAGGTTTGCGCCCAGCGGCTGTCGGTCTGTTTATAGCTGGGTACGGCCAGGGATATGGCCCGGTAGCCGCTGCTTTTGAGATAGGCACTGCTGACGTAGCCGGTTTTGACACCGCTGTGCAGCACACGGCTCCAGCCGCCGGACGATGACAGGACGATCACCGTAGTCCCCTTGCCCAGGCTGCCGGTTTTGGCATAGGATGTCCCCGCCCCTGCCCGGACATTGAGATTGCCGGAGGTCGTGGCGACCACGGCAGGTGTGCCGGAAACAGGCGTAATGTAATCCGCGTGACAATAGCCGTAGTGCCCGGCGGCGTATTCCACCTGCCACCACTGGCCGGACTGCCGGATCAGCGTCACATAGCTGCCCTTGGGCAAGCTGGCAACTGCTGCCGACTGGGAAGAAGGGCCGGTCCGAACATTAAGTCTGCCCTGTCCGGTGGTTACCACACCGGCGCGGCTGGTACCATCCGCTGCCTGGGCTGTGTTTGCAAAGGTGAGCAAGCCCGCCATCAAAAACAGAGAAAAAATAAAAATAGTCGCTTTTCGAATCATATTCACCTCATTTTCTTATTTTTGGCATATATGCCCGTGGATTTTAACACATTTTTCATAAAATGAGAAGAGTCCAAATTCTGGAACGGATACCGCAAGACAGGAAGCCGTTCGGGAAAACGGTCTTTTTTTTGCAATTTACTTGGCTTTTGGTCTGCAAGATGCTATAATGAAAAAAACGATTACGGGAGGCGCAACCATGTCTGTACCTGCATTGATCTTGGATAAAAATCAGAAAAAAGCCCTGGATCAGGGCTTTGCCGCTGCCTTTCGCGGCACACCCACCCGCTATTTTTCCGCCCCCGGCCGCACAGAGATCGCGGGCAATCACACCGACCATCAAAGGGGCCGGGTACTGGCCGCCGCAGTCAATCTGGATACGGTGGCTGCCGTGCGTCTGAACGGCACCGACACCATCCGCATTTTGTCCGAGGGCTATCCCCTGTGTCAGGTCTGCCTGGGGCAACTGGAGCCTGTGGCAGCGGAGATCAACACCACCCCCGCTCTGATCCGTGGCGTAGCTGCCCGATTTGCTCAGCTGGGCTGTGATTTGGAGGGCTTTGATGCCTACTGCACCTCTACCGTGCTGCCCGGCTCCGGACTGAGCTCCTCTGCTGCCTATGAGGTGCTCATCGGCACGATCATAAACCATCTGTTCTTTAACGGTAAGGCGACCCAGCCGGAAATCGCCATGATCGGCCAGTATGCGGAAAATGTATTTTTCGGCAAGCCCTGCGGTCTGATGGATCAGACAGCCTCCGCTGTAGGCGGTCTGGTGACCATCGATTTCGCCGATGCCGCCCATCCGGCTATCCGCAGCGTGGATTTTGATTTCTCCGCCTGCGGCCATGCTTTGTGCATCATCGACAGTCGGGCCAGCCATGCGGATCTGACCGACGAATATACCGCCATCCCGCAGGAGATGAAGGCCATTGCCGGGTATTTCGGCAAGGAAGTACTGACACAGGTAGCAGAGCCGGATTTCTACGCTGCCTTGCCTATCCTGCGGCAGCGCTTTGGCGACCGGGCTGTGCTGCGCACCGTCCATGAATTCCAGGAAAATGAGCGGGTCAACCGGCAGGTGGCAGCACTGGAGGCCGGAAATTTCCAGGAATTTTTGGCGCTTGTGAGGGAAAGCGGACTATCTTCCTGGATGTACTTACAAAACGTGATCCCCGCAGGCTATACATCACACCAGGATGTGGCTGTGGCGCTGGCACTGTGCGAGCATTATCTGCAGGGCCAGGGTGCTTACCGGGTCCACGGCGGCGGCTTTGCCGGAACGGTGCAGGCATTCGTTCCCTTTGCGCTGCTGGACTGCTTCCGGTCCGGGATCGACGCGGCTCTGGGCGAAGGCGCTTGCCATGTGCTGTCCATCCGTCCCCAGGGCGGTGTAGAGATGGAGACCGGGCGGGTATCTCAATAATTCACCGTACGCACTGCCTGTCAGGCAGTGCGTACGTTTTTTTCTAAATTCCCTTTGCCTGCTGACTGCTGTTTCTTCATGGGTTAATCCTCTGCCGAAAGGAATATACTATGTCCGAAAGGAGACTGCTATGTTTTCATTTCCCAAAGGCGGCCTGCTGGGCCGCGTTGCTTCCGTGATCAAAACGGTTTCCGAATTTCGGATCCCGCTCCATGCGGCAAATGCTGGTTATTTTATTATCCTGGCAGTGTTTCCCGCTTTGGTGCTCATTGTCAGTCTGCTCAGGTTTACCGGTCTGGATGTCCATGATCTGATTGGTTTTCTGGAAGGCATCCTGCCTCCGGCCCTGCTGCCGGAAGCAGAATTGCTGATCCTGGACACCTACCAAAAAGCCTCCAAAACGGTGGTAGGTCTTTCTGCCCTAACGACCCTGTGGGCAGCCAGCCGGGGGATCTACGGCCTGCTGACAGGTCTGAACGCCGTCTATGGTGTGTCAGAAAGCCGAGGCTGGCTCTACACCCGGCTGATCAGCGTGGTTTACACCTTTCTGTTTTTGCTGGTACTGCTGCTGACGCTGGTACTGCATGTATTCGGCACCGGCCTTGTGGACCTGCTCAGCCGCTCACAGCTGCCCTTCTTCCGTTTTTTGACGGATTATCTTAATCTGCGCTTTTTCCTGTTGGTGTTTTTGCAGACAGCGTTGTTTACTGCCATGTTTATGGTCTTTCCCAATAAACGCAACAGCTTCTCCTCCAGCATCCCCGGGGCCTTGCTCGGCTCGATCGGCTGGCTGGTATTTTCCCACCTGTTTTCTTTGTATGTGGAGAATTTCTCTAACTATGGTAATCTGTATGGATCGGTGTATGCCCTGGCTTTGAGCATGCTGTGGTTGTATTGCTGCCTGAGCATCCTCTTTTACGGCGGCGTCCTCAACCGTCTGCTGTCCCGCTCCACACCGGAAAACTTATGATCTTCCGATATAAATTCCGGTTTGTCGTACAGCTTCCCTTGGATGCCGTAGGGGTGGCTATTAGCAGCCCGCGCAATTTTGTTCACAAAATTGCATCGCCGCAAGGCGATAATCGTTTCATTTCCTGCGGAAATTTCAACAATTGCGGTGCAATTGTTGGGCGGACGGCCAACGGCCGTCCCTACGGTTGCTGTGACCGACAAATACCAATTTATAAAAAATGCGGAAAAAGTTTACTGGCTGTTCACAATCTTCCGGTAATATGATACAATCTGAAGGAAAAGGAGGCAGTGGAATGTTTGGATTTGTCACAGCGAATATCAAGGAACTGACCAAGGAGCAGCAAGACCGTTATAACGCGGTCTACTGTGGCATCTGCCGCCGGATCCGGGCCCAGGCCTCCCAGACTGCCAGACTGGGTCTGAGCTATGATATGGCCTTTCTGGCCCTTCTTCTGATGAGCCTTTACGAGCCGGAGGAGGAGACCGGAACCAAAGCTTGCACCCTGCATCCGGTCAACCCCAGACCCTGGGTGGATAATGAATTTGTCCGCTACGCTGCGGATATGAATGTGGCTCTTGCCTATTACCAAGCCCAGGATGACTGGACGGATGATCGCCGTCTGAGCGCCGGTATCATGGCAAAAGCGTTCGGTAGATCTCTAGATCCTATCCGGGAGCGTTACCCCCGGCAGTGCGAAGCAATGGCCCAGTGTATCGCCCGGCTCAGTGCCTTGGAGCAAGCCGGCTGTGCCAACCCGGATGAACCTGCAGCCTGCTTTGGCCAACTGATGGCAGAGCTTCTGGCACTGCGGGAGGATCACTGGGCGGATGCTTTGCGCAGGACCGGCATGGCTCTGGGCAGGTTTATCTACTTACTGGATGCGGTGGTGGATTACCGCCGGGATCAAAAGAAGGGCCGTTATAATCCCTTCCTTGCCATGGGAATGGGTGAAGACTGGGATCGGTGGGAGCAGTACCTGGTGCTGGAGATGGCCCGCTGCACCGAAAGCTTCGAGCATTTACCTCTTGTACAGGACAAGCAGCTGCTGGACAGTATTCTCTACAGCGGCGTATGGATGGAATTTGAGAGGGTGCGTCCCGGTAAACGGGACACAGTGGAGGAAAGAAAATGACAGAGGATCCCTATAAGATCCTGGGCGTCAGCCGTGATGCCTCGGATGATGAGATCAAGCGGGCCTACCGCAGACTTGCCAAGCAGTATCACCCGGACTTAAACCCCGGTGATGCGGAAGCGGCCAAAAAAATGCAGCAGATCAACGATGCCTATGAGCGGATCAAGAATCCGGAAAAGAACCGGCACAGTACCGGTCAGCAGAGCTACGGCGGCTACGATCCCTTCGGCAGTGCCTGGCAGCGATCCGAGCGCCCCAGCGGGGATTCTTACCAGGAGGCCGCTGCCCAATACATCCGCTTCCGCCGCTATCAGGAGGCGTTGAATACCTTGTCCAATGCTTCGGAGCGCAACGCCCGGTGGTACTATCTCAGCGCCCTTGCCAACGATGGCCTGGGCAACCGGGTCACTGCGCTGGAGCATATGAAACGTGCGGTATCCATGGAGCCGGATAATGTGGTCTATCTGCAGGCTTTGGAGCAGATGGAAAACGGCGGCACCACCTACCGCCGACAGGCCGAAGGCTACCGCACCTACCATATGGGACGTTCTCCTCTGGCTTCCATGTGCCTTTGCTATTTACTGCAGCTGTTCTGCTGCCGTGGCCGCTGCTTCTACTGCTGAGTCGGGTCTAGGGAATGGAAACAGCGGGTAAGAAACCCCATTTTTTGGTGATTGACAGGCTTGCTTGGTCTGTGCTATAATCTTGAAGACAATTTGATAACCCTCTGCGTGGCAGCCCGGGCGGCAAACCCCGGCTGCTGAACAAGATAACCGGGTCAGAATCCCGGACGGTACCGCCGCTGTATGTGCACAGGGTGTTTCTTTTGGCGAAAGCCAGTCACTGGACAGATCCGGGAAGGCAGAAACATCCGCGGGGACGCAGCCCCCAACTGCACGAGTCAGAAGACCTACGCAGAAGGCTACTCCCTTTGCCTGCGTGTTATGGGCAAAGTGCATTTGTCGCAGAAAAACGGCTGCGGCACTCTCTGTGAGTGCCGCAGCTATATTGTTTTTAGGAGGAAACCGTATGAAAAACAAAAAGATGCTTCTGGCCCTGGTCGCTCTGGTGGTGGTCGTGGCCGCTATGTTGACGGTCTGGTTCGTCACCCGCCCGGAGACCAGCCAGGGTGCCAAGACCTACACGGTGACGGTGGTGCACGCTGACAATACCACCAAGAACTTTACCTATCATACCGATGAAAGATATCTGGGCGATGCTCTGGAAATTGAGGGGCTGATCGGGTCCGAGGGTGCTGACGATGGCATGTTCCACACGGTGGACGGCGAGAAGGCCGACTGGAATGTGAATCAAAGCTACTGGGCCTTCTATGTAGGCGAGGAATATGCCAGCAAAGGCATTTACGATACCCCTGTGACCGACGGCGGCCAGTACAAGCTGGTGTATACCGTTGGGTAAAGCAAAACTCCTGGTCAGTGAGATCACCCTTTTCGGCATCCTGGGGGCGCTGACCTTCGGGGCCAAGGTGGTTATGAGTTGGATGCCTAATATTGAGCCTGTGTCGCTGATGGTCATGCTCTACGCAGTAACCTTTGGCCGCAAGGCGGTGTATCCCATTTACCTGTATGTGATGCTGGAGATCCTGATCTATGGCCTGGGTACCTGGAATATCATGTACTTGTATATTTGGGCCATCCTGGCCTTGGCGGCCTGGTTCTTGCGCAAAATGGAGAACCCCTTAGGATGGGCTATGCTGTCCGGTGTGTTCGGCCTGGCCTTCGGCGCTCTGTGCGCGCCGGTGGATGTGTTCATCGGTGGCCTGGGGTATGCTATTTCCAAGTGGGCATCCGGGATCATCTTTGACATCTGGCACTGCGCAGGCAATTTTGTCATCGCTTTCTTGATGTTCCGGCCCATGCGAAATCTTCTGGGAAAGCTTTACGCCAAACTAACTGCATAAAGAAGCCTGCCGCAAGAAGGAAGCTGCGTTTCTTCTCTTGCGGCAGGCATTTTTTATATCGGCAGGGGAATATTCTAACTCATAACCGGGAACAATGAATCCGGCGGGCCTACCAAAGTACCCGGTGCACCTGTGAAGGCCGACAAAACTTCGATGGTGATCCCGTGTTCCCGGGCCAGCTCCACGCTGCGGTCATGGAGTACCTGGGCCCCATTTTGGATCAGCCGGAGCATGTGATTGTAATCGATGCGCCCAAACCTAGTGGCATCGTCGTGACGGCGGGGGTCCCGGTCGTACACGCCGTCTACATCCGTATAGATCTGACACAGATCTGCCTTTAAGAAAGCAGCCAACGCCACAGCTGTGGTGTCCGAGCCGCCCCTCCCCAGGGTCGTAATGTCCCCATGCGGGCTGATGCCCTGAAAACCCGCTACTACCACGATCTGTCCTTTTTTCAGTTCCTGACGGATCCGCTGCTCCTGCACACCCGTGATCCGGGCATTTCCATGGATCTCATCGGTCAAGATCCCTGCCTGCCAACCGGTCAGGCTGACAGCTCCATGCCCCAGTGAACCGATAGCCATGGCCATCAGCCCGGCGCAGAGCTGTTCCCCCGCCGCCATGTATGCATCCATTTCCCGGGCCGAGCCGCGGGCATTGAGCGCCTTCGCCTGGGCGATCAATGCATCGGTGGTATCGCCCTGTGCAGAAACCACGACCACGACCTGGGCACCTTGACGGGCAAGAGATGTGACACGCCGGGCAGCCGCCAGGATCTTTTCCCCATCCGCCAGGGATGTGCCTCCGTATTTTTGTACGATCAGCATACGGTTTTCACCTCCGTCCCATCTTATGCACCCCGCAGCACCCAGGTGCGAACCCTGTCGCTTCCTGAATGTGCAAATTTCAGTTTGTCGGTGTGTTTTACACACCGACAAACCGTAGGGACGGCCTGCACGATAAATACCAATTTGCACTTGGCCGGAACAAAAAACTCCACGCCGCATTCGCAGCATGGAGCTTGGAAAATCAGCCTGCCAGGACTTCAGCCTTGATCACGCCCTGGGTGTGGCCCAATACCCGCAGCAGCTCGTCGGGAGATATGGTCATGTGCATAGTCTCTGCAGAGATGGTCACCAGCGCGCAGCCGCCGGAAGGAATGGTCTGGTTGATAGTCAAAATATTGGCATCAAACTGAGCAAAGGTCTTCAGAAGGCCTGAAAGCACGCCCGGCACATCATGCAGCCGGAGCTGGAAGGTCAAAATTCTTCCGGTCATCATGTTTTGGAATGGCATCACAGCATCACGGTACTTATAAAAGGCACTGCGGCTGATACCGGTGATCCGGGTCGCCTCGTTGACCGTACCGGCCTCGCCGGTGGCCAGCAGACGCTTTGCCTCTACCACCTTCATAAACACTTCCGGGAGGGCAGATTCTTCTACAATATAGTATCTGGAGTGCGTATTCATACAATACCTCCTGCATTTTCTGCGCATTTGTTATTAGTTTAACACATTTTTAAAAAAAAGCAAGTATTCGCGCATAAAAGCTTGCAAAAAGCCCGGGAAAGGAGCAAGTTATGAACCGGCCTGATTGGAAACCCTTTGTGACATTGGCGGCTGCCTTTGCCATGGCCTGGCTAAGTCTGAAGTACCTGCTGCCCTTGCTGCTGCCCTTTTTGCTGGGAGCGGCACTGGCACTGGCGGCAGAGCCGGCGGTGCGGCTGCTGCATTCACGCCTGCACCTGCCTCGTAGCATCGCTGCCGGGCTCGGCGTGGGTACAGCGCTTCTGTGCCTGTTGAGTCTGCTGCTTCTGCTGGGTGCGCTGCTGGTCCGGGAACTGCGGGCCCTGGTAGGGATCCTGCCGGATCTGGAGCAGACCGCGGTCAGCGGCCTGTCTGCCCTGGAAAGCTATCTGCTGAAATTGTCCGGGAAGCTTCCGGCTATGCTCAGCGAGCCGGTGACCCGGTCGGTGCAGGGCTTTTTCAGCAGCGGTACCGTGCTGGTAGATCAGTTGGCACAGCGGCTGCCTGCTCTGGCCTCTGCTGTCTTTTCTCACGTTCCCGGCAGTGCCTTGACGGTGGGTACAGGACTCCTTTCCGGTTTTATGATCTCCGCCCGCCTGCCGAAGCTGCGCCGATGGCTAAGCCGCCGTCCCTTCTGGGAAAAGCTCCGGACCTGGCGTCCTGCCCTGGGAAGTCTGCGTGCAGCCTTAGGCGGCTGGATCCGGGCACAGCTGAAGCTTTGCCTGCTCAGCTGTGGGATCGTCACAGTGGGGTTGCTGTTGCTGCGCATTCCCTATGCCCCGGTCTGGGGTCTGCTGACCGCTCTGGTGGATGCCATACCGGTCCTTGGCACCGGAACTGTGCTGCTGCCCTGGGCTTTTGTCTGCCTGGTACAAGGCAACCGCCTGCGGGCCCTGGGGTTAGTTGTCACCTACCTGGCGGCACTGCTGGCCCGATCCTTCTTAGAACCCCGCCTGGTGGGCCGTCAGCTGGGACTGGACCCACTGCTGACCCTGGCCGCATTGTACGCAGGCTTTCGGATCTGGGGCGTGGGCGGTATGCTGCTGGCGCCGCTGCTATGTGTAGCGGCCTCAGAGGCGGTAAAAGTGCGCTTTCCGTCCCCGGAAACCGATTGACAATAATCTTATCCGCGTGTATAATAATGCCGAACCAAATAGGACAGTTCGAAACCATCCTGTCGGTAAACAAAACTATGGAAACGCATAGGATGGGCGCTTTGCGCCCATTTTTTGCGTGTTGGAGGAAGCTTATGAACAAGCGTATTCGTTATCTGGTCCATGGCGCGCTGATCGCCGCTATGTACGTGGTTTTGACGCACCTGCAGAATCTGCTGGTCCCCAACTCTGCCAGCTTCCCGATTCAGATCCGGGTGTCGGAGGCTCTGTGTGTGCTGGCCTTTTTCACCCCCGCTGCTGTGCCGGGACTGACGGTGGGGTGTATTCTGTTCAATTTAACATTTGCATCTTCGCTGCCCCTGGATGCCCCGGTGGGAGGTCTGGCGACCCTGCTTTCTACACTGCTGATGTATGTGACCCGCTGCGTCCGGATCCGGAAGCTTCCCGTGCTGGGCCTGTTGCTTCCTGCTCTATTCAATGGGCTCCTGGTGGGCTGGGAGCTTTCCGTATATATCGGCGGCGGTTTCTGGCTCAATGCGCTTTATGTGGCGATCGGAGAGCTGATCGCTTTGCTGGTTCCCGGCGTAGTGCTTTTCGGAGTGCTCAGCCGGAAAGATTTGGGCAGTCGCCTCTTTTCGGGACGGTGAAACTGTGGTATACTAAAGGGCAAAGAAAGGAATGACGAATGATGATCGACTTTCAGCCTATTACGATCGAGCAAAAAGAAGCCTTGGAACGCTGTCTGCACGACGGCATGGAGCGGGGCTGTGAATTTTCGTTTGCCAACCTGTTTTTGTGGGGACGGCAAAAGGCAGCTTTTCTGGAGGGCCAGCTGGCTCTGTTTTCCCAATTCAGCCGCCGCAGTGTTTACCCTTACCCGGCCGGGCAGGGTGACAAAAAGCCGGTGCTGGATGCCATCATCCGGGACGCGGAAAAGCGAGGCATCCCCTGCCGGATCACCGGCCTGGGAGACAGGGAGATGGCCCTGCTGGAAAGCCTGTATCCCGGCAAATTCCGCTTCCACTGCGACCGGGACTCTTATGACTATGTCTACGCCATTGAGGATCTGGCAGAGCTGAAGGGCGGCAAATACCAGCGAAAGCGCAACCATATCAACCGCTTCCGGGAAAGTTGGCCCGAATACCACACGGAGCCCTTGTCCGGGCAAAACATCGCAGCGGTGCAGCGCATGGTAGACAGCTGGTATGAGACCCGCATGGCCGAAGACCCCACGACCGACTACCTGATGGAGCGGGCAGCGTTGAATAAGGCTCTGCGCTGCTACGAGGCGCTGGGCATGGAGACGCTGGTGCTGCGTTCCGGCGAGGATGTGCTGGCTGTGACCATGGGCAGCCGCCTTTCGAATGACACGGTGGATGTGCATTTTGAGAAGACGGACCCCCGGGTGCCGGAAGCCTATCCTGTCATCAACTGGCTCTTTGCCCGCTATATCCGGGAGAAGCTTCCACAGATTCGCTTCTTAAACCGGGAAGATGACATGGGATTGGAGGGCCTTCGCAAAGCCAAGGAGAGCTATTATCCCCACCACATGGTAAAAAAGTGCTGGGCCTGTCTGCTGGAGGATGGTTATGACTATTGAGCATCCTGCCTATGACCAACTGCCGGCCCTGCGGCAGCTGTGGAAGGATACCTTTGCCGATACCGATGCTTTTTTGGATGGATTTTTTGCCGTAGGCTTCCACCCCAACCGTTGCCTGTGCGCGACAGATGGCAAGTCGCTCCTGGGGGCAGTATATTGGTTTGACTGCACCTGCTGCGAAGAACCGCTCGCCTATATCTATGCCCTCGCAGTGGAGCGCACCTACCACGGCCGCGGGATCGGTAGCAGCTTGATGGAGGCGGTGCATACACTTCTTTCGGAAAGGGGCTATCGGGGCATCCTGCTGGTGCCCCAGGAGGAAGGACTGATCCGGATGTATGAACGGATGGGTTACCGACTCAGGACCGGCTTGCGGGAATTTACCTGCTGTGTCGGAGCGAACGCAGTAAACGTCAATCGCATAGACACACAGACCTTTGCCCGGCTGCGGCGGGCATACCTGCCGGAAGCGGGAGTCGTGCAGGAGGGAGAGAACCTGGCCTTTTTGCAGACACAAGCAGTCTTTTACGCAGGAGAGGATTTTCTTCTGACTGCCCGGCAGGAAAATGGACGGCTAATTGGCCTGGAGCTTCTTGGGAATACCGATGCCGCTCCCGGCATCCTGCGGGCGCTGAGCTGCCATCGCGGAGCCTTCCGTGTCATTGGCAAAGAAAGAAACTTTGCCATGTACCGTCCCCTGTGCGATACACACAGCTGCGCACCGTCCTATTTTGCGTTTGCATTCGACTGACTTTGCGGTTTACAATCCTGTCAGAATATGGTATACTAGGCAAAACTTGAGAGAGGTATTTTTTATGGCAGAACTTTTGGAAATTGTAATGATCGTCAGCTTTGGTGCTTCCTGGCCCATGAATGTGATCAAATCCTGGAAGACCCGCACCGCCAAAGGTAAGAGCGTGGCCTTTTTGCTGCTGATCCTGTTTGGTTATGTGGCAGGCATTGCCTCCAAGCTGGTCAACGATACCTACATGGCAAGCTTCGGCCAGAAGTGGTATGTGCTGGTATTCTATGTGCTGAATTTTGTCATGGTCTTTACCGACTTGATGCTCTATTTCCGTAACCGCCGTCTGGACAAGAAGGCCGCCGCGGAAGCAAAGTAATGACATAAAAGCCTGTCATGCGCAGCGATCGCTCCGCACGACAGGCCTTTTGCTAACCATCGCTTTACCGTAAAATTGGTATTTATCGTGCAGGCCATTCGTAGGGACGGCCATTGGCCGTCCGCCGTTTCCCCTCCGTACCTACGGGTATAACGTGATATTTTTAGTGCGGAAACGGAATCGGCTTTTCACCGCAAAAGAAGCTTCTTTGAGGTGTGATACTTTCTCTCCGGCGAGAAAGTATCCAAAGAGCCGCCGGGGACCTTCCGTATGGTCCCCGGACTCCCCAGACGGCCAAAGGGGAAAACGGATCGGATCTACTTCATCCAAAACAGCCGCCGTTTCCCCCTTTGGAATCCCCTCTGGACATTTTGCGTGGGATCATTACCGTTGAGGCATACGTCTTCCACCCCGTAGGGCGCGGCAACCTGCCGCCTGCCAAGGCTCCCCTCCGCACCATCTCAACCCCCTTGTCATTGCCATTCTCACTCCGCACCCCGTAGGGGAGGGTCAAGACCCTCCCCTACAAATTACGAAAAAAACAGCAAGATAAACTGAAATTCGCATCGGCATAGATAAGGGGAGAGCATCATGCTCTCCCCGGTTTTTAGGAAACGGAATCGAATTGTGCCTGGTAGAGGCGGTGGTAGAAGCCTCTTTGAGCCATCAGTGTATCATGTGTACCCTGCTCCACTACCTGGCCACCGTCCAGCACCAGGATATGGTCTGCAGAGCGGATGGTGGAAAGCCGGTGGGCAATGACAAAGCAGGTCTTGTCCTGCATCAGGTTGCGCATGGCAGCCTGGATATGCTGCTCTGTACGGGTATCCACATTGGAGGTGGCTTCGTCCAGGATCAGCATATGGGCATCCAGCAGCATGGCCCGGGCGATGGTAAGCAGCTGCTTCTGGCCCTTGGAAATGGAGGTGCCGTTGTCGGAAAGCACCGTGTTGTAGCCATCCGGCAGCCGGGAAATATAGGAATGGATGTGGGCAGCCTTTGCTGCGGCGACCACCTGTTCCATAGTGGCATCGGGCTTGCCGTAAGCAATGTTGTCGAAGATCGTGCCGTGGAACAGCCAGGTGTCCTGCAGCACCATGGAATAGGCCTTGCGCAGAGAGCTGCGGGTCAGACTGCGGACCTCCTGGTTGTCCACGTACACCCCGCCGTCATCTACATCATAAAACCGCATAAGCAGGTTGATGATGGTGGTTTTGCCGGCGCCGGTGGGGCCTACGATGGCGGTCAGACTGCCGGGCTCAGCATGGAAATTCAGATCGGTGATGATGGGGGTGCCGGGAACATAGGAAAAATCCACATTCTCCAGCCGTACGTCACCTTTTACATTGGTCAGCTCCGCTGCGTCTACGGCGTCGGCACTTTCCTGGGGCTCGTCGATCAGGGAAAATACCCGTTCCGCTGCCGCGAAGGCACTTTGCAGATCAGCAATGATGTTGGCTGCCTCGTTGATGGGGCCGGAGAACCGCCGGGAATAATCCACGAAGCTGCTCAGATCGCCCAGACCAAGCTTTCCGCGCAGGAACATCACCGAGCCCAGCATGCACACCAACGCCACGGAGGCATTGTTGATGAAATTGACGCAGGGTCCGGTCATCGTGCCGTTGGCTTCGGCTTTGGTGTAAGCCTCTACCGCGTCAGTGTTGCGCTGATCGAACTGCTCCAGCACAGCCTTTTCCCGACCGTAGGCCCGGATGGTCTTCTGACCGGAGAGCATTTCCTCCACGAAGCCGTTAAGCCTGCCCAGCATGGCGCTGCGCTTACGAAACAGGGGCTTGACCCGTCCGGTCATCCACCGGGTGAAGATGGCAGTGATGGGGACTGTGACCACAAACACCAGAAGCAGCATAGGGGCTATGGAGAACATCATGCCGAAGGAAACCACCACGGTGACCACGCTTTGCAGAATTTGCAGCAGATCTGTAGACAGAGACTGATTGACGGTGTCTACGTCGTAAGTGATGGTGCTGATGATATCACCCGCCTGATAGCGGTCGAAGTATCCTACCGGCAAGCCGGACAGGTTTTCAAAAATATCGTGGCGCATCTGTCGGGATACAGACCGGGACATGTTCAGCACGACCATGTGCAGTAAGTAGGTCAAAACGCAGGAAAGCAAGTAGCAAACAGCCATGCGGATGCAGCAGGAGATCACGATATCAAAATCCACCTGACCGGCACCCAGGTTGATAGCGTTGATGGCTTTGCCGGAAAGCTTGGGGCCGTAAAGGGAAAGCACGCTGCTGGATACGGAAAGAATGGCTGCCAGCACCAGCAAAAGCCGGTTTTTACCCAGGTATGCCCAAAGCCGCCGCAGAAGCACCCGGGCAGGCAGCTTCCGGGCTTGCTGCTGCCGCCGGTCGCCGCTGATCTCGTTGCGGGTCATGCGGCCACCGCCGATCATATTAGGATTTGCCATCAGACTGCCTCCTTCCCGTCGCCCATCTGGGTGTGGGCAATGATGCGGTATTCTTCACAGCTCTCCATCAGCTGGACGTGGGTGCCCTGGCCGATGACCTGCCCGTCCTCCAGGACTAAGATCAGATCCGCGTGCCGCAGAGAGCTGACCCGCTGGGCCACGACTACGGTGGTGGTATCCCGGTAGCCGGTACGCAGAGCCTGGCGAAGAGCCGAGTCGGTGGCGTAGTCCAGCGCCGAGGACGCATCATCCAGCACCAGGATCTCCGGATCTGCCGCCAGAGCCCGGGCGATCAGCAGACGCTGCTTCTGGCCGCCGGAGAGGTTATTGCCCCGCACCAGCACTTCTGCCTCCATACCGCCCTCTTTTTGGGCAATGAATTCTGCCTGGGCTGCCCCGGCGGCCTTTTCCAGGGCCTGCTCAGACAGTTCCCGGAAAAAGCGGATGTTGTGGGCAATGGTGCCTTCGGTAACAAAGTCATTTTGGAAGACGATACCGAACTTCTGCCGCAACTTCTCATAGGGAATGGTGCGGATGTCCTGCCCGTCGATCCGCACGGTGCCGCTGCCGGGATCATAAAGCCGCAGCAGCAGATTCAAGATGGTGGACTTTCCGGAGCCGGTGGGGCCCAGAATGCCCAAGGTCTGGCCTTTGCGCAGCCGGAAGCTCAGATCCTGGATATTAGAGCCGATGCCGGTGTAGGAGAAATGCACGTGGTCAAATTCAATGTGGGGAGCATCTGCAGGTGCGTCCGCTGTCTGGGGCTGGACCTGCAGGTCTTCCGGCATAGCCAGGATGCTTGCTACCCGCTTGGCACTGGCTTCACCCTTGGACCACATCACGAAGATCCGGGTCACGGCCAGCATGGCGTTGAGGATCATGGTAAAATACTGCAAAAACGCTACAATGACACCGGGCTCCATGGTGGCATCGTTGACCCGGTAAGCGCCCAGCAGCACTACCAGGGTAAGGCCCAGCCGCAGCACCGCAGAAGCGATGGGGTTGGTAGCACCGGAGATCATACCGGCCTGCACGCCGATGTCTGCCAGTTCGTTATTGACCTGGTGAAAGCGCTGCTTCTCATGGTCGGTCTTGCTCAGTGCTTTAATGACCCGGATGCCTGTGATATTCTCCTGGGATACCCGGACGATCTTGTCCAGCACCGTCTGCTGCTTGGTATACAGCGGCACACTGTATTTGGTGACAAAATAGACTACCACCGCAATGATGGGCAGCAGGGCAATCAGGATCAGAGCCAGTCTGGCATCCATGGTCAGCATCATAAAGATGCCGCCCAGCAGCAGGATCGGCGCGCGGATGCCCATCCGCTGGATCCGGGCCAGAAGCTGATTCACATTATAGGTATCGCTGGTAAGTCTGGACTCAGCGGAGGATACGGTTACCGCATCCATCTGTCCGGCGGACAGGCTTTGCAGCTTCTGGAACAGATCGTGGCGCAGCTTTTTTGTGATGGCACCGGAGCTTTTGGCACTCATGCGGTTGGAAAGAATGTTGAAACCCAGCACGCCGGCGGCAGACAGCAGCATCAGTGCGCCGTACAGATAGATCTGCCCCACTTCTCCGGCGGGCACCTTGTCATCCAGCATGATCTCCATCAGATAGGGGATCAGCAGATCCAACACCGCGCCAATGAACTTAATGAACACCGTCAGCAGGATAAAGCCCCAGTAGGGCGCAATGTATTTTTTTAGCTGCAGCACATCAAATTTCTCCTTCCTCTGCGGCTCGGAGCCGTATCTTCTCCAGAAGCGTTACCAGCGTCTGCTGCTCTTCCTCGGAAAGGTCCTGCAAAAGATATGCCTGCCAACCACTCAGCACATCCAGAATTTCGTGCTGCATGGAAAGGGTCTTTTCTGTAGGATACAGACGGATCATCCGCTTGTCCTTGCTGCAGGACCGGCGCTCCACAAAGCCTGCCTCTTCCAGAATGGCTACCTGACGGGCAATGTTGCTTTTATTCACCAGCATATGGCCGGTCAGTTGTTCCTGGCAGATGCCGGGATTGTCGCAGATGACCTTCAGATATTTTCCGTGGCAGGCCTTTAGGCCCAGGGGCTCAAATTTAGCGGACCGGTACTGAAAATCCAACCGGTGGATCTGGGCGATGATCTGAGTAATAGCGTGCATAGAAAACCCTCCTGAATCAAACTGTTGCGCATGCAACTATATTACCATGAACCTGCCTGTTTGTAAAGTGGGATTTTACTTGCTTGGCCATAGGAAGTATGCTATGATAAAAGAAAAGGGGTTTGTATATATGAAAAAGATCGTAGCCCTGGTGATGGCCGCAGCGCTGCTGCTGAGCGGCTGTATGTATATGGGAAGCTGGTATTTATATCCGGACTACAGCGATATGGAATATACCCGCCCGGATCTGGCTGCTATGGATACCCTATTGCAGCAAAGCTGTGACGGGATCGCAAAAGCCAAAACTGTGGACGAAGTGCTGGAGTTTGTGTATGCCTTTTATGACGCATACGACAGCTTTTATACCAATTATGACCTGGCTTACATCTGCTACTGCGCGGATATGACGGATATCTACTGGGAGCAGGAGTATGACTTCTGTGCGGAAAACACACCTGTGGCCGATGCGGGACTGGAGCAGCTCTACCGGGCGCTGGCCCGCTGTGAAGTGCGAAGCTTGCTGGAGTCACCTGACTATTTCGGTGAGGGCTTCTTCGAAGACTACGATGGGGAAGCGGTTTGGGACGAAGGCTTTACGGCGCTGATGACCCAGGAAGCGGAAATACTGGACCGCTACTACGCCGTATATGACGAAAGCTCCGCGGCAGAATACGCTTCCGAGGAATTTTATACCCAGTACGCGCCCCGGATGGCGGAAATTTATGTGGAGCTGGTAGCCCTGCGCCGGCAGATCGCAGATTATATGGGCTATAAGACCTACAGTCAGTTTGCTTACGATTTTTATTACAGCCGGGATTATACACCGGTACAGGCGGTGGAATACTTTATACAGATCCGGGACGTGCTGGTTCCTCTCTACACCCGGCTGACAGAGGATGTGTGGACAGGCATAGAAAACCCTTGCACACCGGAGCAGGCCCTTCGGTATACCGGTACGGCAGCAACCGCCATGGGCGGGGAGATCGCGGAGGCCTTTTCCTTGCTGAAATTCCGGAATCTGTATGACATTGACTACGGCGAGAATAAGTACGAGATATCCTTTGAAACCTTCTTAAGCAGCTACTATACCCCCTTTATTTTCATGTGCTCCACCGGGACAGACTATGATAAGCTGACCCTTGTCCATGAATTCGGACATTTTGTCAATGACTATGTCTGCGGCGGAAGCATGGCCGGTACGGATGTGACAGAGGTCCATTCCCAGGCCATGGAATATCTGAGCCTGTGCTACAGTGACGCAGACACACTTGTGCGCTTCAAGTTGGCGGACTGTTTGAGTACCTACGTGGAGCAGGCGGCCTTCGCGCTGTTTGAACACCGGGTCTATGCCCTCCCGGCAGAGGAGCTGACAGCGGAAAACGTACAGCGGATCTATACCCAGACCGGTACGGAATTCGGCTTCACCACCTGGGATTGGGACGAGCGGGATTTTGTGCTGACGACTCACTATTTTACCTACCCCATGTACATCGACAGCTATGTGGTCAGCAATGACCTGGCCTTCCAGATCTACCAGCTGGAAAAAGAAGAAACAGGTGCAGGCCTGGCAGTATACCGGCAGTGCATCAGCAGTCAGGACAGCTATCTATTGAATTTTGCCGATACCTACGGGCTGGAATCCCCCTTTGCCGAAGGACGGATCGAACAGGTTGCAAAGGTTTTGGCGGAAGCTTTGGATATTTAAAGAAAGGACACCATTATGACATTTCAAGAAATCCGAAACAACGAAGAGGTATGCGCCCTTCTGAATAAGGGTGATCACAATCTGGGTGTGCTGGGCTACACGGATCATTCCGAAGCCCACTGCCTGCTGGTATCTGAGCGGGCCGCTTACATCCTGCGCAAGCTGGGCTACAGCGCCCATGAACAGGAGCTGGCACGGATCGCGGGCTTTATGCATGACATCGGCAATGCCATCAACCGCACCCACCACGCGGAGATCGGCGCGCTGTTGGCAAATGACATTCTCAAGCATACGGACATGCCTATGGCTGACCGGATCGCCGTGATCTCTGCCATCGGCCAGCACGATGAATCCACCGGCCATTCTATGGATCCCATCTCTGCGGCGCTGATCCTGGCGGATAAGACCGATGTGCGCCGCAATCGGGTCCGAACGAAGGATGCAGCTTCCTTTGATATTCATGACCGGGTCAATTATGCTGTCACCGGCTCTGCGCTGAAGGCAGATACGGAGGAAAAGCTCCTGGCGCTGAATTTGCAGATCGATGAGAAGATCTGCACCATGTATGAATATTTTGACATTTTCTTAAACCGTATGCTCATGTGCCGGGGCGCGGCGGAGATGCTGGGCTATCAGTTCCGGCTTACCGTCAACGGCGGCAAGGTGCTGTGATGCTTGCGCTGGAAGGCAGACGGCTGGAAGGATGCAGCGGTCACAAGGTTGGCCGCGCGCTTCTTCAGCAGATGGTGGAGGAAATGACAGGCCTGCCGATGCCATCGATCGGGATGCAGCCTGGGGGAAAGCCCTATTTTCCGGGCAGCTGTCTCCATTTTTCCATTTCCCATACGAAGCAACATGTGTTCTGCGCCCTGTCAGACCGAGCGATCGGCATCGATGCGGAAGAGCTCACCCGGCAGGTCAGACCCGCCTTGGCCCGGAAGATCCTTTCCAAGGGGGAATATGACCAATACGCGGCGGCAGAAGACAAAAATAAAGCCCTGCTGACCTTCTGGGTCTTAAAGGAAGCTGCGGCAAAATGCACGGGCCGTGGCTTGCAGGGCTATCCCAACCATACCGAATTTTCGCTCCATGACCCCAGAGTGTGTCAGAGGGATGGCTGCCTGGTGGCGGTGATCGAGGAGGAAGACCATGTTATTTGATACCCATGCCCATTTGAATGACCCCGCCTTTGATGCCGACCGGGCGCAGCTCATGGATAGCTTTGCCGCCAGCGGTGTGGGACTGGTGATGAATGCCGGGTGCAGCCTGGAATCCTCCCGCCAGATCGTAGAAATGGCGGAGCAGTATCCCTGGCTCTATGCTTCTGTAGGCTCCCACCCGGATGCCGCCGATGAGGTAGACGACGCAGTCCTGGAAGAATACAGGAAGTTATGTAAACTTAGTTACAAGGTCAAGGCCATTGGTGAGATCGGTCTGGACTATTATTATGAGGATATTCCCAGGGAGGTCCAGCAGAGGGCTTTCCGGATGCAGATGGCCCTGGCCCAGGAGCTGGATCTGCCGGTGATCGTCCATGAGCGGGAGGCCCATCATGACGGCATGGCCATCGTCAAGGAGTTTCCCAAGGTCAATGGTGTGTTTCACTGCTATTCAGGCAGCGCGGAAATGGCCCGGCAGCTGGTGAGCATGGGCTGGTACATCGGCTTTACCGGCGTTCTGACCTTTAAAAACGCCAGAAAGGCGGTGGAGACAGCCGCATCCATCCCGTTGGATCGGATCGTGCTGGAAACGGACTGCCCCTTTATGGCGCCCGAACCCTTCCGGGGAAAGCGCAACCATCCGGGCTACCTGTACCGCATGGCGGAAAAGTTGGCCGAGATCCGCGGCCTTAGCGTAGAGCAGATCCATAGGATCACCACCGAAAACGGCAAGCGCCTCTACCGGATCTGACCGCGCATTTCGACAAATTCTGGTTTATCGGGCTGCTTCATTTCTGAGATTTGTAGGGGAGGGTCTTGACCCTCCTTTGTTCTTTCCGCCTCCGCACCTTCGTAACCACGACTGTCATTGCGAGACCAGTCCGCAGACTGGTCGTGGCAATCTCATTCCAATTCTCGCTCCGCACCCCGTAGGGGAGGGTTTTGACCCTCCCTTGTTCTTTCTACCTCCGCACCTAAGGGTTCAACGTGATGTTTTTTGTGCGGAAACGGAATCGGCTCTTTGCCCCAAAAGAAGCTACTGGGAATAGGATACTTTCTCTCCGGCGAGAAAGTATCCAAAGAGCCGCGGGGGGCCCTCCCAGTGGTCCCCCGGCCCCCCCAGACGGCCAAAGGGGAAAGGGGATCGGATCTACTTCATTCGAACCAGCCGCCGCTTTCCCCTTTGGAATCCCCTCTGGCCATTTTGCGTGGATTTTGCCGTTGGGGCATGCATCTTC
>JAZUQE010000071.1:0-28600 GCA_045605575.1 Faecousia sp. | reverse complement strand
GCTCCCCTCCCTTTTTCCGCCACCGGCGGCGGTCGGGTCGCCCCCCATTGGGCGTCCGGCAATTTTGTAAAAATTGCATTGCCGCAAGGCGATAATCGTTTCATTTCCTGCGAAAATTCCAACAATTGCGGTACAATTGTTGGACGGACGGCCAATGGCCGTCCCTACGAATGGCCTGCACGATAAATACCAATTATCACGCTACAACGTGGGAAATCATTGACTTTTTAGGCTTCTGCGCTATAATGAAAGAAGATTAGATAAAAGGAGCGATCGCTATGTTTTATCGCATGAATGTGGCCGGTTTGGAGCGGGATCTTCCCATCTGTAAGGTCACGGATACTCTGTATATTGCCGGCTTTGTGATCTTTGGCGACCAGGAACTGACCGTTGCCTGTGCCCGGGAGCTGCTGGCAAAAGCCCCCGAATATGACTACATCATCACCGCTGAGGCCAAGGGTATTCCTCTGGCCCACGAAATGGCCCGTCAGGCCGGCGACAAAAAGTACATCCTGGCACGGAAGGCTCCCAAGCTGTACATGACGGATGTGTTCTCCTCTACCGTCCACTCCATCACCACCGCCAAGGAACAGACCCTGTACTTAGACGGTGCTGATGCCAAGCTGATGGCTGGCAAGAAGATCCTGATCGTGGACGATGTGATCTCCACCGGTGAGAGTCTGAAGGCTCTGGAAGTACTGGTTGAGAAGGCCGGCGGCCAGATCTGCGGCCGTATGGCGATTCTGGCCGAAGGCGACGCCCAGGAGCGGCCCGATCTGATCTATCTGGAGAAGTTGCCCCTTTTTCACCCCGACGGCACTGTGATGGACTGAGGATGCTCTCGTAAGATCCGAAAGTCACCGGCTGTGATGCTGCCGCTGTTCTTTCCGGCAAGAAACAGCGCATATCCTTATCGATGAAAGAAACGCAAAGCGAAGAGACCGATTGTGTAAAAGGTCTTTCGCTTTGCGTTTTTCTTATTTATCCGGGATCCGCAAAAACGGCCCCTTGCCCATTGGTGCTTCTCGTACAGGCTATTTAAATCATGTGCTTTGCTGCCTCAAAGCTGAACGGCAGCAACTGGGCCAGCGTCGCCTGGGTATATGCCCCGTTCGGTTCCACCATGTAGATCACAAAATCATCCTTGCAGAATTCCCGCATGACCTGGCGGCAGACGCCACAGGGAGGGAACGCACCGGTAATGACACCGCCCTTACCGCCGCAGACGGCAATGGCCTGAAAATCCCGGTGGCCGTCATAGACCGCTTTGAAGAAGGCGGTGCGCTCTGCGCAGTTGGTAGGGCCGTAGGCCGCGTTTTCGATGTTGCAGCCCTGGTAAACGGTGCCGTCGGCACACAGCAGCGCCGCGCCGACTTTATAGCCCGAATAGGGCACATAGGCATGGGCCATGGCTTCGATCGCCAGTTGAATCAGCTTGTCAGGGGTCATAGTATCTCCTTTGCAAAGCTCTGTCCGGGTGCATAGAATTCCACTCCCAAGAGATCGGTCACCGTGGCTGCGATGTCGGCGAAGCTGGCGCGGGTGCCCAGATTGACAGGCTTGACAGTCTTACCCAGCACCAGCATAGGGACATACTCCCGGGTATGGTCGGTAGTTGCGGTATAAGCCGGGTCACAGCCATGGTCGGCCGTGATGATAACCAGATCCTCTTCGCTCAGTTTTTCCATAAAGGCGGGCAGCCAGGCATCAAACTCCGACAGCGCCCGGGCATAGCCATCGATATCCCGGCGGTGGCCGTAGAGCATATCAAAATCCACCAGGTTTACGAAGCACAGACCACGAAAGTCCCGTGCAGCATAGTGCATCGCGTGGGCCATGCCATCGGCGTTGGATTTGTTATACACATGCTCACCGATGCCCACTCCGGCAAAAATATCATAGATCTTACCCACGCCGATGGTTTCCAGGCCTGCAGCACGGATGGCATCCAGCATAGTAGGTGCGGGAGGCTCCAGGGAGAAATCATGGCGGTTTGCGGTGCGCTTAAAATTGCCGGGCGTGCCAACGAAGGGACGGGCGATGACCCGGCCCACCCCATGCCTACCTACCAGGAGCTTCCGGGCGATGCGGCAATATTCATACAGCTGTTCCGGAGGGATGATCGACTCATGGGCGGCGATCTGGAACACAGAGTCGGCAGAGGTATAGACGATCAGGTCGCCGGTTTTCAGATGCTCCTCGCCGTAAGCCTCCAGGACCGCCGTACCGGACCAAGGAGCATTGGCCAGTACGCCTCTGCCGGTAGCTGCCTGGAAGGGTTCCAGAATTTCATCGGGAAAGCCATCGGGGTAAGTAGGCAGCGGATCAGGAGAAACCAATCCGGCAATTTCCCAGTGGCCGATGGTGGTATCCTTACCCATGGAGGCCTCCCCCAGCCGGGCTACGGCGCCGACAGGAATGTTGGTCTTGGGCAGGCAGAAAATGCCGTCCACATTGCCCAGACCGGCAGCGATCATATTGGGGATGTTCAATTCCTTGGATGTGGCGCAGGCAGCAAGGGTATTGACACCAACATCGCCAAAGGATTCGCTATCCGGCATCGCGCCGATGCCAAAGGAATCCAGAACGATCAAAAATACACGTTTCATAGCATACCTCCAATCAGGAAGGGTTGAAATCTCAGTTTGTCGCGCAGATTTATTTCCGTGATTTGTAGGGGAGGGTCTGCACGACAAAGACCAATTTATTTGCTTTCCATGGCCACGGCTACGTCCAGAGCCACCTTCATCATCTGGGTGAAGGCTGTCTGGCGCTCCTGGGCGGTGGTTTCCACACCCTTGAGAACATGGTCGGAAATGGTGCAGATGCACAGGCCCCGCTTGCCGTAGCGGGCAGCATTCATATACAGGGCGGCAGCTTCCATCTCCAGGGCCATGACACCCATTTTCTTCAGACCGTAGACGCTGTCCAGGCCCGCTGGGACATCCACATGGTCGCCGTAAAACACATCGGAAGAGTTCACATTGCCCACATGATAGGTCGCGCCGTTGGCCTGGCATGCCTTGACAGCCTCACTCAGCAGCTCCCAGGACGCGATAGGCGCAAAGGTACCGGGTAGGTGGAACTGGTTCTGCCAGGCAGAATCGGTACAGGCACCCTGGGCCAGGACGATGTCATAGAGGTTGATATGATCCTGGATGGAACCGGCAGAGCCTACGCGGATGATGTTTTCCACGCCAAAGAAATTGAACAGCTCATGGGAATAGATGCCGATAGCAGGCATACCCATGCCGGAAGCCATAACAGACACCTTCACGCCCTTATAATAACCGGTATAGCCATTGACACCGCGGACATTGTTGACCAGCACGGGATCGTCAAAAAAGTTTTCCGCAATGAATTTGGCCCGCAGCGGATCACCGGGCATCAGAACGGTCTTGCCGAAGCCGATCTCATTCTGGATGTTAATATGGGGAGTAGAAGGAAAGTTGGGCATGATGATTCTCCTTTTTTAATTACAAATTACAAGTTACAAATTACAAATTTGTCTGCGGATAATTCTTACAAATTGCGGTTAGGATTTTTAGAATTTCAACCATGTCATTGTGAATACTGTCGAATTCCTTACCCGTAATATACTTGGTTCCGTAAAGTAATTGCAGCCAATACTGGGTTTCGTTTGCTTCCTTCAATGCTATTTTCATTTTAGAAACAAAATCTGCCGTACTCTGCGCTCTCTGTGCCTCCGCAACGTTTGCCCCAATACTGGTTCCACTTTTGTATATCTGATTGGAAATGACATATTCCTTTTTCTGTCCTACTAAATACTTATGAAGGTTTACAATTCTGATTGAAAAAGCAAAGCTTTTCCGCATGATTGTATTATCCCTCATGGGATCAGCCTCCGTAATTTGTAATTTATCATTTTTAACTATGAATTAATATGTCCCATCGTTTTCCAGGCCCTTGGCGATCTTGACGATACGGGAGGTTCCCAGGCGCGCTGCTCCCAGAGCAATAAACTTTTCGGCATCTTCCAGGGAGGAAATGCCGCCGGCGGCTTTGATCTTTACATGGGGGGCAACATGCTTGGCAAAGAGCTCCACATCCGCAAAAGTGGCGCCGGCCTTGGAAAAGCCTGTGGAGGTCTTGATATAGTCCGCGCCGGAATCACTGACGCATTTACAAAGGGCGATCTTTTCATCGTCCGTCAGCAGGCAGGTCTCGATGATGACCTTCAGCAGTTTACCCTTGCAGGCAGCTTTGATGGCGGCGATCTCGGCGGTGATGGCCTCCCATTTGGCTTCCTTGGCCCAGCCGATATTGATGACCATATCCACTTCGTCGGCGCCATTGTCTACGGCATCGCTCGCCATGAAGCACTTGGCAGCGGTAGTGGCGTAGCCATTGGGGAAGCCGATGACCGTACAGATAGCCAAGCTTTCGCCCACATAGTCCTTTGCCTGCTTGACGAAGGATGCCGGGATACAGACGGACGCGGTAGCGTACTTCATGCCATCGTCACAGATGGCTTTGATCTCTTCCCAGGTAGCGGTCTGGGACAGCAGGGTATGGTCGCACTTGGCGAGAATGTCTTTGATTTGCATAATGATTTCTCCTTTGATGCGTTTTTTATATCCAGTATCCAGCGCAGTTTTATTTACGTACCTTGTAAGGGAGGGTCAAGACCCTCCCCTACAGAGTAGCCAATACAACTGATTTCAATTTATAGTCTCGCTCTGGCCGTGAAGCTTGATCTTCTTATGTTCCCGAATGCCGCGAATATAGCAGCGGTGGCACATAGCGATGTAGCTGTCATTGCCGCCAAGCACCACCTGGGCGCCTTCCGTAACGATAAAGCCATCGGAAATTCTGGCATTGACGGTAGCTTTGGCACCGCAGTCGCACATGGTTTTGATCTCCTCGATGCAGTCCGCCAGTTCCATCAAGCGCATGGAGCCGGGAAACAGCTTGGTCTGGAAATCCGTGCGCAGGCCGAAGCACATAACGGGTACGGAAAAATCGTTAACGATGGCCCGCAGCTGATCGATCTGTTCTGCCGCGAGGAATTGGCATTCGTCCACGATGATGGCATGGCAACGGCCCAGGAAGCCGTCCCGATAGCGGTCGTAAATATTGGTCTGAGGCGTGGCGATCTCACACTGGGCCTGCAGGCCAATACGGCTGCGGATGATCCCGGCACCGTCCCGGGTGTCGGCACTGGGCTTGAGAAGCCAGACCTTCATATCGTTTTCTTCGTAGTTATACTTAGTGATCAGCGCCTGGGCGGTCTTGCTGGAGCCCATGGCACCATACTTAAAATAAAGCTTGGCCACGAATGTGTCCTCCATTCTGTCTTTCTGGGTACATTATACCGAAAACAAGGGCAATATGCAAGGAAAATTGCGTCGGTTTTCCCGGCGGCAGAAATGCTGCAAATTTCAGTTTGTCGGACAGTCTCCCGTGGATATCGTAGGGACGGCCGTTGGCCGTCCGCGCAATTTTGTAAACAAAATTGCATCGCCAAAGGCGATCATTCTGTTATTTTCTTTGGAAATTCCAACAATTGCGGTGCAATTGTTGGACGGACGGCCAATGGCCGTCCCTACGGCGTTATACGGAAGCTGCACGACAAATACCAATTTGTAGTGCTTCGATTTGTAAAAAAATGCCGCCGGTGGGGATACCACCGGCGGAAATTTTAACTGTTCTGCAGCTGCTGCTTATGGTACTGCAGGGTATAAAGCTGGTAATACCGGCCCTTCTGGTGCAGAAGCTGCTGGTGGTTACCCTGCTCGATGATCTGTCCCTTGGACAAAAGAATGATATTATCCGCGTGCTGGATGGTGCTTAGGCGGTGCGCCACGATCAGCATGGTGCCGATATTCTTCATCTTTTCCAAAGAATCCTGGATCAGAAGCTCGGTCTCTGTGTCGATATTGGCGGTGGCCTCGTCCAGGATCATCACGCTGGGCTTATGGATGATGGTCCGGGCAAAGCTGAGCAGCTGCCGCTGACCGGCGGAAAAGTTATTGCCACGCTCCCGGACAGGCTCGTCCAGGCCCTTTTCCAGCTTGCCGATGAAGGAATCGGCATTCACATACCGGGCGGCCTGCCAGACCTCCTCGTCGCTGACGCCTTCCTTACGCAGCAGGATATTGCTGCGGATATCACCGGAGAAGAGGAACACATCCTGCAGCATCTGGCCGAAGTGACGGCGCAGAGAGGAAATTCTGATCCTCTTAATGTCGATACCGTCGATAAGGATCTGGCCCTTCTGGATATCATAATTGCGGCAGATCAGACTGAGAATGGTGGTCTTACCGGAACCGGTGGAGCCGACGAAAGCTACGGTCTGCTTAGGCTGCACATGGAAAGAAACGCCCTTCAAGACCCACTCGTCGGGTTTGTAGGCAAACCAGACATCTTTGAATTCGATCTCACCCTTGATCTCGCTCAGCTCCACGGCATCGGGCTCGTCCACCACCTCGGGAACCATGTCCAGAATAGTGAAGATCTTCTCGGCGGAGGCAAAGGAGCGCTGGAGCATGTCAAACTGCTCTGCCAGCGTCTGGATAGGGTTGAAGAACCGGGAAATATAGCCGTAGAAGGCTACTACGGTGAAGCTGGTGATGGTCTGGCCCAGGAAGGAGGTATCCTGAATATAGCCCTTAGCGCCAAAGTAGAACAGGCACATCTGGCTGGACACGAAGAGCATATAGACCATAGGCCGGAAAATACCAAATACATACATCCGGTTGAACTTGGCCTTCTTCAGCCTGCGGCTGCGCTCTAAGAAGCTGTCCATCTTCTGGGCTTCCCGATTGAAGATCTGGGTGATCTTGATGCCGGACAGATTCTCGGACAGGTAGGTATTGATCTCCGTAGTGGAGTTGCTGACCTGCCGGTGGACCCGGCGGGAGAACTGGCGGCACATCAGGGTAAACAGCACCACAAAGGGGACAAAGCAGAGTACCATCAGCGTCAGGGCATAGTTGACAGCCAGCATGACCACCAGGATGCCCACAATGACCATGGAATTCTTAGCCAGAGTGACGAGGATATTGGTGAACATGAAAGAGATGGCGTTGGGGTCATTGGTCACACGGGTGACCAGCTTGCCTACAGGAATATTATTCAGCTGCTCATGGCTGAGCTGCTCCACATGGGTAAACACATCCAGACGGATCTGGGACAGGATCTTCTGGCCGGTCTTCTGCAGGATCATGGCCTGGAAGTAAGTACAGGTCAGAGAGATCACCAGAATGATGGCATAGAACGCTACGTAGGAAAACAACTCTGAAAGCCGGAAACCATCCTGCTTGATGATCTCCTGGATCTGGGCCATGATCAGGGGGGAGACCAGCTCATTGACGATGGAGAACAGCATAATAAAGAACACAGCCACGAAGCTTTTCCAGTAGGGCTTGGCGTAGCGCAGCAGTCTTCCAATGATCTCCTTGTCGGGCATATGCCGCTCCAGGTCGGTCATGTCCTCCTTATGGCGCTTGAGGATGGCAAAGGCCACCAGAAACAGAGTCGCGAACACGCCGATGATGGCGCCCACGATCAGGATCGGCAAATACTCATGCATTGTGCTCGCCTCCTTCCTCCTCCAGCCGCTGCAGGTCTACCATCTTGCGGTAAGCGGCACTGGTCTCGTAAAGCTCGGCATGGGTTCCAACAGCAGCCAGGCAGCCATCATCGACGAAGAGGATCTTGTCCATCTTCTCAATGGTGGAGATCCGGTGGGCGATCAGAATGGTAGTCTTGCCCGCCCGGGTGGTACGCAGATTGCTCAAAATGGTGGTCTCGGTCTTGGTATCGACGGCAGACACACTGTCATCCAGGATCAGGATAGGAGCGTCCTTCATCAGCGCCCGGGCGATGGAAATGCGCTGCTTCTGGCCGCCGGAGACGGTCACGCCCCGCTCGCCCAGCACAGTGCCGTAGCCCTTCTGGAATTCGGCGATATTGCTGTGCACATCCGCAAGTCTGGCTGCGTGCACCACCGCATTCTTTTCCAGGGCCTCAACGCCGAAGGCGATGTCATTTTCAATGGTATCTGAGAACAGGAAATTATCCTGGGGTACATAGGCACAGCCTTCCCGGACAGAGCGGATGGAGACATCATTCACGTCCTGTCCGTCAATAAACACCGTGCCATCGGGTACATTATAAGTACGCAGGATCAAGTCCACCAGGGTGGTCTTGCCGGAGCCGGTTTTTCCCACCAGACCCACATTCTCACCGGCCTTGATGGTAAAGGAAACATCCTTCAATGCGTCAAATTCTCCGTCGGGGTAGCGGAAGGTAAGACCCCGGAACTCGATGTCACCCCGGATATCGGTCAGATCTGTTACGCCCTCCCGATCCTTTACATCAAAGGGGGCATCCAGCAGCTCGCCGATCCGGTCCAGGGAAGCTTTACCCCGGGAGGTCATGTCGATGAGCTCGGAGACTGCCATAATGGGCCAGATGACTGCATTGAAATAGCCGATAAATTCCATCAGCTGACCGGCAGTGAAGGTCTTGTTGTACACCAAATAGCCGCCGTAGCCCAGGATGATGCAGATGACGCTTTCCACAAACAGAGTCACCAGCACCCGGAACAGCACGGAGGTCTTAGTATGGTCCACATTGGCTTCCTCGTTTTCCACATTCAGCTGCTTAAAGGCCCACAGCTCCTTGGCTTCCTTCACAAAAGCCTTGATCACCGCGATGCCGGAGAAGCTTTCCTGGGAGAAATCGGACAGCTTGGAGAAGGCTTCCTGGCGGATATCCCACTTTTTGGTCAGCCGCTTGCCCACGATGGTGGCAGAGGCCAGCAAAAACACCATAGGGATCAAAGAAAGCAGGGTCAGCAAGGGGTCCATCTGCCACATATCGAAGATGGCCAACAAGCCCAGCATCACCGCATCGAAGAACATCATCACGCCCCAGCCGAAGCATTCCTGCACCGTATCCAGGTCGTTGGTGAAGAAGCTCATCAGATCGCCGACCTTATTGACCTGGTAATACTGGCGGGTCAGGTCCTTGGCATGGTCGAACATCCGGTTGCGCAGGTCCTCCTCCAGCTTGATGCCGCTGCCAAAGAAGCAGATGCGCCACAGGAATCTTCCGGTGACCATAGCCAGGATCACGCCCACCATAGGCATACAGATCCGGTCCAGCAAAAAGTCGATGTCGAAGCTGAGCTGAACCCCCTCTTCCACCACGTAGCCATAGGACATACCGTCGATGACCATGCGGTACAGCTTAGGGATCTCCAGCTGCAGAAAATCAACCATTACCAGAGCCGCCAGACCCAGCAGCAGCCAGGGGGCGTACTTGAGGTAGTAGCGGTTGATATGCTTGCCGAATATCATGTTCCCTCTCCTCCTATCCTTATACTCAAAGTTCCGTTCATTGTAGCATAATGGCGCGAAAAATGGAAGAGGTTTTTGCGAAATTCGTGGCGCGCGCAACATATTTTCCGCAAATTTAAATCGGATTTCTTTACGCGGCGAAAAAACTGTGGTATGATAGTAAAAATTGCCGCAAAGAAGGTTATGGTATGCAGATCTACCGGGCGCAGCAGCGCCACATTCCCGCTTTACTCCGCCTGCTGAAGCAGGTCGGGCAGGTACACCATGAGATCCGGCCGGATATTTTCCGCTCGGGCGCTTTGAAATATGACGAAGCTGCATTGTCAGAGCTCTTGCGGGAAGAAAACCGGCCCATTTTCGTTGCAGAGTGCGAGGGTGAAGTACTGGGCTACTGCTTCTGCGTGCGTAAGGATTACCGGGGCAGCGGCGTGCAGACCGACCGGCTGGAGCTTTACATAGATGACCTGTGCGTGGAGCAGTCTTGTCGGGGACAAGGTGTAGCCACAGCGCTCTACCGCTATGTGACCGCTTATGCCAAGGAAACGGGCTGCAGCTTTATCAGTTTGAACGTATGGTGCGGGAACGAGGGCGCCATGGGCTTTTACGAATACATGGGCCTGCGGCCCCGGCACATCATGATGGAACAATGCCTGGAGGAGATCTGATGCTGGAAAAAGGCAAAATTTATGAAGCTGTGATCTGCGACTACACCGCCGAGGGGCAGGGTGTGGCAAAAATCGAAGGCTGCGCTGTGTTTATCCCCAATGCGATCGTGGGCGAAACATGCGCGGTGCACATTGAGAAAGCGCAGAAGACCTGGGCAGCGGGCAAGATCGTGGAGATCCTGGAGAAGTCGCCCCATCGGGTGCAGCGTCAGTGCCCCATCTCGTCCAGCTGCGGCGGTTGTGACTTCTGGCACATGGATTATACAGAAGAGACCCGACTGAAGGCGCAACGGGTCCTGGACTGCCTCAACCGCATGGGCGGCGAGCAGCTGGAAGAAATGCCCATTTTGTCCGCTCCCACCTGCGAAGGCTACCGCAACAAGGCCCAATATCCGGTTGCCAGCCGGAAAGGCCGGGTCTATGCCGGATTCTTTAAGGCGGGCACCCACCAGGTAGTAGAAAATACGCGCTGCCTGATCCTGCCCGAGGAAACGGACCGGGTCAAGGAGATCGTAATAGATTATGTAAACTATTTTGGCATTTCTGCCTATGACGAAGCTACCCACAAAGGATTGCTGCGGCATATTTATGTGCGCCGGGGTGCTGTTTCCGGGCAAGTTTTGGTCTGCCTGGTTCTCAACGGGCGCAAACTTCCACACCAGGAGGCACTGATTCAGCAGCTGCAAGGGGTAGAAGGCTTTACCTCGCTGGTCATCAGTGTAAACACCAAAAAGGGCAATACCATTCTGGGGGATGAATTTATCACCCTTTATGGCCCCGGTTTTATAGAAGATACGCTGTGCGGTCTGAATTTCCGGCTGTCCGCCCGGTCCTTTTACCAGGTCAACCACCACCAGGCACAGCGGCTCTACGAAGCCGCCATCAGCCAGGCAGGCATAACCAAGGATGACACGGTGCTGGATCTTTACTGCGGTGTAGGCACCATCACGCTGTGTATGGCAAAGGCCGCGGGAAAGGTCATCGGCGTGGAGGTGATCGAGCCGGCGGTGGAAGACGCTAAGGATAACGCCAGACGCAACGGCATCGAAAACGCGGAATTTTTCTGCGGCGATGCAGGCCAGGCGGCCCTGGCTCTGGAAGCCAAGGGGATCAAGGCCGACGTAGTGGTAGTAGATCCTCCCCGAAAGGGACTGAACAGCGATGCCATCGAGGCGCTGGCAAGATTTGCGCCCCGGCGGATCGTATACGTCTCCTGCGACCCGGCAACACTGGCCCGGGACGTAGCATTGCTGAAAGAAAGGGGCTATCAGCTGCAAAACGCGATGGCCTGTGATCTGTTTCCAAGAACGCGTCACGTCGAGACAGTAGTCCTTTTAAGTCGGAAAGATGTCCACGAGCGAATCAAGTTTGATGTGAATGTTGAGGAATTGATGGAAAATTCGAATTGATAAACTGAATTCGACAGAGGAATGTTTTATGATAAGAAAAGTAAACGAACAAGAACTTTCTAACTGCGTTAACGTAATAAAAGAAAGCTTTATTACAGTTGCAAATGATTTTGGTTTTACTATTGAGAATGCACCAAGATTTACCGCATTTGCAACAACAGAAGATAGATTAAAGTGGCATTTTTTGGGAGAACACAGACCCATGTATGCTTTTTTCGATAAGGGCACTATCGTGGGGTACTATTCTTTGCTATTACAAGAAAACAACGAATGTGAGTTGAATAATTTATGTGTAATCCCTTCTCATAGACATCAAAAGATTGGGGCAGAACTTTTGAAACATGCTTTTGATGTTGCAAAAGAATTGGGATGCAAAACAATGAATATTGGCATTGTGGAGGAAAATCAAGTATTGAGAAAGTGGTATGAGACATTTGGTTTTGTTCATATCGAAACCCAAAAATTTGATTTTTTTCCTTTCACATGCGGATATATGAAAAAAAGTTTAATATGACAAATTTAACATAACGAATTCTTGCGGTGGATATCCCACCTAAACGAATTACAGATGAGAGTATCGTTTGTCTGACACGGTCAGCCAAAGCGACGTGATATAACGCCTTGCGGCGAAGTGAAAGAGCATATAGAGAAAGGAAGTCTTACCATGAAGAAGTCTGCCTCGGCGCAGAAAGAAGCCCGGCGGCTGATGATGCTCAACGATCCCCTTTACAAGGTGATCCCCAAAATGGCCGTTCCTACCATCATTGCCTTTTTGATCAACTCCATTTACTCCCTGGCGGACACCTATTTTGTCAGCTCCCTGGGTACCAATGCCACTGCGGCAGTCAGCGTCAACGCATCGCTGGACCAGCTGATCATGATGTGCGGGTCCATGCTGGCGGTAGGTGCCAACAGCTACATCGCCCGGCTTATGGGCCAGGGCAACGACAAAAAGGCCAGCCAGGTGCTCTCGGCCTGCTTCTTCATCGCTTTCGGCATCGGCGCGGTGCTGATGGTCTTTGGCAGCATCTTTATGACCCCCATGGTGCGGCTACTGGGCGCAACGGCAACCTGCGAGGAGTTCTCCATTCAATACGCTACCTATGTACTGATGGCGGCCCCCTTTATGGCGGCTAACTTCGTGCTGAACCAGTGTCTGCGCAGCGAAGGCAGCGCTACCCTTTCCATGGTAGGTATGGGCTTTGGCGGCATACTGAACTGCGTGCTGGATCCCATCTTTATTTTCGACATGAATATGGGCGTGGCCGGTGCTTCTCTGGCCACCGCTATTTCCAAGCTGGTCAGCTTCGTCATTCTGATCTTCCCCTACATCACTAAACGGAGCATGCTGCAGCTGAGCGTGAAGAATATCCGCATCACAAAGGATATCGTTAAAGAAGTGGTTAGCGTAGGCTCCTCTTCCATGTTCCGCAACGCTCTGGCTGTGGTGGCAGGAATTCTGCTCAATGACATCGCAGGCGACATCTCCGACTCTGCGCTGGCAGGCATCGGCGTTTGCACCAAGATCATGATGTTCCCCTTCGGCATTATTCTGGGCTTCGGCAACGGCTTCCAGCCTGTGGCAGGCTTCAACTGGGGTGCCAAGCGGTATGACCGGGTGACAGGCTCCTACAAATTCTCCTCCTGGACAGCCCTGATCGGCTCGGCTGTGATGGCGGTGGCTTTGATCCTGTTTGCCGATCCGCTGATCGTGGCCTTTGCGGGGGAAGATCCGGATATGCGGCGAATCGGCAGCTTGTGTCTGATTCTTCAGTGTTTGACTCTGCCCATCCACGCCTGGGTTGCGGTGGTCAATATGCTGTGCAACGCTTTGGGCAACGCGGTTGGTGCCTTCCTGCTGGCTACCGCCCGGCAGGGTACTTGCTTTATCCCCATCGTACACCTAATGGCATGGCTGCTGGAAGAAAAGGGTGTGGCCGGTGTGCAGGCGATGGCAGATGTGCTGAGTCTGGCTCTGGCGATCCCCATGGCAGTGCTGATGACCAAAAAAGTCCGCAAAGCACAGGCTTTGCAAGCAGCAGGCGACATCCCCGATCCTGCGCAGGTATGACCTGTGACGGTGCTGCAAATTGGTATTTGTCCCACAGTTTTCTTACAACACCGTAGAGACGGCAACTGGCCGTCCGCCATCCCGATTTCCCCTCCGCGCCTTCTTTTTCCGCACCCGTAGGGGAGGGTCTTGACCCTCCCTTGTTCTTTCTACCGCCGCACCTAAGGGTGTGCGGAAACGGAATCGGCTTTTTGCTGCAAAAGAAGCTGCTTTGAGGTATGATACTTTCTGTCCGGCCAGAAAGTATCCAAAGAGCCGCCGGGGACCTTCCGTATGGTCCCCCGACTCCCCAGACGGCCAAAGGGGAAAACGGATCGGACCTACCGTATCCGAAACAGTTGCCGTTTTCCCCTTTGGAATCCCCTCTGCCTCTTTCGATCCCGTAGGGAGGCAACACGATGAAAGCGTTGTCTTAACAGCGTTCTTCACTCGTAGGATGCAGACTTTTGCATAGTAAAAAGGGACTGTTGCGTCATTTTGCAACAGTCCCTTTTGCGAACACATTCTTTATACATCCTTATTGAGCATAGCGTCGTCGATCTTGCCCCAGGCACCATTGCCTGCGCCCTGGCATTTGACATAGATACCAACGGTCATATTCCCTTCGCCGCTGTATTCAATGCCCCGGACGGTGGCTGTAGCCCAATTTCCATAAGAGGTAATGCTCAAGGGCGCAGTCTGGACGATCCGGCCGTCTTGCTTGACATAGGCATAAATGTCGGTCTGGCCGCCGTCACCGCCCATGATGGAGATGGTAAACTTATACTTCCCTGCAGGTAAACTCTCCGGCGTCTGCTCCAGGGTGAATTCCACAGAGTCGGTCTTGGCGCTCCAGAAATGCATATGCCAGACACCGGTCATGGAATCGGTCTGCTTTTCCTCGGCATAGAGCTGGTCCGCGCCGCCAATATCCGTCAGCACCCAGGGATCCAGAACGCCGTCCTCGAAGCTGCTGTTTTGCAGGTAGTTAAACTCCACCACGCTGATATAGGCCTTGGCTTCCATGCCGTCCGCTGTGCCGGTGATCTCATACTTACCCGCGCCGCCGGAGGCCATGGCATCCCGCTGGGCTTGGGTCACATTCCACTGCACCGCCACCGGGGAGGAAGAACCGTCACACAGGATGGCGTTGACCGTCTCCGGCAGCTCAATGGCGCTGCCGATATCGAAGGTCAGCACCGTATCCTCCAAAGCATCGGCCTTCAGGGGAACCGCATTGCCGTAGCGCACCAGGTTGAAGACCCGCAGAGATTCCAGAGGCTTTCCATTGGGATCAAAGAGGGCCTGGTTGTCCACCGCGCAGCCACCGTAATACTTACCCGCGTCATCGGGATCATAGGCTCCGGCATAGGAAGACGCCCAACCGGAGCCGTATTTCTCCCACTTTTCCTGGTTTTCTTCCCAGGAATTCTGGCCGACCGTGATCCAGGTACCTTCCCAATACACCACGCCGATGCCGCCGGGGATATTCGCCACTGTTTTGATCACATCCTGCACGGAGCGGGTCTGGCCCTGGACGGTGTAGGGATAATTCTTGGTCACGGCGCTGCCGTCGGAGATGGTGTTGCCGTTAAAGTCCGTATCCTCGCCTGTATAGGCGTAGGAGGTCTCCATAACCATGACCTTTTTGCCATAGGAATTGTGGATATTGGTAAGCACCTGGGAAAGATTCTCCAGCGTTCCATGCCAGAAAGGATAATAAGAGGAGGCGAACACATCGTAGTCCACACCGTAATAATCCAGCTTGCTGGCATAGGTCTCATAGCTGCCTGCCTTTTCGGGGTTGGCAAAGTGCACCGCTACCAGCGCATCCGGAAACACCTCCCGCACAGCTTTGGCACCTGCCTGGAAAAGCTGCTGCATATTGAACCAGGTAGTTTCGCCGCACAGCGCGCCGTTGGTCTCGTTTCCGATCTGCACCATGCCCACGGCCACGCCGGCTTTTTTCAGCTTTTTCAGAGCGTCTTTCGTATAGTCATAGAGCGCCTCAGCCTTTTCCTCGATCTCCATACCCGCCCAGGCCTTGGGTACCATCTGCTTGCCCGGGTCGGCCCAGAAGTCGGAATAATGGAAATTGACCAGCAGCTTCATGCCGTGGCTTGTAGCCCGTTTGCCGATCTCCACTGCCGTGTCGATGGTGCAGTTACCGCCGCCATAGCCATTGCCCTGGGCATCAAAAGGATCGTTCCAAATGCGTACACGGATGGTATTGATACCGTTTTCTGCCAACGTGCGGAACACGTCCTGTTCCTGGCCTTCAAAATTATAGTATTTGACACCGCTGGCCTCCAGAGCAGGCACTGCGGATGCGTCCATGCCCATGATGAAGTCTTCGGCTAAGTTTTCTACCTTCTCTACATACACGGTACTGCCCTCGATCTTTTCTTTTGCTACCATATCGGTTACCTCGATCCCGCCGCAGCCGGCAAGCGCAGCCGCCATCGCCACAACCAGCAATATACAGTACAGTCGGATCATTTTTTTCATAGCTGTACCCCCTCCTGCGCCTATTATAGCAAGTCAGACCCCGCTTGTAAACCAAAAAGCCGCGGTTGATTTTAGGCATTTTCCATGCTAGTATAAGGAAAACTGATCCTTTGGAGGCACCAATTTATGGCAAAAAACTATGCTTGCGGGGCTTTCCCCCATCTGATTCACGGCGCGGACTACAATCCCGAGCAGTGGATCGATGATAAGTCCGTCTGGGATGCGGATATGGAGCTGATGAAGAAGGCCCACATGAACGAAATGAGCGTGGGGATCTTCTCCTGGGCTATGCTGGAGCCCCGGGAAGGAGAATATGACTTCTCGTTCCTGGACGAAGTGATCGAGCGGGTCGGAAACAATGGCGGCAAGGTGATCCTGGCTACCCCCTCCGCTGCCCGCCCCCTCTGGCTGGCCGAAAAATACCCCGAAGTCCTACGGGTGCGACCGGACGGCACCCGGGAGCATTTCCGCCGCCGCCACAATCACTGTCTGACTTCTCCCGTATACCGGGAAAAGGTAAGGGCCATCAATACGCTTCTGGCCCAGCGCTACGGCGATCACCCCACCGTCATCGCCTGGCACATCTCTAACGAATACGGCGGCGCGTGTCACTGTCCGCTGTGCGCCCAGGCTTTCCGGGAATTTCTGAAAGACAAGTTCCACGGTGATATCAAAGCGCTGAACAAGGCCTACTGGACTACCTTCTGGAGCCATACTTATGACAGTTTTGACCAGATCGAGCCCCCCGGTCCTCTGACGGAGGACTTTGTTCACGGCTTAAATCTGGACTGGCGGCGGTTCGTGACGAGCCAGACTATGCATTTTATCGAAAACGAGCTGGAGCCCATCCGGAAATACAGCCCGGATAAGCCCGCCACCATCAACATGATGTACGAATTCTATGATTTGGACTACCATCGCATCAGCCGGATCATCGACTTCGCCTCTTGGGATTCCTACCCCGAATGGCACAACGGCGACAACGCCCGCATTGCCCAGAACACCGCTTTCTGGCACGATCTATACCGCAGCCTTAAGAAAAAGCCCTTTCTGCTGATGGAAAGCACCCCCAGTTTGACCAACTGGAAGCCCTATAACAAGCCCAAAGCCCCCGGCATGGATGTGCTTTCTTCCCTGCAAGCCATTGCACACGGCAGCGACAGCGTGCAGTATTTCCAGTTCCGTAAGAGCCGGGGTTCTTCCGAAAAATTCCACGGCGCCGTAGTCGGCCATGACGGAACAGACCGGACCCGGGTCTTCCGCAGTGTACAGGCCACCGGCCGGATCCTGGAAAAAATTGACGAGATCGCAGGAACAACGGTGGAGGCCAAGGTAGCGGTGATCTTCGACTGGGAGAATATGTGGGCGCTGGATGACTGCCAGGGCTATGCTAAGGATGACAAAAAATATTTGCAGACCTGTTACAGCTACCACCGGGTATTCTGGGAAAAAGGCATTGACTGCGACATCGTATCCCCCAAGGCAGACCTTTCCGGCTACAAGCTGGTGGTGGCTCCCATGCTGTACTTGACCGACGAACAAACGGTAGAAAATCTGAAGCAGTATGTGATAAACGGTGGTACACTTTACGGCACCTATATGCTGGGCACCGTAGACGGCAACGACCTATGCTGGCTGGGAGGCATCCCCGGCAATGGGCTGAAGGAGGTATTCGGCATCACGGCCGAGGAGATCGACACCCTGTACCCCGGCGAGCGCCGCCATGCGCTCCTGGAAGGACAGGAACACGAATTGGTGGATTACTGCGAGACTGTCCACCCGGAAGGCGCCCAAGTACTGGCCACCTATACTGACAGCTATTATAGGGGTACACCTGCTGTGACCAGCCACCGTTATGGCCGGGGCCATGCAGTCTACCAGGCCTGCCGGGACTGCGGCAGCTTGAAAGAGCAGGTATTGGCTCGGCTTCTGGAGCAGTGCGGCGTTGCTTCCGCGGTGGATACCCGCCACAGACTCCCCCACGGCGTGACCGCCCACAGCCGTACCGACGGCCGGCACACCTATGTATTTGTGGAAAATTATATGGAAACGCCTGCTTCCGTTCGGCTGCATCAGCCTATGCAGGATCTTCTCACAGACGAAACTGTGGCCGAATTTACCTTACCTGGGTACGGCTTTGGAATTTTGAAATCTCTGTAATCACAAACAAAACAGGAGGTACTGCCTATGGCGCGTTTTTCCATGATCGGTAATACCCACTTCGACCCCGTATGGCTGTGGCGATGGGATGAAGCAATGGCATCCATCCGGGCTACCTTCCGCTCCGCTCTGGACCGGATGGAAGAAACGCCGGATTTTATCTATTCCTTTGCTACCCCTCCGGTGTTTGCATGGATCCGCGAGGTGGATCCGGAGCTGTTTTCCCAAATACAGCGCCGGGTAGCCGAGGGCCGCTGGGAGCTGGCCGAAGGCTGTTGGGTACAGCCGGACTGCTACAGCGCCTGCGGCGAAAGCTATGTACGCCAGGGCCTTTACGGCCAGCGCTGGCTGCTGACGCATTTCGGCAAAATGGCAAACTGCGTATTCAACATCGACAGCTTTGGGCACAGCCCCATGCTGCCCCAGATCCTGCGCAAAAGCGGCATCGACTGCTACTGCTTCGTTCGGCCCGAAAAGCAGCACATAGAGCTGGAAAACCCGCTGTTTCGCTGGAAAAGCGCCGACGGAAGCGAAATTCTGACTTATCGGGCGGAGGATGCGTATTTTATCGACTGGGACAAGCTTTCCCAGCAGCATCCCGGAGATGCCTTGATCGTCTATGGCGTCACCGATCATGGCGGCGCGCCCACCAAGGAGGCCATTGCCCGGATCGAGGATCGGGAGGATATGGCTTTTTCCACAGTTGCAGACTTCTTCCGCAGCCATGATACAGACTACACCCTGTCTCAGGAATTGCTGACCGGCGACTTCGGCCCCTACGCCAATCACAGTCCCATCAAAACGTTGAACCGCACCGCTGAGTACGCAGTACTGAACGCAGAACGGGCCGGTCTGCTGGCCGGGGTCTATGACCGGCGCGCCATGGAGCACTGCTGGCAGGACATTCTTTTCAATCAATTCCACGACATTCTGGGCGGCGCGTCTATCCGGGACGCCTATATTGATGCAGAAGCCATGCTGGGCCGGGCCATCAGCACCGCCCGGGAGCAAATGCACCTGCGCCTGCAATCCATAACACGAAGGGTCCAAATGCCCGGTAAAAATCCGGACAATGTGTGGAACATCGTTGCCTGGAATCTAAACGGCTGCGACTACGACGGCTTCCTGGAAACAGAGGTCCAATGGGCACACGAATTCGGCTGGTATGATCAAGGGCTTTGCCTGGAAGACAGCCAGGGTCATCGCTATCCCTGCCAGATCATCCGGGAAAAGTCGGTGATCCCCCGGTTCCGTTCCCGTTTTCTCTTCCGCTGTCCTGTTCCCTCCATGGGCTACCGTGCCTTGCGGCTGGTACAGACCGGTGAAGCGGTTCCAAAATCCGCCGTGGATCCTTTCTGCATCCGGACCGGTCGGCTGGAGGTGGTATTTGACGAAAATGGCGTGATCCGCAGCGTAACGGATACGGAAGCAAACCGTCCCCTGGCCGGGCAGCTGCTCATGCCCGTTTGCTACGAAGACAAGGGCGACACCTGGGCCTTCAACATCGCGGCTTACGAGCAAGAACCCGCCTATTTCCACTTTGATGGCTTCCGGGTGCTGGAAGCAGGCACACTTTTTACGAAGATCAAGGGTATCTACCGGCTCGGGGAATCCAAACTGGAGCTGACTTACAGTTTTTACGCAGATGCGCCCTATTTTGATGTGGCTTATCGGGTGAACTGGGAAGAAGCGCACCGGGTGTTGAAGCTGGAAAGCCGCGTCGAAAATGCTGCACACCTGGCTGCTGTGCCTGCTGGAACGGTGGAGCGTGGGGAAAGTGCCGCGGATATGCCTCTGGGGGCCTGGCTGACGGCCGATGGCATTACCTTTGTGCCGCAGAGTCTCTTTGCTTACAATCTGCAGGGCGGCTGGCTGGGTCTGACCGTGCTGCGCAGCCCCATATACGGCGATCTGCGCATCGGCCAGCTGGATGAAACGGCGGACTATGATATCCTTGGCAGAGGCATTACCGAGGGCGGGCTGCGGGTCAGCTTTGCAGGCAACCCCTGGCAAACTGCGGACAGCTTTTGCAACAGCCCGGTGGTGATCGTAGAAAGCAACCACGGAGGGGATCTCCCCGAGACAGGCAGCTATTTGAGCATCCAGAGCGAAGGCATACAGCTCATGGCACTGAAACAGTGCGAGGATGATGAAAGCACCATCCTCCGGCTGGCAGAGACCTTGGGCGAGGCACGCACCGTTTCCTTTACCTTCTGCGGGCATGCGTACACGACGCATGTATCCTCCTTTGAGATCCAGACCCTGAAGCTGGAAAACGGCATGGCCCGGGTAACGGACATGCTGGAGCGCTGAGCGCTTCCAAGGATCGCTTCCAACATAACAAAAGCGGAGTGGTATATCCACTCCGCTCGAGCGTGTCAAAGAAGTGGGTTTTACGAAAGAAATTTATCTTCACAAAAGCCCTATCAAAGGGGATTCCAAAGGGGAGTCCGGGGACCATACGAAAGGTCCCCGGCGGCTCTTTGGATACTTTCTGGCCGGACAGAAAGTATCATAACCTTTCGTTCTTTTTTCACGCCTGCTGCTTTATCCTTGTAGGGAGTTTGTTTTTTGACAGACTGAAGCGGAGTGGTATATCCACTCCGCTCAATTTTTTCGGTTCAATATCGCAGTCCGGTCGTTGTTCGCCCGAAATGTTTCACCTGCCTCTTTTATCTCATCCGATTCCAGAAACGCAAATTACAAATCTTATGCTCTTCTGTTGACAGATACGAAACCACTGTCATTGCGAGGAGCGTAGCGACGTGGCAATCTCAAGGATACAGTTGGTTTTGGAGATTGCTACACCAGTGTGCGCACTGGTGCGCAATGACAAGGTCGGGCGGTAGTACCGTAAAGTATCGTAAAACGAGAAAGATATATGAAAGCAACCGGCATTGTCAGAAAAGTGGAGGAATGTGTTATATTAGGACAAAAGTTGTCCAAACACCCATAAATACTGGGATTTTAGCAGTTTCTAATTGGACTCAATTTGCACAAAAGCACAAGATAGATAGCCAAAGCGAGGTGAAATTCACCTCGCTTTTTTGTCTTATATCTTTCTGAAATTTCGAATGCGGTGGAAAGTAGAATAGTTAGCATCGTGGTAATTGTGGGCGTTATTAAATGCCGTACGGCAAAGATAAATAATATCTTCACCCTCAATTTCAAAATCTACATACTGAAAACCAATTTTGGCAGAGTCTTGATCAGAATAGTCAAGCAAATCGGATACCACATACCAATTCTCTAAGTTATCCGATGCCATAAGTGAAAGTAAATTCCGATTGGTGTTGATGGCTTCGTGCAAACGGGAAGCAATGGAATAATATTTTTTAGAAACAGTATCGTATTTAATCATAAATTTAGATAGATTCGCCGAAAAAGGGATACAGTGCGAATATGAAAGTTCTGCTTCGTGATCCTGCGTATTAACCTCATACGCCAAAACACATCTATTGCCTCCAAAACGCATAATGTTCAAAAGCCTGTTTTGGGGATCTGCTACGAGCGTACCCTCGATAGTCATTGTGCTATAAGGCAGATGTGCCACCTCTGGTGCAAAGTTTGGGTTGAATTTGCGCGGCGGTGTAAAGCTCCAGTTTTCCGGAACAAGTAAATCATCGTTCATGTCACATGACATGACCATCGCGGCGTGGCAATATTCTTTATTTGCCCAGGTGCCCCACTCCAAAGTATTATATATTCTTCCGTTTTGGACAAATAGGTTTTGGGGATTCTTATGAATACCATCGTTACCGTTTTTGCCGTTAGAGCCTCTGAGCAAACAAACGGGCGCAGAGAAAGTTTTACCGCCGTCGGTAGATTTGCCTATTAGCAAATCGCCATATTCGGTAGAGCAGGAGAGCATATAAAGCTCCCCTTTATGAATAAACATCTTGCCCCAAAAACAAGGCATTAACTCGCTGACATAATGCCAGGTTTTACCGTCATCCTCTGAGCGGAAAATAAGAGTAAGGTTCTGAGGATGCTCCCCTGCAAAAAGATCCATTGAGGCTAAAAGGAATCCGTCGGGATGGCGTACAAGCGAGGGGGAGCAAAGATATCTGCCTGAAAATGAATACGCATCATCATCAGGGTGCAGATAATTTACAACCGTACCAACAGTTTTTCCCGTTCGGGCAAGACGCTCAAGACTTTTCTTTTTACCCGAACATACATAGAATTCAAAATCGGTGTCGGTTTCGAGATTTTCTATATCAAACTCAGTTGTATTGGTTTGACCGCAACAAATGAAATTTTCGGTATTTCGTTTGCGATAGAAAACGGAATACTCAGCCTTGCCAATATCAAGCCATTCAAAATGTATAGAATTTTCACTCGGTGCAATGCGGCAGATATAAATATCACCTACATCGCGAAGAAGCGGTTTGTAGGGAGCATAGCTCCATAAATTATGGCCTTTCATTTTGTTAGCCACCTTTCCAATTCATCCGTAGCAAGTTTCATCTGCTTCATACAGCTTTGGGCATATTCTGTAAGTTCTTCCGATTTTCGGTTCCGTGCAATATTTTCGGTTGTCATTCCGCAAAGATTCATATGATATTTTGCCGTTAGCGGATAGGGAAGACCCACCTCGGTAAACCCGAAGGTTCCGATAACCGATTGTACCAAATCTGCTTTATCATCCTTATAATTTTCTCTTAACCAAGAATACAGTTTAGGGTGGAAATTGCACATAATACCGCAGTATCCGTCGGCGCCGCTGCGCATCGTTTCGAGCAGGGTTTGGCAGTTGGCGTTCAGAAGCTTGAAATTACTGCCTTTCAGTTGCTTTACTCTTTTCGCAATCATTTGTTCATCACAGCAGGTGTCCTTCATATAGTAAAAACGACCTGTAGAAAGACACCAATCAAGAATTTTGGGTGTAACCAATCTTTTATAAGGATACGGACATTCGTACAAACCAAGCTTAGCATCCGGTGGTAGCCGGGCAATCAGTTTTTCTGCATTTGAGATAAATACATCGTCACCTTCGTTGTTTATATCAAGGCGATTGGTGATTAAAATCAGCGCGTCTGTGCCCGTTTCATATATGGCGTTGAGTTCCTTAGCCTGTTCTTCCAAGGTGTCGGAAATATGTCCTGATGATACTACCAAAAAGTTTTTATCAAGAGCTTTTGCTTTCTTATAAACTCTACGGTTAAGTTCGACCCGTTCTTCGAGAGATAAATAAAAAATCTCACTGGATTGACACACGGCAAAGATACCATCAAGTCCGTTTTCATAATACCAATCGACATATTTTTCTGCTGTATCAAAATCAATACTGCCATCTTTTTTGTAAGGGGTTATCATCGTTGTAAGAATTTCCATTTTATAGCCTCCTTTTCATTTAATTATATTTTCGACCCTTAATAAAGACAATATAAAATGCAAACTTGATTTTATAATTTTGGGACATTTATGTTGTTTATTAACAGAGGTACTGTTATAATATAAATGTAAGGCGGTGGAAAAATGAAGATATTTTATAAACAATCGGAGCAGGACGTAAAGAGCAGCTTGAGCCGTTTCGGTGTGCAAAACTGTTATTTTAAAAGGCTATCGTTTGACCGAGACGATAAAAGTGTTACAAAAAAGCCCCATCATCATACAGGCTTTGAGATACACTTTATTACCGAGGGTTTTCAGGAATACGAAGTAAATGGAAAAAGTTATGCGCTTGAAAGCGGTTGTTTTCTTATTATATATCCGGGCATTAGACACACGGTTATTGCTTCAGCGCCTCATACTAAAAAATATTCTATCACATTTGATAAGCATACTGAGAAATCAGCAACCTGCTGCTTTTTTGGCACAATAACCGATCGAATTGCCGGTAATCTTGATTATATCTTCAATGAGGCATTGCTTAAAAATGAAATTTCTGCTACGTTGATAGAAAATAACATTTTGGAAATTCTTGTTTGGGCTTTTAGATTATCAGGAATGGAAGAAAAGAAAAACACACAAAAGCAAGAAGAAAATGTGTTCGTTTCATTAGCTAAGCGGTATATTGATGATAACATTGAAATGGCACCGAGTGTGGCGGAGGTATCGGAATACTGTTATTTAAGCACCAAACAGCTAACACGTATTTTTCAAAGGTATGAAGACATATCCCCCGGAGAATATATTAAAAACAGGCGCATCTCAAAAATCGAAAAATTACTTGCAGATGATTCGCTTTCTTTGAAACAAATCAGCGAAATCATGAATTTTAATAATGAATATTATTTCAATGTGTTTTTTAAAAAGAATTCTGGTATACCACCCGGTGAATATAGAAAAATGTTAGGGAAATAGACTTTTCAATCAGTACAAAGCTCCTTTGTTGACAGATAATAACAGTGTTATCGAATCAACAAAGGAGTTTTTAGATATGAAAGCAACAGGTTTTACATGGCGATACATAGTCTTGCACAAAGAATAACAGCACAGTGGATGTTACTGTGCTGTTTATTTTTTAGGAAACAGATGATTGGTTTGTTATGTGGTGGCAGATGTGTGTAGCTGTGACAGGATATACCGACCGATTTGGTCGATCATTTGACAGATGATTTCATCTGTTGGCTCAGTGGGTAAGTAGAACTTTTTCTTGTCTTTTAACAGATAGTCATAGTAGGGAGTGAGATGATAATCACCAACAATCACAGGAAACAGATTTCCTGTTAGGAATACTTCTTCCAATACCGGCGGTAAATGGAACTGCATATTGTTACGTGTCAGTAAAATTACAACAGCACCTTCCTGGGCGGCATCCTGAAGAGCGTCTACTGCAGAGATTGTAGCATCCTGAGCTTGGCTCAAACTTGTATGGATGGTCTCTGATGCGTGGAAAACGAGGTAATCTTTTGCTGCCAGTTGTTCTTTGATTCTTTCTGCCAAACGGTCGGCATCCGGTAAGGAAGTAAGAAACACGCGCAAATTATGGCAGATACGATCCAGTAATTTCGCTACAGCCTGTGTGTCATGCAGATTTACGCGAATGACCTTCTTGCTGCTTCTGGTGGTGATATATTCCCGTTCCAAAGTAACCCATTTGGATTTACGGGCATTTTCACTGTCCAGAAAAACAAACCACTCCCGTGCATCGATCTCCCGTTTGATCAAATCCTCAATTTCACTATCATCAGAAAGGCATTTCAAATAAAAGCAAAGGGGTTCGAACCCGTCGTCTTCCAACTGGTTGCGGATTTGTCGTACTTGCTGAATATCCTTGTGGGAATGAGAAAGAAAAAAATAGCCACCCTGAAGGTTTTGTGCCTTTTTAAAGATACTCATGTTTAAAGCTCCCATCTTTCGCATGTGATTCAATTGTAACACAAGAAAAAAACAAAGTAAACGCAAACGGTATAATCTCCTGTCTTTTACAGATACTAACAGCGTAATTTGTAAAATTATTGTAGGCGGCTACCGACCACCACTGTCATTGCGAGGAGCGTAGCGACGTGGCAATCTCAAGGATACAGTTGGTATTGGAGATTGCCACACCAGTGTGCGCACTGGTTCGCAATGACAGGTCGGGCGGTAGTGCCGTAAAGTATCGCAAAAGGAGAAAGATATATGAAAGCAACTGGCATTGTCAGAAGAGTGGATGACCTCGGGCGTATTGTGATTCCCAAGGAGATTAGACGCACGCTGAAAATCCGCGAAGGAGACCCGTCACAGACAACATTGACAGCATGGGAAGTTTTTTGCTTTGCAATGCTGGATTTTTGCAAACGAGGCCGCTTGGAGAATACTTAAAGCTTGGGCACATTCCTTCGGGAGTGTGCCCGGTTTTTCTTTGTTCGTACATTTGTCAGCCACCGCTTTCGTCGATACATTGGGGGCAGATAAAACGGGTGTTGCAGAAGAAGCAATACCCATAGCAGTGAAAAACATCAATTTGATGTTTTTCGCTGGCAGGCTTACATGACAATGGTGACAAAGATAATAAAAGGAGGCAAAGCAAATATGCAATCAACATTTGAGAAACTGGGTGGCACCTATCGGCAGGAGGGCGACTATCTGCTTCCTAATGTGGAAGTAGCGGAGAGTTCGGCTATCGGTATTTGGGGTCAGCGGCGGCACAAGTACCTGATGGAACATAACCATGCCCTTTATACGGCCTTGTTTCTCGGCGGTAAGCTGACTGCACACTTAGAAGAAATTGACCGGGTGGCAACTAAGATGTATGACCGGCTGGTGGAGCAACTAAGGCAGCGGGACGGCATCACGGAGGAACTGAAGGCACAAAACCAAATGGAATGGGTGCGGCAGATGAATGCAATTCGTAGTGAGGCGGAAACCGTGGTTATGGGGGAGTTGATTTATGAATGAGAGCACCCAAAAGAATCGTTGTTCTTTCTTCAGCAGAGTATCAATTGGCTTTTACGGGTCTGCTCCAGTTCCGCAACAAGCTGATCCGGCAAGGCAGATACCCGGATGCGGTAGACGAGCTGCTAATCAAATTAAAAAAGACAAGGAGGTGCCGGCATGGATAAGATCGCCCAGCGGCTGAAAGTCTACATAGATACCCATCCTTTTGATCCCGGTGACAGCTATTGTGAAACCGTCCTGGATCAATTATACCAAGTCTATGCAGAATCCCACGAATCCGACGTGGCAGAAATCAGCGAGGGGTTCAAAGAATTGGAAGAATTCCTCTGCAACCTCCCCCTGGAAGATAACAATGCTGTCTTCAACCTCTGCTGCCGCCTGTGCAGCGCTTATGAGCGAAAAGCCTTTATCGATGGTCTGCAATACGGGGCACATTTATTGAATGAAATAAAATAACTTCAGAAACACCTGGTCGTGGCTGATGCCGCCCAGGTGTTTCTGCTTATTTCATAGCATTACGCACATATAAATGTAGAACACCTTAGTTGAAATGGATTTTATGTAATAATAGTTGCTTTTATTGGCGGGGTATATGGAAATCATGCGTTTTTTGTGGTATGCTTTTATATTATGATGTGTGCAGAATACTTGGTGAGAAGAGAAAGATGAGGTGGCGAAAATGTCATTGGCCTATGGAATCATAGCGCTTATTTCGCTGTGCATGATTGGACTATGTGTTGTGGCGGATAAAAAGCGCGATGTATGGCTGCTTTTGGTATTTGTATCCGTATCGCTGTGTAATCTTGGCTACTTTATGATTTCGGTGTCACCAAATCTGGGTTCGGCACTGAACTCCAATAGAATTGCTTATCTGGGCAGCGTGTTTCTGCCGTTCTTTATGCTGATGATGGTGTTGCGCTTCTGCGGAATGAAACGCAGCAAACCGTTGATGATAACCCTTGTGGCACTTGGTATCGTGATGCTTGGCATTACAACAAGTCCCGGTATCCTGCCCATCTATTACAGTACAGTAGATATCGAGATCGTGGACGGCGCAACCAAACTCGTCCGTGAATACGGCCCGTTACATGCACTGTACTATGTCTATCTGATCGGATATATGGTCTCAATGGTGGGTATTGCAATTTACGCCATTGCAAAGAAGAAGATTCAATCCCGCAGCCATACAATACTGCTACTGTGTACTGTGCTTTGCAATATTGCCATTTGGTTTGTGGAGCAGTTCTTGCCCCGTGGCTTTGAATGGCTCTCGGTATCCTATATCCTGACAGTGTGTCTGATTCTCGCAATCTATCGTTCCATGCAAAAGCAAGGTCTCTTGCTCCAGGAAGGCAAAACACAGTCGTACACCATCAATGTGCTGCTGACAGTATTCTTGCTGTTGTTTGCAAACTTTGTCCGTGTTATCACGATGGACACCACACCCGCAATGTATGTGATCTCCCATGTCGTGGTGCTGATGATCTACCTTGGCATCCTCGTTTCCTGGGGAATTTCGGTTTACGACCGCATCGTGAATAAGAACATCCGTCGGCATCTGATTGTTCTCGTTGCGTTGATGATATTTTGGATGCTTATGAGAACGCTGCGGCTTACTGTATTTTATCATGTTTTTCCTGTTGGTCAGTGGTGCTGGTATGCTTACTATATTTCGATGATCCTGATCCCTCTGATTTGTCTGTTTGCTGCAAAGTATATCAGAAAGCCAGAAGGATACCGGCTGCCAAAGAGATGGTATCTGATGTATATTCCTTCCATCATACTGATTGCAGGCATCCTCACAAATGATCTGCATCAGTTGGCGTTCCGCTTCCACCTTGGCTACGAAATCGGCTGGGATGATTATGAGCGGACCTATCTGTACTACGCTGCGGTAGTTTGGATTTTCTCCTGTATTGTTTTTATGATCAGGGAAATCGTGAAGCGCTGTCGCATTCCCGGAACCCATAAAACCATTTGGCTGCCCATCGCGATGCTTGGCATCGGCGTTGCCTACACGATCCTCTATACCCTGGACAGTGATATTTTTGGCTTTATCGAAATGACTGCCGCCCTCTGCTTTACGGTAGTTGCCATTTGGGAGAGCTGCATCAAGACGGGTCTGGTACAATCCAACACCCACTATGATGA
>JAZUQE010000070.1:0-40457 GCA_045605575.1 Faecousia sp. | reverse complement strand
TCTACGAAGAGTAAAAGACCATGTGTCATTGCGAGCCAGTGCGCACACTGGCGTGGGAATCTCCCGGACATTTTGGGAACGCTTCGGGGATTGCCACACCAGTGACATCGGTCACTGGTTCGCAATGACACATATTTTATTTATTCTTCGTAGAATTTGTCGATGGATGCCACCAGCTTGTCCAGCGCATCCTTGACGGTGGTGTTTTTGATCTGTGCGCCCGCGGTAGCCGCGTTGCCGCCGCCGCCCAGAGCCTCCAGGATCACCTGCACGTTGGCACTGCCGATGCTTCTGGCAGACACGATGACCTGATCCCCATCGGGGTAGAGCACAAAGGACGCTGTAATGCCGGAAATATTGAGCAGCTCATCGGCAGCCTGTGCAGCAAGCACCCGTGTCGTAGCCGCATTCAGAGCGGCAATTGCCAGCTCTTGGCGGTACAGCCGGGCAGATTTGATGATCTGATACTTGGCAATGGTATCCTGGAAATCATTCTGCAGCAGCATCTTGACCTCCACAGGATCCGCGCCTAGCTGGCGCAGATAGGCGGCAGCCTCAAAGGTACGCTCTCCGGTCCGCACGTGGAAGCTCTTAGTATCCAGGAAAATACCCGCCAGCAGACTGTGTGCTTCGATGGGCAATACATCCGCCTTCTCCACCACATACTGCAGCATTTCCGTAGCCAGCTCCGCAGCAGAAGAGGCATAGGGCTCGTGAAGGTTGACCACCACGGGATTAATATAGTCCGCAGCCCGGCGGTGATGATCCACCACGCATACCTTGGAAATGGCCTCCAAAAGATGCCTGCTCTCCACCTGATCCGGGCGGTTGGTATCTACCACTACCAGAATGCTGTGGTTGTCGCACATCAGCATAGCCTCCTGTGCGCTGACAAATGCATCCTTATATTCCGGCACTTCCTTGATCTGTGAAACCAGCTGGCTGGCCGCATTGCGGTTTTCATCCAGCACGATGCTGAACTTCTTTCCCTTTTTCCGGCACAGGCAGCAGATACCCATGGCCGCACCTACGGAATCCAGATCCGCATTCTTATGGCCCATGACAAAGACCTGACTGCTCTGACCGATCAGCTCCATCAGAGAGTTGGCCGTCACACGGGAGCGGACCTTACCCCGGCGTTCCGTCTCCTTCGTACGTCCGCCGAAGAAGGCGAAATTGTAACGGTCCTTGATGACCGCCTGGTCACCACCACGGCTCAGTGCCATTTCTGCCGCCAGAGCGGCGAAATTATAGCTCTCTTCAAAGGTAGCGCCGTCCACGCCCAGTCCGAAGGAAATGGACACTGGGATGCCGGATGGACTGGTGATCTGGTGGATTTCCTCCAAAATGGTAAATTTCTTCTCTGCCGCATCCGACAGGTCGCACTTTTCAAACACGAACAGATACCGATTCCGGGAAAGACGCCGCAGCAAGCCATGGTAGCCCTCCGCCCAGCGGGTGATGCCCTCGTTGATGCTGGCATTTAGGGCGGACATGGCGCTGTCCGACATGTTTTTGGTCAGCTCCTCGTAGTTATCGATCAGGATCAAAGAGACCACCGGGCGGGAGCGGATATATTCATCCCGCACCTGGTACAGCTCCGTCAGATCAGAAAAATACAGCACGCCCATCAGTGTCTGCGCAGGGTCATTGGCCCGCACCGTGGTACCGGATACCCGGTAGCGGCGCTCACCGATGGTCACATCATAGGCATACTCGCTCTTGCCCGCGATCAGCCAATCCGTACGCAGGCCGGGAATCACATCTTCCACCGTTCGCTCGGCTACCGTCTCTCCCATGCCGGAGATCTTACCAAATGCTTTGTTTGTATACAGCACCGTAGAATCGCTCATGCGGATCAGCATCACCGGGAAGGGGCTTTCCGAGCCTTCGATGCCGGTGTGGACATTGGTCACGCTGGCCAGAAACTTCTGCAGCTGTGCACTACGGGAACGCCGGAACAGCAGATAGATGCCCAGCGCCGCCAGCGTGATCACGATCTGCGCAGCAGCCAGCACATATTGTCCAAGCAAAAGGGATCCCGCAGCGAATCCGCCCATCAGGGCAAAGTAGACCCATACCTGTGTTGTCAGCAATCTGCCAAGCTTCTTGTTCATCCGCGGAACCTCCTCCTAAGTGGGCATACTACCCTACCATATACTGATTAAACGCTATTATAACAAATTTCTTTCCAAGGTGCAACAGGTTTTCTCTGCCGAATTACAAAAAGAAGTATACTTTTTTCAAAATCTGTGTTATACTATACAAGAAGGTGCCGGGTGGGCAGCCCCGGCCAGCAGCGGAAGCTTCCGCAAAATCAATCTGATATCACGCAGGCGCTTTCTGTGCAAACGGCGATACGGGGCCGGGAACGCAGAAAACGGTTGCTTGTTTGTGTTGCGTTTTCTTTGTAAAACGCCTGAATCTGAAAGGAGTATTGAACAAATTGGCAGAAAAACTGAAAATTATTCCCCTGGGCGGTCTGGATGAGATCGGTAAGAATATCACCGTCCTGGAATACGGCAAGGATATGATCGTGGTCGACTGCGGCCTGGGTTTCCCGGACGAGGATATGTACGGTGTCGATCTGGTGATCCCGGATTTTTCCTATCTGGCAGCCAACCAGAAGAAGCTGCGGGGCATGTTTATCACCCACGGTCACGAGGATCACATCGGTTCCATTCCCTACTGTATGCAGCAGGTCAACTGTCCCATTCACGGCACTGCCATGACCTGCGGTCTGATCAAGCTGAAGCTGGAAGAGCACAAGCTGGCCGATACCGTCAAGCTGGTGACCCACAAGCCCGGTGATGTGGTCAAGGCAGGGTGCTTCAGCGTAGAGTTTATTCACGTAAACCATTCCATCGCCGATGCGGTGGCCTTCGCCATCCATACCCCGGCAGGCACGGTCATCATGACCGGTGACTTTAAGATCGACCCCACAGCCCCCGACGGCATGATCGATCTGGCCCGACTGGGCCAGTTAGGCAACGAGGGTGTGCTGGCGTTGCTGGCCGACTCCACCAATGTGGAGCGCCAGGGCTATACCCCCAGTGAGCACATCGTGGCCGAGAGCCTGGACCGGCAGTTCAAAAACTGTGACCAGCGGATCATCGTCACCACCTTCGCCTCTAATATGTACCGTATCGCAGCCGTTCTGGCAACTGCGGAGCGTTACGGCCGCAAGGTCGCCGTTACCGGACGCAGCATGGAAAACATGCTGAAGGTCGCCCAGGAGCTGGGCTATCTGAAGGTCAAGCAGGGTACCATCGTAGACCTAAACGCTATCAAGAGCCTGCCCAAGAACAAGATCGTCATCGTTTCTACCGGCAGCCAGGGTGAAAACATGTCCGCCCTGTACCGCATGGCCTTCTCCACCCACAAGCAGGTGGACATCGGGGCAGGCGACCGGATCATCATCTCCGCCTCCGCTATCCCCGGCAACGAAAAGGCCGTGTCCAAGATCATTAATGAGCTCTATCGCAAGGGCGCGGACGTGGTCTACGAAAAGAGCGAAGGTCTCCACGTTTCCGGCCACGCCTGCCAGGAGGAGCTAAAGATCATCCACGCGCTCTGTAATCCCAAATTCTTCATTCCCGTACACGGCGAACAGCGCCATTTGCAGCTGCACGCCAAGCTTGCCAAGCAAATGGGTACAAACCCCAAGAATATCTGCATTGGCGAGGTAGGCAGTGTATTCGAGCTGACCAAGCGTGGCTGCAAGGTTGCTTCCTCCGTACCCGCCGGTATGGTGCTGGTAGACGGCACCGGTGTGGGCGATGTGGGCAGCGTAGTGCTGCGAGACCGGAAGCACCTGGCACAGGACGGTATGATCGTGGTCTGCGTCAACCTGTCCGGCCAGGACGGCAGTGTGATCTCCGGCCCGGATATCATCACCCGCGGCTTTATCTATGTGAAAGAATCCGAAGAGCTGATGGACGAATTGAAGGAAGTGGCCATGGAGGCCATCGACCGCTGCCACCGCAAGCGGATCCGGGATTGGACCGCCATCAAATCCGCCATCAAAAACGACCTGTCCGGCTACCTCTATAAAACCACCAAGCGCAATCCCATGATCCTGCCGGTCATCATGGAAATCTGATAGAACATGAACTACTATTTTGCCCCTATGGAGGGCTTGACAGACAGCATTTACCGCAAGCTGCACCACAAGTATTTCGGCGGTGTGGACCGCTACTATATACCCTTTCTCTCCCCCACCGTTCACCGCGCTCTGACGCCCCGGGAGGCCCGGGAGCTGCCAAAGGCCGACAGTGTGGCCTTCTCCGCCGTGCCCCAGCTGCTGACCAAAGTACCGGAGGATTTTCTGTGGGCGGCTTCGGTTTGCTGCGACTTAGGCTATGAGGAAGTCAACCTGAATGTCGGCTGTCCTTCCGGTACGGTCACCGCCAAGGGCAAGGGTGCCGGTATGCTCCGGGATCCGGATGGGCTCGATCGCTTCCTGGATGCGATCTTTTCCGCCGCCCCCCTGCCCATCAGTGTCAAGACCCGACTGGGCTTTACCGAGGCGGGGGAATTTCCCCGGCTTTTAGAAATATTCAACCGCTACCCCATCCGGGAGCTGACTGTCCATCCCCGGGTCCGGACAGCCTTTTATAAGGGCAGCGTGAACATGGATGCTTTCCGCTACTGCATGGAAAACGCCAAAATGCCTGTGTGCTACAACGGCAACCTCTGCTCTGTCAGCCAGATCCAAGCCCTGCAGGTCCAGTATCCCGACCTGCAAAGCGTCATGATCGGCCGGGGGCTCATCGGAGATCCCGGTATGCTGGTCCCCGGGGGAACTACGATCGACGCGCTGGAAAGCTTTATGGAAGAGCTGTTTTCTGCCTATCGGAGCGCTTTCGGCAGCGACCGCAACGCCATGTTCCGCTTAAAAGAAAACTGGCATCTTCTGCTTTGCAAATTTGATGGTGCAGATCAGCTGGGCAAGCGCCTGCGCAAGGCTACGGATGCCGGAGAATACAAACAGATCGTACGCCAGATCCTCCATACGCTCCCTCTGCGTCCGGTTTTGGAACCGGATTGGGATTTGTGATCTTTTCGCAACAAAAGTCACAAAACGATGCTTGCTTTTTAGCAAAACCAGTGATATAAAAGCCCCAAGTAGACATTTGTCTGCTTGGGGCAATTACATAGTAAAACGGAGAATGCTTTATGTGCGATTTAAAGCCTTATTACACCCCCATTGCGTTGGATAACGGCATGGTCCGCGGCTACGGCCATCCCCATGTCACGGACATCAAGCATCTGGATTCTACCTGCGGTACCATTGCCACAGCCGCCCACTATTTCGTCTCCCGCTATCTGGATCAGCCGATCGATGGTGAAAAGATGCTCACCGAGATCGTCAAACTCCAGGATACGGATCCCGAATCCTACACCTACGGCAACTTCCGCTGGTATCGGGAAGAACACCGCATTCAGGATACCAACGCAGCCTTCTTTACCATGAAGCAGCTGTGTCTGGCTCTGCTGATGTGCCCGAAAAAAATTCCTCAGAAAGAAAAAGATATCCTGGCCCCCGCCCTGGAAAAGGTAACCGAGTGGTTTCGCCAGGAGTGCGCCGATTACGGCTACTACTATCCCAATAAGATCGTCAGCGACGGTGCCATGCTGATGCTCATTGCCGGCAGCCGTAAGGAGCCTAAGCTGCTGGAAGAAGCTTACGACTTCTGGAATAAGTGGTTGGATTATACTGACAACTACGGCTGGGGCTGGGGCGAAAACACCAGCAAGGTCTACTCCAACGTGATCAACGATGCCTTTGAGATCGCCCTGATCAGCATGAACCCCACCAGCACCACCTACGCCCGTGTACTGAAAAAGCGTCAGCAGCTGCTGGACTACATGGCGTACCACGGAGAATTCGAGGTAACCCCCTCCATCCGTACCTATAATTTTGCAGGCAAGGTCAAAAATCGCAGCGGTGTGGATGCCCTTACCAGCGGCAACTCCGGTGCCGCACTGGATATAAAGTCTCTGCTGGACGAAAACGGCAAGCTCTCCGCCGGTGCGATCTCCGGACTTCTGCTTCACGCCGCAGCACCTGCCTATGTTCCTAATCCCGACACGGCCGGCTTCCACTGCGAGCGCATCTTTGGTGTTTCCTACGCCAATACCTTCCGGGGCAAAAACATCCGCTTGGGCTCCATCACCCGGTATCCTGTCATGTGCGGCTGCGATCAGAACCGCAGCGAGCGCATCGGCGGCTGGGGCTTAGGCTGGCAGTCCATGCCGGTCAGCGCCGTTGCTGTGAACCACGAGACCAGCTTCCTGCGCTATGTAGCCGTCGCCGATGGGGAGCTGCATTCTCACATGGCCGTCGGCTGGACCGACAAAACTCTGTTCCCCGATGAAAACATCATCGACTGCTACACCTTCTCCGATCAGAAAAATCACTGCGCAGTCATTACCCGCATGGTAGAGCATATCGCCAACCGGGCTTCCTACTTTGCCGACGAATGGTACTTCCAGCACTTTGACGGTCAAGTAAAGACCGTCGGCGATTGGTTCGTATTTGACTACGGCGACTGTGCTCTGGCGCTGAAGTCTCTGAACGCCAAGCTGGAGCTGCTGCAAGAGGGCGAGAATATCCGCCTGGTCATTAAGCTCTACGATGGAGAAGATAAGCTCCTGGTCTGCCGCCGCTTCATCAGCTGCTGGGCCGCCGTTGCGCTGGACAGCACTGCCGATCTGGAAGACCAGCTGGCGGCCATCGCCACTTCCTGTGAGCCGGTCAAGGACCTGCGCTACGCGCGGGAAGACCCCTGTCTGCACCTGACCTGCGGCCAGGCCTCTCTGGACTTCGACCCCGACAAGACCGACCTGATCTAACCAAGGGCCAAACCGCAAAAAAGTACATAAATATTCCATAACGGCGGGAGTAAGCCCTCGCCCTACGGTGTCTTTTCGGACATTTGTAAGGCGGGGGCTTGCTCCCGCCGTTTCTTACATATTAGCAAAGTAGATGTCTGCTTTTATCGCAATTCCATAAAATGATTGACGAAAAATTTACAGAGAAAAAAACCGTAAGGCGCCAGGGTGTGCCCTTCATAGCAGACAGGCTCGTCGGTCAGATTCACTACCACGCGGACACCGTCATCGTAGACGGTTTCGGCGTAGGTCTCCTCGCGCGTGTAGCTGCGGATAAAATGCAGCTGCCGGTCGGCAAAGAAGGCGTAGTTCTCGCAGGCCCGTTTGATGGCGGCCACACCGGCGCGCAGGTCTTCTTCCCCGTCGCAGGTCAGATCCTCCTGTCCCATCCAGTTGTTGTCAGTGGAAACAAATTTAGAGTATAAGTAGAAGGCCGGACGGCTGCCCAGCAGGGGCATGGTTACCTGGGCTTTCGGTGACTTGACGCTGGGATTGACGATGGCGGTGTAGGCATTGGACAAAACGATTCCGTGGAGGAACAGATCCACGGGAACATAGCTGTCGCAGATGCCCGTGGGCGCATCAAAGAAATCTCCAAAAGAATTGTAGAGGGAGAAATCCAGGTGGGACAAAGTAAAGTCCATGCAGCCTTCCGAGGCAAAGCCGCCGAATTGCGCCTGCGCCAGTGCCATGATCTCCCGGGATCGGGCCACGGATTGACGAAAGGAGGAAACATGCGCCCGGTGGAAGCAGACATCCGGTTCTATGATAGACAGCACATCAATGTAGTGCAGTCCCCGGAAGCCCAGCTGGGCGACCCGGGGTAGATCAGCCTTCGCATAGCGAAGCTGGGTGTCGGGGCAAGCCCGGTAGCAGTAGCCCCCTGCCCAAATGCCGCCGTGGAAGGTCTTTCCGTGGGCATCCCGTGCCAGATCCTTGGTGCGGAAGGTGTCCGCGATCTCGTAGTGATCCATGGAGTTAGTGTGGCAGGTGATGCGGTAGCCCAGCGCCTGGCAGTGGGCAATGGTTTTTTTCAGCTCTTCTTCGCCGCCCAGGGCTTCCTCCACCGGGAAGATCTGGGGCCAGCGGCCGTCATGCCCCCGGATATTCCAGCCCACCAGGCTCAACTCCGCCCCCTCCACGCCCTGTCGCTTCAGTTCGTCAGCAATGTCCCGTACCCGGGCAAATGTGCAGGCCACATGCATGGGAGGTTCATTTTTCGGTGTTTGATGGAGCACCTGGGCAGGAGCGGGCTTCCAGCCCATACGGATGCGGATAAGGGGGTACTTGCGGGCATATTCCAGCTCCGGCCGTTCCCGGCATTTTTCGGCAAGGGGACGGGCAAACCCGGTATCAAACCAGTGCTGCCGCAGGGCTTCGGCTACTCCGTTGTAGTCCGTATGGGAAGGAAGCTCCAGAAGCCGCAGGGTAAAATCACCGTCAATAGGCTGCGAGGAGGGGTCGATCTGCAGTTGCACTGAGTAAAGATTCTCCTTGACACGCACTCGGAGGCTATACCGGTAGCTTCGATCCGGTACCACTACCCAGCAGCCATTCTCATTATTGACTGCGAACATGGAGATAACAGGCTCGGTGATCACATCCTCCATGTCCTCGCGCTGAAGAAAGCTGACCAGGGCGCAGCCGGGGGAATTTTTCCGTCGGGGCAGAAAGTAGTAGCCTTCGGTGCCTGCCGGGGCGATAAAGGCACCGCAGCAGATACGGATCAGCTCACCCCGGCGCAGGAACGACTCCGGCAGGATGAACAGATTGTCTTTTCGGATCAGTGTGGTGGCAGCTTCCCCGCAGATGGCATAAAAATACATATCAAAACTCCTTTGCAGACCGGTTTTTGAGGAAGAATATCACAATGGATGTGAGCGTGATCAGCTCGTTGGCAATTGTGGCGTAGGAACATACATACACCCCATAGCCCAGCATAAGGCAGGAAGCCGCCCCGAAAAAAAGCGGATGACTTTGGACTTTTGCTGCCAAAAGCCGATGGTAGACACCGTGGAGGCAATAGCAGGCAAAGCGCTTAGCGGCCCACGGTAGGTCAGCAGCAGAGAGAGAAAATACAGCGCCGGGAATAAAAGCAGATAGACTTTCCGGCGCTTATCTTTCAAAAAAAGGATCTCCCTTCCGATGGCAATGAAGGTGATCAGACCGCCGGAATTGGCGCCGATCAAAAAGTTGTGGGAGCACCAAAGCACATCTGCCAGAAGTTTCAATTTCAGAACACTGTTTCGATCCTTGACGGTAAAAATAAAATAGGCGGCGGTGATAGCAAGAAAGCCCAACAGCTGACCAAATAACTCCATGAAAATCCTCCCTTATTTCATATTTGTTATGGATTCTATACTTCTTAACCAGCTGTAGGGTCGGTGATTCTGACATTTCCGGAGGGATTTAGGAAGCACCGCTGGCAGGTATGGGGATGTGGAAGTATTTGCCCTCTGACAAGCACAAGAGGAACGAACCCGAATCTGTATCAAAGCTGCAGAAGTGGCCGGGTTCCGTGCTGTTAACCGGCAGCATGTCTCCCGCAGGACCGTGTCCGCAGAAGTCCCAATCCTTATCACAAAGCAGGACGGCTACTTTCCTGCCCACCTTGATCTGTATACCTTCCAGAATCATATCCGTATTGGAATTGCAAATCTCCGCCCGGGGGCATAGATGCCGGATCTCATGAGGCAAGTCGTTAGTGCCAGGGACAATGATCAGCCGGGCTTCAGAAGCGCTCATGGCATCGAGCAGTACTTTGATTTTGCTTACATATTCCTTCCCGTTTTCGGGCAGAAGCCTTGCTTGGACTTCTGCCGCCAAGTTGCCCGTGTGAAGGATGATATTCGGCTTCAATTCATGAATCAGCTTGCGATAGTAGGGGTAAAGCAGAGAATGGGTATTGCCGATACACAGAAGCTTGCTGCCGCGGATCTGCCGGAGATCTTCCGGAAGGGGCAATGCATAGGGCCATGGCTTGGCAAAATAGTCCGCATCCTCCTGCTGCCGGAACAGAAAATTACTGGTAGTGTTCTCATAGCCCAGGAAGGAAGTATCGGCGTATGCTTGCTTTTTCACAGATCCCCGCTGATCCAGAAAGCTTAAAGAACAGTTATAGACAGTTTGCGGACCGTAGGCAGGCCGTTGGATCCCCAGGCAGCTGATCATAGCTCCGACGGATGCTCCATGCCCCACCAACAGCAGATCGGTATCGCCCAAGCGTCTGTCCAGCTGTGCCAAGCCTTCGCTGACCCGTGCCTGCACTTCCGAAAAGGTCTCTTTGTGGGGGCGGCTGTCAGCGCCGCACCACCAGGGATAAGGCAGGACGGTATTCGCATCAATACAGCGGTAACGCCTCCGGATCTGCTCCAGCGTAAGACCACAAAATGCATCGGCACTTTCCTGGGTTTGGAAGATCTCCCGGATCGGTGCGAATGGCGTGATCACCGCTCCGGTTTCCTTTGCTATACATTCTGCTGTTTCCAAGGTCCGCATGAAGGGCGAGCAAATAATGCGTCCGTGGAAGCCTAATTTCCGCATATGAATGCCCAGCAACCGGGCCTGTTCCCGCCCCAGTGCTGAAAGCGGCGGATCTCCGGGTGGATACAGGTGACCGCCTTTCTGAGAAACATAGTTTGCCACCTGGCCGTGGCGTGTGATATATCGGATCATGATACGAAGGCTCCTTATGTAAAAACAATGCAAAAAGAAGGGATCTCTATCCCATGATGTCATGAAGTTAAAAAGTGATTGTCATTCCGAGGCTGCGAAGCAGCTGTGGGAATCCGTTCCCTAACGGGCATTACGGATTGCACCCCAAGGGTACTTCCTCGCGCTGCGCGCTCAGGGTGCCACGCACCTGCGGTGCTCGCAATGACGTGCTAGCCTAATGAGATTGCCCTATTCCACGCGAACCGGTATGTCGTAGATCATGCGGTGGCGTTCATCGAATACGCAATTCTTGTGAATATGACCGGAATACCATTGCTTGAAGTCCACACAGTTGTCAATATATTGGTTCAGTCGGTACTGCTCCGGTACCAGGTGGGGGTCTTCCGGATCATCGTAGTACTTGTGGGTGAGGATGTAGTCCACCCGATTTCCGCTATCTTCCAGTGACGCATAGGCCTGGGCATATTCTTCGGGGCCGGGAACCTCCTGGGGGAACCATTTGCCCTGGCTTTTCCATTTTGGGGAGCTTTTGCAGCCGCCGAACACAAAAAAGCTGCTGCCCTCCAGCTGGAAAATATACCCACGCATGAGGTGGACGATATTGGGCGTGAGTCTGTGGACCTTACCGCCCTGCCAATCCTCCACCGGGAAGCTGTAAAGATAGTCAAAATTCTCGTGATTTCCGTCCACCAGGGCAATGGGGCATGGTGCGGCTAAAAAGCGCTGGGTGAACCGTTCGTTTTCTTCGGTCTTTTCAAGTTTTAAACCGATATCCCCCAGGATCACAAGCAGATCCCCGGTGTGGTCTTCCTGAAGGTATGTATCAAATGCCGCGAAATCCAATTCCGCATGCAGATCACTCAGTAAATAAATCATAAACGCACCTTATCTTTCCAAAACAGCCCTGCCGCTTTTGACAAGGCGGATATAGTCCTCCGCAGACCGGATCTCCCAAGCGGATACCATGGCGGCCCGCCCGATGTCTTCCGGCCGGTGGGCGTCCGAACCGGCAGTGCGGTACAGCCGATATTGGGCTGCGGTTTCCTCCGCCAGGTGAGTGTAGTTATTATGTCGGGGATTGGGGTTGCAGACTTCAAAGCCGTCGACCGTCCGGGGTGTCACCCGGGTGTTGCCGTCCCGGTAGGGGTGGGCTTGGATCATAAGGATCCCGCTGCGCTTTGCGATCTCATAAAAGGCTTCCTGGGGCATGGCGGTCAAATTCGGGTGAGCCTTCAAAAAGTCTTCGCTGATGCCATACACCAAATAATGCAGATCGGGAGCGGTATCAAAGCCGATCTCCGCGGCAAGCAGCACATGCATGTCCAATTTGTCACCAACGAGCTTTGCATTGCGATAGCCCAGCAGGAAGCGGTCGATGGTTTCTTCCCAATTCCGTTCACCCCAAGCCGCAAAATGCTTCGCTGTAAAATGGTTGGAAATAAACAAGGTTTTGAAGCCTGCGTCATAATAGGCCCGAACCAGTTCTTCCCCCGTCATACGCCCGCAGGCGCTGCCCTCGGAGGTATGGGCGTGTGTTTCCGTTTTAAACATAGGATCGATCCTTTCGATATTGACTTTTGCGCGGATCCGGGTATTATTATATCGTGTATATTTTGCAATTTACATTGTGTATTCGGATCTAAACATTGCAATTTTCTACTATTTATCAGGAAGGTATATGGAAATGGAAGCAGAATTTTTCAGAGAAGAAAGCTGGATGGACGGAAGGATCGCCACCATAGACCATCTTTCGATAGAGACCCGCCCCCGGAAAAAGGGCTATTCCCATCATGACAGCTTTGAGATATACCATTTTTTGGACGGAGAAGTGGCCTTTACCGTAGAAGGTACGGTGATTGATATTGTGCCTGGGGATATTCTCCTCCTGAGTCATCATTTGATGCATCGGGTGATCTTGAAAAAGCCCTGCCGCTACCACCGCAAGCATATTTGGTTTCGGGACGATATCTTTCTCATGCCCCAGGCAGAAGGGCTGCTGCTGCGGAATCAGATCGTTCAGCAGGGTATCCTGAAGCTGGGCAGTCAAGCGGCAGAAGCGGCAGGTATCTATCCACTTTTTGATGCGGTGATGGACGGGATCAAAAGCCACACACCCTATGGCGGCTTTTGCGCGGTGGTCAGCCTGCTCCAGCTTCTGATTTGTGTTGAGAAGCATTGTGCCCTTCATGGCCGCCCACTTGCGGAAATACGCAATGAAACAGTCCACGAAATTCTGCAGTACGTAGATATCCACATCGCGGATGATCTGGATTATAAGACCATCGCAACTCATTTCTACATTTCTCCTAAAAACCTGTACCGTATTTTCAAGAAGGAGACTGGCTTATCTCCCGCACAGTATATCTGCGAACGCCGTATGATCAAGGCAAAGCTTTTGCTGAGCGATGGCTGCAGCGCCGCAGAAGCGGCGGAAAAGGTGGGCTATGCGGATTATTCCGTCTTTTACCGCAACTTTCTAAAGGCCACCGGCGTTGCGCCGTCAGCTTTCGTAAAAAAACAGAAATAGATTAAAATCCAGGGGCTGCAAAAAACGCATATTGATTCTCGTGTATTCAAACTAAACGGCTTACGGCGGGAGTAAACCCCCGCCCTACGGTGTCTTTTCGGACATCTGTAGGGCGGGGGCTTGCTCCCGCCGTCGTTGTCGGATATTGATGCACGCTATTTTACAACTCTCTGCTTTATGTACTTTCCATCGGATAGGCAGACAATTTCCGAAAAGCTGCCGGAGAAACACCTGTGGCCTTGCGGAAGCAATCAGAAAAATAGGCAGCTGAGCTAAAGCCACAGCGCCAGGCAATTTGGCTGACTGGATCTCTTGTCTCGATCAGCTCCTGCTTGGCTGCACAGATCCGCCTGCTCAGGATCTCCCGGTGGGGGCTGCTGCCCATGGCTGCGAATACCCGGTGGAGGTAGGAAGGGCTCACATGGCAGTGCTTTGCCAGGATCTCCACATTCAATTCCCGGTTGTAATTTTCATCGATGCAGACTCTGGCCGAACGGAGGAGGCGTTCTGCTTCGCCGGAAATCTCCCTGCTTCGCTGCCTGCCACTTGCTTCCTCCAGCTTAGCAAGCAGGATCAGCAGCAGCCCCACGCCCTCCAGCCTGGCTTCCGGTGTATCCAGCAGAAAGCATTGGCGGATCTGTTCAAACTGTGTCTTTAGTTCCTCTCCGTTTTCCATCTCTGTCACACCGCCCAATGTGCCCAGCATTTCGTGCAATGTCCCTCCCTGTTGAGAGAAACGCACATAGTGACATCGGAAAGGAAGTTCGCTGTACCGCCTGTCCCCCGGACAGGCCAGCAAAATGGCACATTCCGGTACGGCATACAGCTTTCCGTTTCGCCAGGCTCCGTGGGATCGCCCCAAATGCAGCTCCAGCTCATAATCCGTCACTGTCCGCAGCGGGCTTCGGGAAAGAGACGAAAACTTGCAGTCACTGTCAAAAATACCGGCGGACAGAATCACCGGCAGCTGCTCCAACATAACCCAACCTCCACTGTGCAGAATTTCTAAAGTTTTAAACAGGATATCCAAACTATCCCCATTTTTTCCGTGGTATACTTTGACTATACACAGTTGCTTTTTCTTTGTCAATACAAACCTTTTCTTTCTAAGGAGGCTTTCCTATGCGTGTGACCTGGATCGGACAAGCAGGCTTGATTTTCAAAAGTTCCGCCTTGACAGTGCTGATCGACCCCTATCTTTCCGATAGTGTGGCTGCGCTGGATCCGGCAAAAAAGCGGCGCATCCCCGTAGACCCTGTTCTTTGGCAGCTGCAGCCGGATGTGCTGATCTTCACCCACGACCACTTGGACCACTATGACCCGGAGACAGCTCATCATTGGCTTTCGGGAAACCATCCCATGACCGTGCTGGCACCGGATTCCGTCTGGCAAAAGGTACGCCATTACGGCGGCTGCCACAATTATGTGCGTCTTACCCCGGGCACCCAGTGGACGGAGGGAGATATCCGCTTCACCGCCGTGAAAGCTGAACACAGTGATCCAAGCGCCATTGGTGTCGTTCTGGATGCGGCCGGTAAGCGCTACTATGTCACCGGCGACACGCTGTACAGCACAAATGTGCTGTCTTCCCTCCCCGCCGGGATCGACACGATATTCCTGCCCGTCAACGGCGTGGGCAACAACATGAATATGCTTGATGCCGCTCGCTTCGCGGCAGATTGCGGTGCCCAGGTGGCTGTGCCTATCCACATTGGCCTGTTTGATGATCGCAAAGCAGAAGCATTCCCCTCAGAAAACAAGCGTATCCTAACAGTCTATCAGGAGGAAACCCTATGAAAGTAACAGACGTCAAAACCTTTATGGTGGATTGCTTCCGCACCAACTGGGTATTCGTAAAAATATACACCGATGAGGGGATCACCGGCGTAGGGGAAGCCACACTGGAATATAAGGAAAAAGCCCTTATCGGTGCGGTAGCGCACATAAAGGAATACCTGGTGGGCAAAGATCCCCTGACCATTGAAAAGCATTATCACGATATATACCGGGATGCCTATTGGCGGGGCGGCGCAGTGCTGATGAGCGCACTGTCTGCTGTAGAAATGGCTCTGTGGGACATTTTGGGCAAATCTCTGGGTGTTCCTGTCTATCAGCTTTTAGGTGGCAAGGTCCATGACAAGGTGCGCATCTATGTCAATGGCTGGTTTTCGGGCGCAAAGACCCCGGAGCAGTTTGCCGAAAAGGCCAGGATCGCCGTACAGCGGGGCGTGACCGCCATGAAATGGGATCCCTTTGGCAAAGCCTACTTAGAGCTATCTAATAAAGAGCTGGATGCAGCCCTGGCCTGCGTGGGTGCAGTCCGGGATGCGGTAGGCAAGAATGTGGACCTATTGATCGAAGGCCACGGCCGCTTTAATGTCCCCACCGGCATCAAGATCGCCAAAGAGCTGGAACCATTTAAGCCCCTGTTCTTTGAAGAGCCCACGCCTCCGGACAATCTGGAGGCTCTCAAAGCCGTCCGGGACAAGTCTCCCGTGGCTATTTCCGCAGGCGAACGGCTGTATACCCTCCGTTCTTTCAAGGATCTTTTTGAAATGCGGGCAGCAGATTACATCCAGCCGGATATCTCCCACGCCGGCGGCATTATGGAGCTGAAAAAGATCGCCGCAGCAGCAGAAAGCTACTACATTCCCTTTGCGCCCCACAACCCCTCCGGCCCGGTAGCCAATGCCGCCACCTTGCAGCTGGCAGCCTGCTGCCCCAACTTCTCCATTCTGGAAATCATGTACTCCGATGTGGAATGGCGCAAGGATGTGACCAATGAATCTCTTGCCTATGCCGACGGTTTCATCACCATCCCGGACAAGCCGGGCCTCGGCATCGAGATCGACGAAGAAGCCTGCCTGGCGCATCCCTATCCCCCCCATACCCTGCGTCACTACACCGGCGCGTTGACGGATATCCGCCCCGCAAAGACCGAATTTTATTTTTGATGATCCCAGGGCGGGGCTGGCCCCCGCCGATTGGAAGGTGAAAGAAAGAATGAAACACGCAGTATTTATCACCGGCGCCCAGACCGGCACGGGCTACGCCATTGCAGAGAAGTTTGCCATAGGCGGCTGGGATGTATTCTTAACCAGCCGCAGCGGAGAAAAAGCCGCAGCTGCCGCCGAAAGGCTTTCAAACACCTACGGCATTTTTTCCAAAGGCTACCAATGCGGCATCCGCAATGAGCGGCAGATCCTCGACATCTTTAAAGACATCGACCAAACCGGCAGAACTCTTCGCACCGTTATTCTCTGTGCCGCGGACCTGGGCTTTGGCACAGATCCCGCCAAGGGGCTGGACTTTTTCAGCCAAAGCGTGGAAGAATTCCAGCAGGTCCTCGATACCAACCTGGTTTGGAACTTTATGATCGTCCGCCAGGCAGCCCTGCGCATGAAGGACTGTGGCGGCGGTGCTGTGGTCTTCCTCAGCTCCAACACCGCCTACCGTGCGATCCCCAACCGGATGGCCTACTGCGCCAGCAAGGGCGGTATCAACGCCATGAGCAAGGCCATGGCCGTTGATCTTGGCCAATACGGCATCCGCAGCAACGCCATTCTCCCCGGCACCATCAAAACAGAGCGCTGGCAGCGTATGGGCAGCAGCCAGATCGTCAGCGGTCAGCTGACCCCCATCGGGGATATTTCGGATTTTGAGGACATTGCCAACGCCTGCTGGTACTTAGGCACAGACCTTTCCAAAAATGTCACCGGCACAGAGCTGATCCTGGACGGCGGCATGAGCTGCCAGCTCTATCCCCAGAAACTCAACGAACTTCTAAGGAGGTAACTTTATGGTGCTGAACTTTGACGATCAGGAACCCAAGCTGCACCGGGCAGACGAATATCTCGGCAAAAAGCTGCAATTTTTGAGGGCTGACCAAATCAGCTTTTCCCCCATCGGTGTGGGTATGGAGAAAAATGATACCGGCACTTACGACCCCCGCGCAGGCTACCCCTATCTAAACCGATCGGGTGTCAAATGGGTCCGCATCCAGTCCGGCTGGTTTCGCACAGAAAGTGAGCCGGGCGTGTATGATTTTGCCTGGGTAGACGAAAGTGTGGATGCCATCCTGACCCAGGGCTGCACGCCCTGGATCTGCCTGTGCTACGGCAACAGCCTGTATGACCATACGGCTGTCCCCAGTTCCCGATCCACCAGCTGCCCGCCCATCTATACCCAGGAGGCCCGGAACGCATGGCAGCGTTTTGTGAATGCCTTTGTAGATCATTACAAAGGCAAAGTATTCCACTACGAGATCTGGAACGAGCCCGACTGCAATCACTGCTGGAAACGGGGCGTAAACGGCAAGGAATATGCCGACCTGGTCAAGCTCACCGCTCCGCTGATCAAGGCTGCCCATCCGAGCAACAAGGTCATCGCAGGCGCCATGTGCAACATGATCCGCCTGGAACGGTTCTATGAAGAGAACGATGTGGGTGTCACCTTCGATGACGACCCCGGTGTTGCCAACTTCTATCGGGATTGGTTTCATGAAGAGACTGCGCCCCTGGTAGACTACATCACCTTCCACTGCTATGTCCCCACCCCCGAGCGGAAGATGGCGGAGCTTTACAAGGAACTACAGGACCGGATCGATCTGCTGAACCCGAAGGTCCGCATCATCATGGGTGAGACCGGTGTTCACTCCGACTTTGCACGCACCGGTGCGCTAAACAGCGGCGAATGGAGCCGGGAAAGCCAGACCAAGTATCTGCTTCGCCGTCTGATGACGGATGTGGCCAACGGCGCATACTTCACCTCCTATTTTTCCCTGCTGGATATGTGCGAGGATATGGAGCATTCAGGCCGCGCCAAGGGCCGGGACAGCTTCGGCTTTTATGGTGTGCTGGGTGCAGATTTCGATGCATCCGGCTTTGCTACCGGTGCCTACAGTCCCAAGCCCTCCTATACCGCCCTGCAGTGCATGGCTACCGCTATGGCCGAGGGTGTGAAGCGGGAAACAGAAACAGTCCGATTCTGCATCACCCCCAACGTCTACTGGGGTACGCCCGACTTAGACGAAAACAGCTTTATGGGTAGCCGTCTGACTGCTTATACCCTGCGTCGCAAGGACGGAGATAAAATGCATATTTACTATCTGGCTTCTCCCCTGCTGGGCTTCACCTACGACGGCAGCACCTCTCTGATGCTTCCGCAGCCCATGAAGAAGCCTGCCGTTTTGGATCTGGCTACCGGACGCTTCTTTCGGATTCCCGAGGCGCATATCCGCAGCTTAGACGGAAAGCAGGTCCTTTTGCGTGTAGTCCTGCGGGACTATCCACTGGCCGTCATCGACCTGGCGGATACTACCCTTCCTCTTTCCGGGGAATAAAAAACTACGGGGCGTGTTACACACGCCCCGTTTGTTTTTGACTAACTCAGCTCTACCCGGCCCAGGCCGATCTTCTTATAGTTGACATCCATAGGATGCGCTTCCAGAATGCTTTCCAGCAGATCGGCGCCTTTCTCCGACACCACTCCGTCGGTACTATAGCGGATCCAGCCCTCATTCCCGTAGATAAAGAACATGATGTGATAACCGTAGGGTGTCTTGACCAGGCCGGTATCACCGGGCTGACGGGTGGCGTCGAAGCACCAGTCATTGAAGGCAGTCACCATCTGGCCCGGACGCACCATTTCATACAGGCCGCCGGTATTCTTGGAGCCAGGGTCCTCTGTATGCTCCGCTGCCAGCTGGGCAAAGGCCTCTTCCGTCGCATCCCCCGACTTGAATTGATCCAGCAGCGCCTGCGCTTTTTTCTCACAGGCCGCCCATTCCGCATCAGAGTAAGTGGCCTTGCCGCTTTCATCCTCCGTTCCACCCTCGGGGATGATCAGAATATGGCGCACATCGATCAATCTGCCGCTTTCCTTGGTGACGCCGTAGTTGGTCTCCAGTGCGGCAGCGTGCTCCTCAAAATAGGTCTCGATCTCGTCGGGCGTGGCCTCCAGCTTAGCATACAAGCTGTCAAAATAGGAAACAGCCGTATAATACAGCCGCAGATAGTCCTCATACACCTTTGCGGTGCTGCCGGGGCCGTAATCGCCCACAGCCATTTCATCAGCGGACGCAAAGCCATTGGCAGTCGCTGCAGCCGCCATCGTCTGAGGCAGTTCATCCAGGAAGGTTTGCATCTCGGCAGGCAGCGCAAAGCCCGCTTCCTCCGCTTCCAGCGCCAGGGACTGGTACTGATGCCAGGTCTCCAGCGCACCCTGCAGGAAATACTGCTCCCAGGTGGTCTCACCGTCATCGGTCATCTGCGAATCCAGCGGCTGGGTATAGTCTATGCCGAGATAGGACAGATAGCTATAATATTCATTTAAAAAATTATAGATCTGATCCCAGTATAGCATCTGCAGCTGTGCATTGGTCAGCTGGGCAGTGCCTACGGTAGCTACCACGGTGTTGGCGCCCCGAATGGCAGCATTATCTTCCACCGAATAGCTGGCATTTCCCAGTAAGGCATCCTTGCGGGGCGTAATTCCCCCTGCGGCTACCCAAATACCCGCAGCCAAAGCAAACAGCAGCACCGCACAGCTAATGATAGCGGTGATCTTCACAAACAGGTTCTCACGCTTGCTCTCCTCCGCAGCAGCAGCCTCTTCGGGCAATTCTTCCGTCACTTCTTCGGACTGGGCATTTTCCTCCGCAGCTGCTTCGGGCAGAGTCGCTTCTTCCGCGACTTCCTCCACAGCCTCCTGAGGTTCCTCCATTTCCACCAAAGACATGCCGCACATGTGGCAGTAGGAGCTGCCCTCTTCCAGCTCTGCCTGACAATACTTACAGACCATAGTTTCCTCTTTTCCGCCCCCGAACGGGCACAGTAATGGGTAGATTTTAACACGCGCATTCTAAAAATGCAAGAAAAAAGCCCAAATGTTTACAAAACTGCAAAATTTCCGGACTGCCCCTTGCAAAACAGCGGCAAAAATGCTATCATTTATTGTTGAGATCGTATCCCCGGAGGACTGACTATGTCAAATAAGACCACAACCATTTCCCAGGAGGCGCTGCAGCGGCAGCTGGCCTTCTGCCATCAGATACATGCCTATTGGCACGAGCAGGGCATTACGCCCCTGGCCTATGTAGAGACCTACGGCTGCCAGCAGAACGAGGCCGACTCCGAGCAGCTGCGGGGTCTGCTTTCCGAGGCAGGCTACGCCATCACCGATACCGCCGAAGGAGCGGATGTGGTGGTGATGAACACCTGTGCCATCCGGGAGCACGCGGAGCAGCGTGTTTTCGGCAATCTGGGCGCACTGACCCATACCAAGCGCCGCCACACCAGACAAAAGATCTTTCTGTGCGGCTGCATGGCCGGGCAGGATCACGTGGTGCAGCGGATCAAGAGAAGCTACCCGCATGTGGACGGTGTCTTTTCCACTCATCACCTGTGGCAATTTCCGGAGCTGCTGCATCGGGTACTGACCACCGGCAAGCGCACCTACTTTGTAGAAGACGAAGCCGGCTCCATCGCCGAGGGCATCCCTCACCTGCGTGACAGCAGCCTGAAAGCCTGGGTCTCCATCATGTACGGCTGCAATAATTTCTGCACCTACTGCATCGTACCCTATGTTCGAGGCAGAGAGCGCAGCCGCAAAATGGAGGATATTCTGGCCGAATGCCGCTCCCTCATTGAAGGCGGCTGCAAGGATATTACCCTGCTGGGCCAGAACGTAAACTCCTACGGCAAGGATCTGGATGAAAATGTGGACTTCTCCGACCTGCTGAAGGCCATTTCCGAAATTCCCGGAGAGTTCCGGATCCGCTTTATGACCAGCCATCCCCGTGACGCTTCTGAAAAGCTCTTCGATACCATGGCTGCCTCCCCCAAGATCGCCAAGCAGCTGCATCTTCCCTTCCAGTCCGGCTCCAGCCGGGTGCTGAAGGCCATGAACCGGCACTACGACCGGGAAACTTATCTGGCAAAAGTACGCTACGCCAAATCCCTCATGCCGGATCTGGTGCTGACCTCTGACGTGATCGTCGGCTTCCCTGGCGAAACGGAGGCAGAATTTGAGGAAACCTTGACCCTCATCCAGGAAGTGCATTACGATTCCCTGTTTACCTTTATCTTCTCCCCCCGGGTCGGTACCCCCGCCGCCTCCATGGAAGACCCCACGCCCAGAGAGGAAAAGAACAGCCGTTTTGACAGGCTTTGTGCCCTGCAGAATTCTATCTCCGAACAGATCCATGCAGATTACATCGGCAAGACTATGCGCTGCCTGGTAGACGGCAGGGACAAAGATCTGCTCACTGCCCGCACGGAGGGCGGACGTCTGGTTCGCTTTACCGGCTGCGAGGAACTGATCGGCACCTTCCAAAACCTGACCATCACCGGCGCCACTACCTGGAGCCTTACGGGAACACTTTCGTGTTCCCATTGACAGTTGATAGTTGACAGTGGATACTGCGCCCTTGCTAAAATGCCGCCGAGCAGCATCTTACCTGTCAATTGTCCCTGATCAACAGATTTAGAGAGGATATTTACTATGCCGAAGGCCACCAATGAACTCACGCCCATGAAGCGGCAGTACAATGAGATCAAGGCCCAGAATCAGGATTGCATCCTGTTTTTCCGTCTGGGAGATTTTTATGAGATGTTCGACGAGGATGCCAAGCTGGCCTCCCGGGAATTGGATCTGACTCTGACCACCCGTGACCGGAGCAAGCCCACCGAAGAGCAGACGCCCATGTGCGGCGTACCCTATCACAGCGTGGACGCGTACATCGCCCGGCTGGTCGCCAAGGGCTATAAGGTCGCCATTTGCGAGCAGACAGAGGACCCCGCCACCGCCAAGGGCCTGGTCAGCCGGGATATTACCCGCATCGTCACCCCCGGCACCGTGACAGAAAGCTGCATGCTGGAAGACCGCCGCAACAACTATATTGCTGCGGTATATGGTGAAGAGACCAACCTGGGTCTTGCCTTCTGTGATGTTTCCACCGGTGCCTTTTTCACCACTCTTTGCGCAGATGCCAATGCTGCCGCATCGGAGCTGGGCCGCTTTGCCCCCAGCGAGATCATCCGCGGCGGCAGTGCTCCCATGCACCCGGCGATCGACCATGTGATGACGCATCATCTGCGCTGCTGTCTGGGAAACGACATTCCTGAGGACTATACCCAGTCTCAAGCTGTCGCCCAGCTGGAATCCCATTTTGGCTGCACACTCGCTGAAATGGGTATCGCCGGATTAAGCGAGACCATCATTGCCGCCGGTGCATTGCTGCGGCAGCTGTATTTTGTGCAGAAACACGACCTGAAGCACATCCGCACCCTGCAGCATTACACCACGGGTCTGTTCATGGAGCTGGACATGGATGCCCGCCGGAATCTGGAACTGACAGAGACCCTTCGCAGCAAAGAGAAAAAGGGTACGCTTCTGTGGGTATTGGATAAGACCCAAACATCCATGGGCGGCAGAATGCTGCGCAGCTGGCTGGAAAAGCCTCTGCTGGATGTGACACAGATCACCCGCCGTCACAGTGCGGTGGAAAACCTGGTCAAGGATACCGTCCGCCGGGGCGAGCTGCAGCAGGCTCTGCGGGACGTGACCGATTTGGAGCGTGTCATGACCCGCATTGTGACCGGCACTGTCAACGCCCGGGATCTGTTGGGTCTGGGCGGCGGTCTGCGGGCCCTGCCTGCGGTCATGGCCCATTTGGGCAAGCTGCAAAGCCCACTTCTGCAGCGGCTGTTGGCTGAGATCGATCCGCTGACGGACTGCGCCGACCGTATCGAGCGTACCATCGATCCCGAGGCCCCTCTGACCATCCGGGAGGGCGGACTGATCCTCCCCGGCGCGAACCCGGAAGCTGACCGGCTGCGGGATCTGATGAACGGCAGTAAAAACACCATTCTTGCCATCGAGGCGGCCGAAAAGGAACAGACCGGGATCCGCACCCTCCGGGTCAGCTATAACCGGGTCTTTGGCTACTACATAGAGATCTCCAAGTCCTTTATGGACCAGGTACCCGCCCACTATATCCGCAAGCAGACTCTTGCTAACTGCGAACGGTATATCACGCCTCAGCTGAAGGAGCTGGAAGAGCAGGTGCTCACTGCCAAGGACCGGCTCAACGCACTGGAATATCAACTGTTTACCGAGCTGCGGGAATTCCTGGCTGCCCAGGCAGCCAGAGTCCAGGCCACCGCCGCGGCTGTGGCTGCTGTAGACACCCTGTGTTCCCTGGCCAGTGTGGCAGCCCAGTATAATTACTGCCGCCCCGATATGACGCTTACCGGCGAGATCCGCATTGAAGGTGGCCGCCATCCTGTGGTGGAGCAGGTGCTGACGGACTCCCTGTTTGTACCCAACGATACCCACTTAGACTGCAGGGAAAATCAGGTAGCTATCATCACCGGCCCCAATATGGCAGGTAAGTCCACTTACATGCGCCAGGTTGCCCTGATCACTCTGATGGCTCAGATCGGTTCCTTTGTCCCTGCCCGCAGCGCAAGCCTTGGCATCGTAGACCGGATCTTCACACGGATCGGAGCCAGCGATGATCTGGCCTCCGGCCAGTCCACCTTTATGGTAGAAATGACTGAGGTCGCCAATATTCTGAAGCACGCCACCTCCAAAAGCCTGCTGATCCTGGACGAGATCGGCCGGGGCACCTCCAGCTATGATGGCATGTCCATTGCCCGGGCCGTGCTGGAATATGTGGCAAATCCGAAAAAGATTGGTGCCAAGACTCTGTTTGCCACCCATTACCATGAGCTTTCCACCATTGAAGCAGAGCTTCCCAATGTGCGCAACTATAATATCGCCGTCAAAAAGCGCAATGACCAGATGATCTTCCTGCGCAAGATCGTTCCCGGCGCTACGGACGACAGTTACGGCGTAGAAGTTGCCAAGCTGGCCGGCCTGCCTTCTGCCGTGATCACCCGGGCCCGTGAGATCCTGGCGCAGCTGGAATCCGAAAAAGGCAAACCCCAGGTCATCATATCTACGCAAACCGACGAGCAAGTCAGCATGCTGGATCTGAGTGCCCAGCAGGTCTGCGCCGCACTGGAGGCCATATCTGTGGAAACGCTGACGCCCATTGAAGCCATGAATGAGCTCTACCGGCTGAAAAAGCTTCTGAATTGAGGTATGTATGACAGTTTCTCTAAGCCGTAAGGAAACGGTATGGGGCTGGCGGTATTTGCTGTTCCAGCTGCTGTTTCTACCCACTCTGCTCACATTTCTGACCGGTCTCACCGGGCTCTCTGCGGAGCCTTCCGTGATGAACTTCGTATATTTTTCCATCAATTTCGTGGTGGTACTGTGCCTGTTTTACCGTTTTCTGCTTGGTAATCTGCGTGCGACCCGCCCGTTAAGACTTTTGATCACCGCTGTGATCGGCCTTGCCATATACCAGACCGCTTCCTACGCCGTCAGCATGCTGGTGCATTGCCTGTATCCGGACTTTTATAATGTCAATGACCGATCCATCGGTGTTATGGCCGAAGGCAGCTTTCTTCTGACATGTATCGGCACCGTATTTCTGGTTCCTGTGGCAGAGGAAGTCCTCTACCGGGGCGTTCTCTTCGGTTCCCTTGTTCCTGTCAACAAGCTTCTGGCTTATGCGCTGAGCATATTGATCTTTGCGCTGATCCATATTCTCAGCTATATCGGCACATACCCCATTGACCTTCTGGCCCTCTGCCTGCTGCAATACATTCCCGCCGGCCTGTGCCTGGCCTGGGCCTATGATACATCCAATTCCATCCTGTGCCCGATCTTGATGCACAGCGTCATCAACGCTATCGGGATCTTTTCCTTGAGGTAACAAACATGCCTAAGATCATTCAGCTATCCCAACATGTCGCCAATCTGATCGCCGCCGGTGAGGTGGTGGAGCGCCCGGCCAGTGTAGTCAAAGAGCTGCTGGAAAACGCCGTGGACGCCGGTGCCAGTCAGGTCACCGTAGAGATCCGGGACGGCGGTATGACCTTTCTGCGGGTCACCGACAACGGCTGCGGCATGTCCGCAGAAGATGCTGCCACTGCCTTCCTGCGCCATGCCACTTCCAAGCTTCGCACTGCGGAGGATCTTGCCGCTATTGGCACCCTGGGCTTCCGCGGAGAAGCATTGGCTGCCATCGCTTCCGTCAGCCGCATTGATCTGCTGACCAAAACCGCCGGTGCCATTTCCGGCACCAGTCTGCATCTGGAAGCAGGCAGCATCACCGAGCAGAGCGAAGCAGGCTGCCCGGATGGCACTACCATCATCATCCGGGATCTGTTTTTCAACACCCCCGCCCGGATGAAATTTATGAAATCCGATACCGCTGAAGGCACCAAGGTCACCGCTGCGGTGCAGCTGCAGGCCTTGGCTCACCCGGAAGTGGCTTTTCGCTTCCTTCGCGACGGAAAGCAGGTCCTCTCCACCCCCGGTACCGGGGATCTGGAAGCAGCGGTGTACTGCGTGTATGGCCGGGAATGTGCCAACATGATCCGCGTCGACAGCACCTGGGATAACTGCAGCGTCATCGGCTACGTCTCCAAACCCACCGATGCCCGTCCCAGCCGCAATCTGCAGACCTTCTTTGTCAATGACCGGCCGGTCAAGTCCCGGCTTTTGATCGCCGCTCTGGAGGAGGCCTACCGCAATCAGATCATGGTAGGCAAATTCCCCGCCTGCGTGCTTCACCTGAAGCTGAGCCCCGGGGCTGTGGATGTCAATGTCCACCCTGCCAAAACCGAAGTAAAGTTTTTATCCGAAAAAGCGGTCTTTGACTGTGTGCACTACGGCGTGCTGGGTGCTCTAAACAAGACCCAGGACCGCCCCCAGATGCAGTTCAAACCCGCGCCCCAACCCGTGCCCCAGTCTGCTGCGGCACCCGCGCCCTCTGTCCATGCTGCCCCGAAGGCTGCGCCCCACAAGCAGGAAAGCTTCTTCCGCACCATGACCGCAGAGGAATACAAAACCTTCTCCACCGCTTTGAAGGATGCACCCAAACCGAAGCCGGAAGCAGCAGCCGCTGCCGTGCAGCAGATCCCGGTAGCTCTGCGCCAATCTATCACGCTTCCCAGCATCAACAGCCAGCCGCCCCGTACCGCGACTGTCCCCGTCCCGGCAGCAGTGTCTCCCGAGCCGGTCATTTCCCCCGAGGAATCCCAGCCGGAACAGGCCGAGCTGCCCATGCCGGAGGTAACCCCCTGGCGTCTGGTTGGCGAGCTCTACCAGAGCTATATTCTGGTAGAGCAAGGAGAGGATGCCTTCCTGATCGACAAGCATGCAGCCCACGAACGGATCCTCTTTGAAAAGCTGAAGGCCAACCAGGAAGCCATTACCGCCCAGGCTCTTCTGACTCCCGTTCCTGTCCGCCTTTCCCCGGAAAGCTGCGGTGAGCTTCTGAGCAACCGGCCTCTTTTGGATGAGCTGGGCTTTGAAATCGAAGAATTTGGGGATAATACCATCCTTCTGCGGCAGATCCCCATGGATCTTTCTCCGGAAGCGGCAGCGGAAACCGTAGAATCTCTGGCCGCAGACCTGCTCAGCGGCCGCCGGGAGCGCAGAGAATCCGTCCGCGACGAGATCCTCCACACCGTAGCCTGCAAAGCCGCCATTAAGGCAGGCTGGAAAAATGACGAAAAAGAGCTGCTGGCGCTGGTTGACACGGTCATGGCCGACGAAAGTCTGAAATACTGCCCCCATGGAAGGCCTATCTGCATATCTTTAAGTAAAAAACAGCTGGAAAAACAATTCAAGCGCAGCTGATCCGAAAGGCGGTCCGATCCATGAATAATCTAATATGCATTGCCGGACCTACTGCCTCCGGAAAAACCGCCCTGTCCATCGCCCTAGCCCAAACGTTGGACGCTGAGATTGTCTCGTGCGACTCGATGCAGGTCTACAAGTATATGGATATAGGCACGGCAAAGCCTTCTTTGGAAGAGCGGCAGGGCATCGTGCATCATATGCTGGACGTTGCCGAGCCTGATGAAGATTTCTCTGTCAGTCGCTACTGCGCTATGGCAGACCCCATCATAGAGGACATTCTTTCCCGGGGCAAGACTGCCATCATCGTGGGTGGAACAGGACTTTATATGGATTCTTTGATCCGGGGCAACGATTTTGCGCCCTTCCCCTCCACCGGTGTACGGGAGCAGTTGGAGGCGCAGCCTATTGAAGATGTCTACGCCCGGCTGCAAAGCATCGACCCGGAAGCGGCCGCCCGACTGCACCTTTCCGATAAAAAGCGGATCATCCGTGCCATGGAGGTCTACCTGGAAACCGGCACCACCATCACTGAGCACACCCGCCGCACCCAGGCCGTCCCCCACAAATACCGGCCCGTGTGGTTCGCACTGGAGGACGAAGACCGCCAGGACCTGTACGACCGCATTGACCGCCGTGTGGAGCACATGCTGCAGGACGGTCTTTTGGATGAGATCCGTTCTCTTCTCGCCCGGGGTATCCCCAAGAAAGCCACCGCCCTGCAGGCGATCGGCTACAAGGAGTTTCTGACAGCTCTGGACGGTACATGTACCGTAGCCGAAGCTGCCGCACAGGTACGGCTCTCCTCCCGGCATTATGCCAAGCGCCAGCTGACCTGGTTCCGCAGAAACAAGTCCATCCACTGGCTGCGCCGCCGTCCCGGCACGGACAGTAAAGAAATTCTTCTGCAGGCCCGACAGGTTCTGCAAGAAACCGACAGGTGAAATCTGTTAGGATGTGTGTATCCCCAAAGAAAGAAGGAATACATATGTCTGAATCTATCAATTTACAGGATGCCATTTTGAACGAGGTGCGTAAAGACCGGGTACCGGTCACACTGTTTCTGATGAATGGCTTCCAGCTCCGGGGGATCATCACAGGCTTCGACAGCTTTGTGGTGGTTCTGGTCACAGACGGCAAGCAGCAGATGATCTACAAGCATGCCATCTCCACCCTGGCGCCCATGAAGCCGCTGAAGGCTGCACAGAGCGCGTGATCAAAGGGCGGCGGAGCAAATCCGCCGCCTTTGTTTATGCATACTCTCCCTGCTACTATACCAGAAAGAAGCTGATACCATGTCCATCGCTGAAAATGTCGCCCGCATCCGGACACAGATCCATGCCGCCGCTTTGGCCGCCGGCCGGGATCCCGCCGGGATACAGCTGTGCGCTGCCACCAAGATGAATGATGCCGATGCCGTCCGCCAGGCCATTGCCGCAGGGGTGGACTGCTGCGGAGAAAACCGGGTCCAGGAGCTGACCCAAAAGCTCTCTCAAAATGCTTATGCCGGGGCAAGCGTCCACTTCATTGGCCACCTGCAGACCAACAAGGTCCGTCAGGTAGTAGGCAAAGTCAGCTTGATCCAGAGCGTAGACCGTATCCGCCTTTTGCAGGCGATCCACGCAGAGGCTGCCCGGCAAGGGATCTGTCAGGACATTCTGCTGCAGATCAACATCGGCAGAGAAGAAAGCAAGGGTGGTTTTCTTTTGGAGGAACTTCCCGACGTGCTGGCCCAGCTGGGGCATTTCCCCCATATCCGCGTACGCGGTCTCATGGCGATCCCCCCAATTTGCCAAAATCCGGGAGATAACGACAAATTTTTTCAAGAAATATGCGATGTTAGTGTTGACATAACGAGAAAAAAATACGATAATGTATCTGTCGATATTCTGTCTATGGGGATGTCCGACGATTTCAGCAGTGCCATTCGGTGCGGCAGCACCATGATCCGTGTCGGCTCTGCCATCTTCGGTGCCCGGGACTACACGAATACGCATCAGTTTTGATGGGAACATATTAGGAGGAAATACAGACATGAGTTTTTGGGACAATGTGAAGAAATTTGCCCAGCCCTACGCAGATGAAGAATATGATGAATATGATGATGAGATGGATGAGTACGAAGAGGAAGAAGAAGTAGCTCCCGCCCGGCCCGCCCGCCGCGTGCCTGCTTTCGGTGCTGCTGCCCCTTCCGCTCCCGCTCAGAATTTTGATATCCCGAGCCAGAGTGCTTCCACTTACGCCGCCCCCGCCAGCACCGCGCCCAAGACTGCCTCTGCTTCCAGCGGCTTTAGTGGCTCCGTTCTGAGCATGAACGCCGGCAACAAGCAGGAAGTTGTGCTGTTCCATGCCAAAGCCTTTGACGATGCTGCCAAAGCTGCCGATGAGCTGCGCAACAGACGCGCCGTGATCCTGAACATGGAAAATGTGGACAAGGCTCTGACCCGCCGCGTTGTGGACTTCCTGTCCGGCTGCGTATATGCTCTGGATGGCAAGGTTAAGAAGATCGCCCAGTGCACATACCTATTCTGCCCCCACAGCATGGACATCGTCGGTGACCTGGAAGCCATCAAGGCCGAAGCCGAGAGCTACGTATAATCCTGATACAGAGAAAGGGAGAACGCTATGTTTACACCCCAGCAGATCGAACAGATCTCTTTTGGCCGCGCTACCTTCGGCGGTTATGATATGCAGGCCGTGGATGAATTCCTGGAGCCTCTGACGGAAGACTATGTGACCTTGTATAAGGAGAACGCCCTGCTGAAGAGCAAGATGCGCGTTCTGGTCGGGAAACTGGAAGAGTACCGCAAAAACGAGGCTTCCATGAAGGATGCTGTGGTCAATGCTCAGAAAACCTGCGATAAGATGGTCAAGGACGCAGAGGAGAAGTGCGCCCAGATGCTGAAGGATGCCAATGCCGCTGCTTCCGACAGTGCCAAGAACGCCGATTCCCTGATCGAGGCTGAGGAGGCTCGTGTAGAGGAAGCCAAGAAGGCTGCCACTGCCCGGATTGAAGAGCTTCAGGAGCAGATCCGCGCCTGCCTGCTGACACTCGAAGACATTAAAAACAACTATAAGCCCATGGCTGCTGTGCCTTTTGACTATGAGCGCAACGAGCAGAGTGCTGCCCAGCAGGCTGCCAACACGGCCGCTGTGGCTGATGAGATCGCTGCAAATCTGCAGGCCCTGGTCGGCACTGCGGATGAGCCCGCCCCCAAGGCAGAGCCCATGCACCCGGTATCCGATACCACCAGCAAGTTTGCCAATCTGCAGTTTGGCCGCAATTACGACCCCAATACCAAGAAATAATCCCATTTGCTTTAACGAGGACACGTAAATATTTACACCGCCTTCAGAGAGCTGCCGGAAGGTGCAAGGCAGCAGGCAGGCAAGTATTTATATCACCTCCGAGCAGCAGGCAGAACGCCTTACGGTTAGTAGATCCTGCCGGGCAAGCCCGTTACAGCTGATTCGAGTGCTGCTTCAACAAGCAGAACAAGAGTGGTACCGCAGAGGTATAGTGCGCCTTTGTCTCTTGATTTTAAGAGACAAAGGCTTTTTTTACTCCCACATTATGATCATACAATGGAGGTAGCAATCCAATGGAATACAAAAATACGATCATCACACCAAAGACGGACTTTCCCATGAAGGCCGGTCTGCCCGCCCGGGAGCCCGGTATGCTGGAGCGTTGGCAGGAGCAGGATCTTTATAACGCTATGCTGGAAAAGAACAAAGGCCTCCCCCCTTTCGTTCTCCACGATGGTCCTCCCTTCTCTAACGGCTACATTCACATGGGTCACGCTCTGAATAAGACCTTAAAGGATTTCATCGTCCGTAGCCATGCCATGATGGGCTTCTATACCCCTTATGTGCCCGGCTGGGATAACCACGGCCTGCCCATCGAGCGTGCCATCGAAAATTCCAAAAAGAAGCTGAACAAGGACATGTCCGTGCCCGAATTCCGCAAGGCCTGTGAAGACTTTGCCGAGGATTTCATCCAGAAGCAGATGGGCGGCTTCAAAAGACTTGGCGTCGTGGGCGACTGGGAGCATCCTTACCGCACCATGGATAAGCATTTTGAAGCCCAGGAGGTCAAGGTCTTTGGCCGTATGTTTGACAAGGGCTATATCTATAAGGGCCTGAAGCCTGTGACCTGGTGTCCCTTCTGCGCCACTGCCGTGGCCGAGGCCGACATTGAGTACCAGGATGACCCCTGTACCTCCGTCTATGTCAAGTTCCCCATGCATGACGACCTGGGCAAGCTCTCTGCCTTTGATCTGAGCAAGACCTTTTTCGTCATCTGGACCACCACCATCTGGACGCTTCCCGGCAATATGGGCATCTGCCTCCATCCCCGGGATGCCTATGTGCTGGTCAAGGCCGAAAACGGTGAGACCTACATCATGGCTCAGGCTCTGATGGAAAAGACCATGAAGATGGGCGGTTTTGAAAACTATGAAGTTCTGGCAATCTATCCCGGTCAGTTCTTCGAGAATATGCTGGCTAAGCATCCCTTCCTGGATAAGACCAGCCGTCTGGTGAATGCCGAGTATGTCACCATGGATTCCGGTACCGGCTGTGTCCACACCGCCCCCGGCTTCGGTGCAGATGACTATCAGACCTGCATGCGCTACGGCATGGAGCTTGTGGTACCTGTAGATGACTACGGCCGCCATACCGACTACGCCGGCAAGTACGCAGGCCTGTCCACCGAAAAGTCCAACCCCATCATCCTGGAGGATATGCGCGAAAGCGGTATGCTGTTCGCCTCCGAGGACATCGTCCACTCCTATCCCCACCACGACCGCTGCAAAAAGCCCATCATCTTCCGTGCTACACCCCAGTGGTTCTGCTCCGTGGAATCCTTTAAGGACCAGGCGGTCAAGGCCATCGAAAATGTGAAGTGGTTCCCCGCATGGGGCGAGGACCGCATGGTCAGCATGATCCGGGAGCGCGCCGACTGGTGTATCAGCCGTCAGCGCCGTTGGGGTCTGCCTATCCCTGTGTTCTATTGCGCCGATTGCGGCAAACCCGTATCCACCCCCGAATCCATTGCCAAGATCTCTGCCCTCTTCGACGAGCACGGCTCCAACATCTGGTTTGAAAAGGAAGCCATGGAGCTGGTCCCCGAAGACTTCTCCTGCCCCCACTGTGGCGGCAAGTCCTTCTCCAAGGAGAAAGACACCCTGGACTGCTGGTTCGACTCTGGCTCCACCCACTATGCCTCCCTCATGCACCGCACTCCCGAGCTGTGGCCTGCGGATGTATACCTGGAAGGCGCTGACCAGTACCGTGGCTGGTTCCAGTCCTCCCTGTTGACTTCCGTTGGTGCCCTGGACCAGGGCGCACCCTTCAAGCAGGTGCTGACCCACGGCTGGGTCGTAGACGGCCAGGGTCGGGCTATGCACAAGAGCCTGGGCAACGGCGTAGACCCCGCAGATATGATCAAGGACTTCGGCGCGGATGTGGTGCGTCTGTGGGCCGCTTCCTCCGACTATCATGCCGATGTGCGCTGCTCCAAGCAGATCATTCAGCAGATCGCCCAGAACTACCTGAAGTTCCGCAACACCGCCCGCTACTGCCTGGGTAATCTGAACGGCTTTGACCCCAATAACCTGGTGGCCCCCGCCGATATGCAAGCGCTGGACAAGTGGGCACTGACCAAGCTGGATGCCCTGGTCAAGACCTGCCGCAAGGCATACGACAACTATGAGTTCCATGTAGTCACCCACGCCATCAATGATTGCTGCGTGGTTGAGCTCAGTTCCTTCTACCTGGATATTCTGAAGGACCGGCTGTACTGCGAGGAGCCCAACGGTCTGCGCCGCCGCAGCGCCCAGACCGCCCTGTTCCTGATCCTGGATGCCATGGCAAAACTCTTTGCTCCCATTCTGGCCTTCACCTGCGATGAGATCTGGCAGGCCATGCCCCACCGGGACGGCGATGACAGCCGCAACGTGCTGCTCAACCAGATGCCGGAGAGCTTCGAAGCCTACAAGCTGGACGATGCCGCCATGGATGCCTGGAACACCGTCATGAAGCTGCGCCAGGACGTGAACGGTGTGCTTGAGAAGGCACGTGCCGACAAGCGGATCGGCAAGGCACTGGAGGCCCGTGTGACTCTGGCTACTGAAAATGCCGCCCTGAAGACCGCCTGCGAGGGCAAGAACCTTGCTGAGATCTGCATCGTCTCCGCCTGCGATTGGGCAGCAGCCGAGGAAGGCGCTGAGGTGGCCGCCGGTGTGAACTATCCCGACCTGACTATCGGCGTAGCCGAAGCCAAGGGCACCAAGTGCCCCCGCTGCTGGATGCACTCCGAAACCTCCCATGCCGACGGACTCTGCGCACGCTGCGCAAGCGTCATCGCCAAGCTGGATGTAGAGATCTGAGATCAAAATAGAACTGCGTGCCTTTCGGCACGCAGTTTCTTGCATTTCAGACAGCCTCTAAAAACTACTTTCTGATGATTTTGGCGTGAGATTTTTGCTCAAATGGAGGCACCCTTCAATAGTACAGCGCCCGGATCACCGCTTCGCACTGTTCCCGGTCCATTCCACACTTCATGTCCGGATGGTACAACAGTCTAAGGATCAGTTCATCGATCTCGGTCAAACTCTGTGGCTCGGAATACCCAGCATAAATAATGCTGTCTTCACGCAGCCAGGAATCCTGCACAGGTCCCAGACCGTTGTACAGCTCCTCCAGGATCACGCTGTTGCGCACATGCTGCCCAATGTCGTTGCGGATGCAAATGGTCCCCTCATAGATCTCATCATTCAGATACCAGAAGGTCACACCGCCATCACAGCCGCGATAATTCTCGCCCAAGATATCGATCAATCTGGATTCCACACAGAAGTGGATCTCCAGATCCGATTCCATCGTCACAAAGGTTACATGCATCCCCGGGAAGCCCTCCAGATCGTTAAGCCAACCTATAAACTCATCCAGGACGGCCATATCCTCCTCCGTGGCCTCACCGTGTACATTGAACGAAATAGGCTCCGTCCATTTCTGCAGCTTGCTGGGGTCACCACCCATGATAAATTCCGCGTCCAGACAGACCTCGTTGAAATAGAGGATCACATCCTCCACAGCTAATCCGGGAATATACAGATCCGAGTGGTCTCCCACCGGTACCGTACCGTCCCATACCGGCTCCGTAGGAAGCCGGGGCTGTGTGGGATCTGTTACATCTTGATTGGGCCAGGTATCCACAGGCGCAGTAACGGCCGGTATACTCACTTCCGGGAAGGTAACATCCTCCGGAAGGTCGATCTTCGGAATTGTGAAATCTTCCGGCAGAGTCAGCTCCGCCAGATGCTCCAGAATTTCTCCGCAGCCGGCAAAACACAACGCGCAGCACACTGCCAGCATCAAACAAACCCATCTTTTCACCGCAACCGCCTCCGCAAATCAATCTACTTTCAGTATAGCAGAAAACGGGAGCATTGCAAGGGATAAATCCCTCTGCAAAAGGATTAAGAAATTCTCAATTTCCCGAAAATAACCCTTGACAAATCCATACTTCGTGCTATAATAAGCGTGTTCTGTTTGAGCCGCCGGCATAGCTCAGTCGGTAGAGCAGCTGATTTGTAATCAGCAGGTCGGGGGTTCGAGTCCGTCTGCCGGCTCCATTCAGACAGAAATTCATATGGGGGATTTCCCGAGTGGCCAAAGGGGACAGACTGTAAATCTGCTGGCTATGCCTTCGGTGGTTCGAATCCACCATCCCCCACCAACACGTGTGGTCTTAATTACTGCACGACGAAAACCGCTAGAGTCTCTAGCGGTTTTCGTGTTTTTATACCCAAAATAGTCGCCCGATTTTCATAGAAGCAAAACACCTACCTGATGGATTCGGACGATCGAGCATTATGCTTGAAGGATTGTTTGGTGCATGATATAATTAATGAGAGGTGATTCTAATGTTAGGCAATGAATATCACGTCATCAAAACTGCTGCAGATGTTCAGGAGTTTCAAAATGTTAGTAACGGTCTGCATGATGGGCATATCACACATGTTGAATACAACAATACTGGTATTTCTGCTCATGATAACTGCCTTACCTTTGACTACACGGGTACAAGCCTTATTATTCACGTTCTTGTAACCAGCCTTCCCGGACATCCATCATTTGAGATTTCTTTCCATAATATCACAGAGTGGCAGGTTAATCAGTATCATTTTTCTGACATGATCGACTTTTCAATTCTGTTTTTAGACAATGGTATGTTGCTTTGGGCAGATGATATTTCTCCGAATATTTCCGACCTTAAGCAAGGCTCGTATGTTGTTGCAGAATCAATCCAATACAGGAAACTCTAATAGGCTAATATACATTGAGTTCAAACGCAAAATAGACCGCATTTTGTAGCCCTAGCCTGCAAAAAAGCACTGCAACTCTAAGAGTTTCTCGTTTTGCCATATCCGAAACCTAATCAAAAATATACATTAGGTTCAATACAGCCAGAAAAGAGACACTCCGTTTGGTGTGTCTCTTTTCTGCTTTGATGTGGTTTCGAACCCATCTAAATGCAACTGTCCGGTGGACATTTCCTTCGACCAGTGCAAACACTGGTCGATACCATAATTTTTGCCCCTCGGGCAAGAATGCAAATCGAATCCACCATCCCCCACCAAAAATCGCCGATCTTCGACAGAAGATTGGCGATTTTTACTTCTTCACTATTACCTCTTCACTCTTCACTAAAATCCACCCGGCGATTTTTGGAAGCAATAAGTAATAGTGAATAGTGAAGAAGTTTATCCTGTCCGCTGGACTCTCTAGCGGTTTTCCTGTTTTTATACCCAAAAAAATCGCTCGATTTTCATGGATGTAAATTACCTACAAGATGGATTCGAACATTCAACGCACGTATTAGATCGTTGACTAAACAGCTTATCCACGATGCGTAGATTTACAAGGAAGGCAAACAGTGGTATAATTCTTATAGAAAGGAGTGAGTACCATGACCATTGGCGAAAGCATCCGTCATCACAGAAAACGGCTTGGCCTGACTCAGTTGGAGTTGGCGGAACGAATTGGTGTTTCGGTTCAGGCGATATCCAAATGGGAAACAAACACTGGATTGCCGGATATTGCCATGGCTGTACCGCTTGCCCGGGCCCTGGGAACCACAACTGACGAACTACTGCAGTTTAGGCAGCGGCGCAAAGAGCAGGAGCAGCTGTGGATGGAAACATTACAAAGTAGCGGGGATGATCCGGAAAAGATGCTCACCGTAGCATTGGAAGCGCTGAAGGAATTCCCTTGGGATTGGCAGTTTCTCTATCGTGCGGCAATTGATGGGATGCGCATCGCCGACAATGTGAAGGACCCTCAGATACGCCATGATACACTGAGTCATGCGGCTATCCATGCCCAACTGGCTGTAGAGATGGACCCTGAGAATCAGAGTTCAAAATGGATCAGGGACGAAATCATCAAAAGGCTGGATGATGAGTCCGGTTTGTGGGATTGATTGCACTGCTACAGCAGAATCGTATACATTAGGCTTAAAACTGCCAAAAAAGAGACACACCCTCCGGTGTGTCTTTTGTTGCTGTAGAAAAACCCTGTCATTACGAACCGGTACGCACACAGGTGCGGCAATCCGTCCCCTAGAATGTTAGTATTACCTGTATGTCTAAGAAAAAACAGCACCTTTTCGGAACGGATTCCCACGTCGCCGCACTCCTTGGAATGACATACTTTTTCGAAACATGTACTTTTTCGACACTCTGACCTTTGGCGGCGCTTACCCAGCGCCGCCAAAGGCTTCCCCGAACAGGCAAAGGGCCCGTTGCAAAGACGCAACAAGCCCTTCTGTTTGTTTATCTTACCGCGTGTCATCCATGTTCAGGATCGAACACAGCTGCCGCACCGCATCGTCATAGTTATCGAACTCCACCACATAGTCACAGATCTCCGCGTTCTGCTGTTCATATTCGATAGCAGTCAGCCGGTTTACCTTGTCTTCAATAGAAGAGTTCTTCTGCAGAATGCTGGCCATCAGTTTCTTTTTGTCCCGCTTGATGTAAATGGTGACCACATTCTTAAAATAGGTCTTCAGCGACATGGCTCCACAGATGTCCATGGTAGTCAGTACCCGCTTGCCCCGGGCCAGGATCTGCTCCACATCCCCTTTCCGGGAGCCGTAGCCATGTCCGGCATACATAGTAGACTGGAGCATTTCCCCGGAGTCACACATACTGCGGAAAGTTTCCAGAGGAACATAGTTATACCATTTGTTCTCCTCCACCGCCGTTGGATCCTTGGTCGTGTAGCTGACAAGCTTTTCAAATTTGTCCGTCCTGTCCAAGAACCGGGTAGCGATCTTGGATTTGCCGCTGCCGGAAGGACCGACCAGCACCACAATGCTGGGATCTTCTGTTTCTTCCGCTTGTGCGTTAACTGAGTAGCTTTCGGCAATGACCTCCACCAGCTTCAAAAACTCCTCGTAGTTGTTCACCGCCAGCATACCGGTGGCCTCCTGGTTCCAGGGACGGCGCATCAAAATAGGATATTTTGCCCCGGAATTGAGAATGTTGTGCATAGCATCATCAAACAGTATATCCGTATGGATCTTATCCTTCTTAAACCCCATATAGATATGATCCGCCGGGATCTCCGGGAATTCCTCCAGGATTCTTTGGGCTCGGATGCCCATAAACTGGGGCGGTACAGCGGTGCAGATGTAGACCTCCGTCATCTGGCTGAGCCTGCGCACAAACTCCTTGGCTCCCTCGTACACCGGCTGCGTGCGGTAAAATTCCCCGTCATTGAAATAAGGATAGATGGAATCCGCCCGGGTTCCTAACTTCCCCCATTTTTCTTTCTCATAAATGGTCATAGGCGGATCAAATTGGTGCTTCTCATTTGCCAGCCGAATGGCATAGGACGTACACTCCATCAAAAGATCGTCTACATCCAGCGCTGTGGACAGTCTGTATTTCCTGCTCATACTATTTCCTCGCTTTCTTTGCGCTTATCTATGAAAAGATGACAGCCTGCCGTGTTTGATACAGAAACCCGGAAAGCTGTCATGGAAACATATTGTACCAATCGCATCCGCTAAATGCAAGTATTTTCAGCAAAGTTTACAAAATTTTCTCATTTTCTCCCGGATATTATCCAAATGTAAGCAGCTTGACCAACAGTCGATTGACATTTTCCCAGCTTCGCCCTATATTGGGTACAGGAGGTAGCCTAATGAATAAAGAAATCTTTGGAAAATTCCTTGCAGATGCCCGGCGGGAATTGGGTATGACCCAGCAAGCCTTGGCCCAGCAGCTGCACGTGACGCACACCGCCGTGAGCAAATGGGAACGGGGGCTTTCCTACCCGGACCTGGACCTGTTCGAGCCCTTGGCCCAGGCTTTGGGACTTACGACAGCAGAACTGATGGCCTGCCAGCGGCAAACCCCGGATGCCTACGATCCTACCGAAGGCAGTGTTCGCTCCCTGCTGGACATCGTCCAAGACATGACCCGCCGCCAGCGCAAAAAATGGCAGCTGCTTACAGTTCTTTTGCTTACAGCCGTGCTGATCACCGGCGGACTCATCTATTATTTCACCGTTTTTTCTGCCTACGGCGCGTCTGTGGTGCAGATTCCTGTCAAGCAAACCGATGGAGACGGCTCCTGGATATTCCTGGAGAAAGATGACGGCCTTTTGAAGCTGAAATGTGAGGATCCTTCCCTATATGACAGCGTTCTGGCCGGTTGGGATGTATACTATCATCTGCAATACCGCTACAACAAACGCACTTGGGAAGGCAAGCTGTTATCCTGTGATCGGCTGGATCCGGATATTTTAGTGATGACTCCCTTGCAAGAAAAGGGAAGCATCATCGGCATTGACAGCATTTTAGGGGTGGAAGACGCTTGGAATGAAGCAGTGTTTGTTCGTAAGGATCCTCTGCGAGATGGAGGCTATCTGTATTCCTACCGTTTTTACACCCAGGATCTGTCAGATCCGGTTGCAGAGCGCACCCTGGTAAATGTAACGGATTGCCGCAGCTTTACTTTGAAAGATTATGACAATGATGGCATTACAGAGCTTTTTGTACTGACCCGTTATAAAAATCAAACCTTCCAGATATATGATATGGAAAACGGAAAGCTCCTATCCCATTTTACCGACCAGGTTCCGGAAGACATCGCCGCCTATCTTCTGGAATTCCCCTTAATTGCGTAAAAACCGTTGCAAAGATCACATTTTCTGCTATACTCTCTTCAGAGGTGATCCACTTTGCACCGTACCATCCTATGGTTCTTGATATTTTCTTTCCTTCTTTGTGCCTGCGGGCGATCTGCTCCCCCCATGGTGAAATACCCGGACACGCCAACCGCACAAACGCCAACAGCAACTGCCACAGAGCCTGCTGCCTCAGCCGCTTCCCATCCGGGGATCCAGCCGGAGCATTATCCGGCTCCTTCCGAAGCTCTGTTCGAGCCTGCCCCCGACTTTGATGTTGAAACGCTTCTGCAGACCATGACCCTGGAAGAAAAGGTTGGCCAGCTGTTTCTGGCCCGCTGCCCGGACATAAACGCATTGCGTGACCTGCAAACCTATCACCTGGGCGGCTATATCCTCTTTGGCCGAGACTTTGCCGGACAGACCCCCGAGAGCATCGCCGCCACCATTGCCGGCTATCAGGCCGCTGCTGCCATCCCCATGCTCATCGCTGTGGATGAAGAGGGCGGTACTGTCACGCGAATCAGCAGTTATAAGGCCTTCCGTCCAAACCGGTTTCCCTCTCCGCGTGCCCTGTACACCCAGGGCGGCCTCGATCTGCTGTTGGAAACGGAAGCTGAAAAATGTGAGCTTTTGCATTCCATAGGTATCAATGTGAATATGGCCCCGGTGTGCGATATTACCACTGACCAGCGCTCTTTCATGTACAGCCGCTCTTTGGGTCTGACGGCAGAAGAAACTTCCCATGTAACCGCTTCTGTTGTCCGGCTGATGAGAGAATACCCGATCGGAAGCGTCCTAAAGCATTTTCCCGGCTACGGAAATAATACAGACACCCACACCGGTATCGCAGTAGACTGCCGTCCCCTGGAGGTTTTGGAAGCCGCAGATCTGCTTCCCTTCGCTGCCGGGATCCAAGCAGGCTGCGGTGCTATTTTGGTCAGCCATACCTTTGTAAACGCACTCGGCAGCGATTTTCCTGCTTCCCTTTCCCTGTCTGTACATAGGTATCTGCGAAATCATATGGGCTTCCAAGGCGTGATCGTCACGGACGATCTGGCAATGGATGCCATTACCGACTTGTATGGAACACAGGAGGCTGCCGTGCTTGCTGTGCTGGCAGGTAACGATCTTCTTTGCTGCAGCGAGTATGCGATCCAGTATCATGCCGTTTTGGAAGCCGTTCGGTCCGGCCGGATTCCTTATGCCGTTCTGGACCAGGCTGTCCTCCGTGTCCTGCGCTGGAAGCACGCTCTCGGACTGTTATAAACTCAAAAATCGGCCCTTTCCGGGCCGATTGAGCGTGTCAAAAAAGTGGGTTGCTTATCTTCACAAAAGCCCCAAAGGGGATTCCAAAGGGGAAAGCGGTGGAAAGTCTTGATCACATATCCCCGGTCCGCTTTCCCCTTTGATCGTCTGGGGAGTCCGG
>JAZUQE010000069.1:0-8558 GCA_045605575.1 Faecousia sp. | reverse complement strand
TTCGGATGAAGTAGATCCGATCCGTTTTCCCCTTTGGCCGTCTGGGGAGTCCGGGGACCATACGGAAGGTCCCCGGCGGCTCTTTGGATACTTTCTGGCCGGACAGAAAGTATCACACCTCAAAGAAGCTCCTTTTGGGGCGAAAAGCCGATTCCGTTTGCGCCTACCCTTAGATGCTGAGGCAGAAAGAACAAGGGAGGGTCAAGACCCTCCCCTACGGGGTGCGGAGTGAGAATGGCAATGACAGTCGTGGTTACGAAGGTGCGGAGAGGGACAAAACAAGGGAGGGTCAAGACCCTCCCCTACAAATCACGGAAATGAAACAGCCCGACAAACCGGAATTTGGAGCATGGGTAAAAAATACGGGTGCCTTGCGGCAGGCAAGGCACCCGGGAGCGAATCGTTAGATCAAGTTGTAAGGAATTTAGCGGCAGCTGTGCGGAAATTCAGAAAGTCGGCTTCTTCGCAGCTGACCTGCACTAACAGGGGCTTACGGAAGTTGAGGCCAAACATGGCCATCAGGCTTTTGGCATCGATCAAGTAGCCGTTGCTATTGATACGCACATCAAAGGGCTGGGCGATGGCCAGGGCCACGAAGGCCTGAATGTCCGCGAAAGAGCCTACGCGGATCTGGAATTGTCTCATGGAAAATACCTCCGACACTGTACAAATGGCTTTTTTTCGTATATAATGGAGGCATCGATACACTGTCGGCTCCAGCATTTATCCATTATAGCAGATTTTTGCGGTTTTTCAATTGGGAGCTTTGAAGGAATCATATTCAAAATAACGCGATGATTTGGTGGAAATAACGATGAAATTTGGCTTTTATACGCTGGGCTGCAAGGTCAATCAATATGAGACACAGGCCATGGAACAGTTTTTGCTGGCGAGGGGGCATACCATCGGCAGCTTTTCGGAGAGCTGTGACGGCTATATTATCAATACCTGCTCTGTTACGGCTGTGGCAGATAGAAAGAATCGGACAGTGATCCGCCGCTGCCGACGGGAGAATCCCCAGGCGATCGTGGCGGTATGCGGCTGCTATGCCCAGCACGATGCAAATGCTCTGTGGGAGCTGGGGGTGGATCTGGTTGGCGGCAGTGCTGACCGGGAGGAATTTATAGAGAAGCTGTTGCTGGCGGTTCAGGACCGCCAGAAGCGCCAGGTGCTGGACGAGGCGATGAAGCGCCGCAGCTATCAGCAGCTGCCTGCAGGCGGACTGGAGGAGCGCACCCGGGCTATGCTGAAGGTGCAGGATGGATGCAGCAATTTTTGCACCTACTGCATCATTCCCTATACCCGGGGGCCTGTGCGGTCGGCTGCACTGGAGGATGCGGTGGCCCAGGCGAAGGAACTGGCGCAGCGTGGCTATCGGGAGATCGTGATCACCGGCATTGAGATCGCCTCCTGGGGCAGGGATCTGCCCGGCAAACCGGTGCTGACACAGTTAGTGCAGGCCATCTGTGAGGCGGTGCCCCGGCTGCGGGTACGGTTGGGCTCTTTGGAGCCCAGGATCGTGACGGAGGAATTTTGTGAGATTTTGGCGGGGCTTCCCAATCTGTGTCCCCAGTTTCATCTTTCCATGCAGTCGGGCTGCGACAGCGTGCTGGCCCGGATGAAGCGTAAGTACGATACGGCACGGTATCTGGAAAGTGTAGAGCTTTTGAAAAGCGCGTTCCCCGGCTGCGCCATTACCACAGATATGATCGTGGCGTTTCCCGGGGAGACGGAGGAGGAATTTCGGCAAAGCCTGGATTTTATCCGGCGCTGTGGCTTTGCGGATATGCATATTTTTCCCTATTCCCGCCGTCCGGGAACCCCTGCGGATCAGATGCCCGGTCAGCATAACAATGACACAAAGGAAGCCCGGAGCAGGGCTGCCATTGCCGTAGCCGAGGAGCTGCGGGGGGATTATCTGCGTGCGCTGGAGGGACAGACCGTTCAAGTACTGTTTGAGGAAGCGGACGGAGACTATTTTACAGGCCATACCCCGAACTATGTGAAGGTCTATGCAACCGGGGAGGGGCTGCATAACCAGCTGCGAACCGTTCGCCTGCGGAAAGTCTTCCGGGACGGTATGCTGGGCGTTACGGAGGAAAAACAATGAAAACACTACTGCACATTTGCTGCGCCCCTTGTGCCAATCAACCCATCGAGGTGCTGCGCGGCGACGGCCTGGAAGTTACCGGCTTCTGGTATAATCCCAACATTCATCCCTTCACGGAGTACCGGGCCCGGCGAAACTGTCTGCGCGAATACGCCCAGACTATCGAATTGCCCCTTGTTGAGCAAAATGACTATGCGCTGCGGCCCTTTATCCGGGAAGTGGCGGAGGATATCGCAAACCGTTGCGGGAAATGCTATCAGATGCGGCTGTTTGAAACTGCCAGGCAGGCCAAAGAGCTGGGCTTTGACAGCTTTACATCCAGCTTATTTATCAGTCCCTACCAGAATCACGATCTGATGCGGGAGACGGCGGAGCGGGCAGCCAGGGAATACGGTGTAGAATTTTTATACCGGGACTTCCGGCCACTGTTCCGGGCCGGGCAGGAAAAAGCCCGGGAGCTGGGCTTTTACATGCAGAAATACTGCGGCTGTGTGTTTTCCGAGGAAGAAAGATACCTTAAGAAAAGTAAGATCATTCCTTGAAATAGTGTAATTTTCCCGTTTATGGAGGATATATGAAGGAAATACAGATGATCGTGCCCTGTTTATTTGGGCTGGAGGGAATTGCCGGGGACGAGCTTCGGCGGATGGATATGGAAAATGTCCGGGTGGAGGACCGGCGGGTCCTCTTTACCGGTGATACGGATGCGCTGGCCAAGGCCAATATCTGCCTGCGGACCGGTGAACGGGTCATGGTGGTGCTGGCTCAGTTTCAGGCAAAGAGCTTTGAGGAGCTGTTCCAAGGTGTGTACCGGGCGGAATTGGAGCGTTTTATTCCGGCAGATGGGCAGTTCCCAGTGAAGGGCCACTGTCTGAACAGCCAGCTGATGAGTGTGTCTGACTGCCAGGCTATCATCAAGAAAGCGGCCTCCAAACGTTTGGGAGAAAAATACGGCGTGACCTGGCTGCCGGAGACCGGGGTGAAGTTCCAGCTTCATTTTACCATCCTCAACGACCAGGTGACCCTGTCGCTGGATACCTCCGGTTCGGGACTGCACAAGCGGGGTTACCGGGCTGTGGGCAATGACGCGCCGCTGCATGAGACATTGGCTGCGGGTATGATCCAGCTGACCCGATACCGGGGCAGGGAGTTCTTCTGGGATCCCTTCTGCGGCAGCGGCACCATTCCCATTGAAGCAGCGCTGATCGCCAAGAACCGGGCCCCCGGCTTGAACCGGCATTTTGCAGCGGAGGAATTCCCATGGATGCCCAGGGAAGCCTGGACGAAAGCCAAGGAAGAGGCGAAGGACAAGGAGTTTTCCGGAAAATACACCATTCTGGGCACAGATAACGACCCTAAGTGCGTATCGTTGTCCTTTGCAAATGCCCGGAAGGCTGGTGTAGCGGACTGCGTTACCTTCCAGGATGGGGACGCCACGAAGATCAACCTGCCTGCTCAGTCGGGTATTCTGGTATGCAATCCACCCTACGGCGAGCGGATGCTGGAGCAGCAGAGCGCCCAGCGGCTGTATGGGGCGCTGGGACGGCATCTGAAGTTTGCCAATGAGTGGAAAAAGTTTGTGATCACCTCCGAACCGGAGTTTGAACATTACTTTGGCTGCCGGGCTGACAAGAAGCGAAAGTTCTATAACGGTAAGATCAAGTGTGACTACTATATGTTTACTTCCAATCAGCGAAAGGACAGAAAAAGATGACCCACCTGTTTATTATTAACCCGGCGGCAGGCAGTCGGGACCGGACTGAGCAGTACCGTAAGGAGATCACCCGGGTCTGCGGAGAGCGTGGCCTTTCTTACCGTATTCATGTGTCGGCAGCACCGGGAGATTGCTGCCGGGCAGCCAGGGAGGCAGCCCAGACCGGAGAGGAATACCGCATCTACGCCTGTGGCGGTGACGGTACCCTCAATGAGGTGGTTTCCGGCGCGGCGGGGTTTGACAATGTGGCGGTTACCTGCTATCGGGGCGGCAGCGGCAATGACTTTGTGCGCATTTTCGATGATCCCGATGCGTTTCAGGATCTGGAGAGGCTGTTGGACAGTAAAGAGATCTGTGTGGATCTGATCAAATGCAACGATGACTACTGCTTGAACATCTGCTCTGTGGGTTTGGATGCCCGGATCGGTACGGACGTTTCCAATTACAAGCGCTTGCCGCTGCTCAGCGGCTTCCGGGCTTATGCGATCTCGACTGTGGTGAATGTGATCAAGGGCATCAGCGAGCATTACGTGGTGACCATCGGGGATGAGACGGTGGATGCAAGGCAGACTATGATCTGCGTATGCAACGGGCGTTACTACGGCGGCGGCTTCAATCCGGTGCCGGAGGCAGATCCTTGTGACGGAATGCTGGAGGTGCTGCTGGTAAAGCATGTTTCCCGGCTGCAGGTACCCGGTGTGGTGGGTAAGTATAAAAACGGACGGTACGCGGAGCTGCCCCATCTGGTGCGACACGTACGGACTAAAGAACTGACCATTCGCTGCGATAAGGCTACGCCGATCAATCTGGACGGTGAGCTGCGAATAGCTCAGGAGGTACATATTGCTCTGGCACAGGAAAGACTGCGTTTTTTCTATCCGAAGGAACTGAGTTGGCAGGCAAAAAAGGCTGCGGCAGTAAAATAAAAAGAAGCCCGGGCGCTGCGAAGAAGCAGCGCCCGGGCTTTGCTTAAAAATATCAGATCATTCCCAGATCACGTCCCGGCCGGTGGGAGCCAGACCGATGTAGGAATTGCCTACGCCAATCTCCAGAGGCGTACCGTCCTGGTGGAAGAAGGTGAATGGTTTATAGTCGGAGGAGCGCTTCCAGGTAATGGGGATCAGCTTGCCACCGCAGGCATAATAACCCTTGCCGCTGCCTTCGATATCGTACAAGTGATAGGTGTCGGTGCCATAGGTCTGATTGTAGATACCGGTATGGATTACGATCACATTCTCAAAGCCTTCCCGCTCACCGGTGTTCTCATCATAGACAGGAATGTCATAGGCGGTGTGCAGGTAGGTTCCGGTTTCAGGGTCATACTCCAGTACGGAGAACATATTCCAGTAGTCAATGGTGATCTTGTTGGCTGTTTCGCCGTCTGCGGGGGTTCCGTCAGGGGTGAAGAGCAGGCCATAGTCCTTGCCCGGGTCCCGGGTGACCTTGATGCCCCGCTTCTGGGCCATGGTCCAGAGATTTTCGCCGTTGGCGAACAGGCAATGCTCCCAAGCATAGCCAGAGTAATAACGATCGTAGTCACGGTAGGCAATGTCACTTTGCAGGGCATTGAGCTTGGAAATGCCGCTGTTATCCAGATACTCCAGAACGGGAAAACTTCCGCCGGCATAGGTCAGAACAGCATCGTAGGACTTGCACAGGTCCACAAAGTTAAACCGGCAGCTGCGGATCGCACCAATGCACTCCACGTCCTTGACGTTGCTGAAGAAGGCCAAGCCACGGGTCATACCGCCGTTGACCAGCATTTCAAAATACAGATCCGCCTGATTAACACCCCGGTGAGGCAGGGCATCCTTTTGGTTATTGATAGTAACGGCAAAAACACGGCCCGTATAGGGCTCGTCCATCGGTTCACCGTTCAGAGGATTCCGGTACAGAACGACTTCGGGCTCCGTAGGCGGCTCAGTGGTAGGTTCGGTAGTCGGCTCAGTAGTGGGCTCAGTGGTAGGCTCAGTGGTGGGCTCGGTAGTGGGCTCCGTGGTAGGCTCGGTAGTGGGCTGGGTAGGCGCGGTGGTAACATAGGGCGTCTCGGGCTGACTCTGGCAGCCGCACAGCAGGGCCAACAGTATAAAAATGACAAGAAAACGTTTCATAACAAATCTCCTTTTTCAAAGATTCGGAACGGGGTCATTATAGCAGAGGTTGACAGGATATGCAATGCCAGAGTACAATTTTGAGCAATATGCTCAAAAATGACACCTAGTTTTTGACATTGACAGAAAGGGGAAAAGAAACTATAATTACGGTAGCGTATTCTGGCCCACTGTGGCCCGGAAAGCCATCTTTCCGAATAATTACGGCCGCGCAGCGGCCCAGGAGGTAAATGTAATGGACGTTTTAGAGAGACTTGCCAATTCTATTGTTGTCCCCGTTGTGGTTCTGGACAAGGTCGAGGATGCAGTCCCCACCGCGAAGGCGATGGCGGCCGGCGGTGTGGATACCATGGAGATCACATTCCGCACTGCCTGCGCCCCTGAGGCGATCAAGGCGGTTGCCGAGAATTGTCCCGAGGTTCTGGTGGGCGCCGGTACGATCCTCAATCTGGAGCAGTGCAAGCTGGCTGTGGAGATGGGTGCCAAGTTCATCGTTTCCCCCGGTTTCAGCGACGAGGTCGTGGGCTGGTGTGTGGAAAACGGGATCCCCGTGGCTCCCGGCTGTGTGACTCCCACGGAGATCATGGCGGCACTGAAGCATGGCCTGAAGATGGTCAAGTTCTTCCCGGCCAACGTGTATGGCGGTCTGAATGCTATGAAGAATCTGTCCGCTCCCTTTGTGGGCGTGAAGTTCCTGCCCACCGGCGGTGTGAACAGCGCAAATATCAAGGAATATGTGGATGCTCCCTTTATTCATGCGGTGGGCGGCAGCTGGGTATGCCCCAAGGCGGATATCGCTGCCGGTAACTGGGAAAAGATCACGCAGCTGTGCCTGGAAGCCCGCAAGGCAGCTAAGGGCGAATAATCTGAATCACTTATTGAAAGGATATATGTTATTATGGCAAAGATCATTACTTTCGGCGAGCTGATGCTCCGACTGCAGCCCTACAACTATGAGCGCTTCGTTCAGTGTGACCATGTGGAATTCACCTTCGGCGGTGGCGAGGCCAACGTGGCCGTGTCTCTGGCTAACTATGGTATGGATGTTGCCTATGTTACCAAGCTGCCCACCCATGCCATCGGTCAGGCCGCTGTGAACAGCCTGCGCCGTTACGGTGTGGATACCACCAAGATCGTCCGCGGCGGCGAGCGCGTGGGCATCTACTTCAATGAGAAGGGCGCTCCTCAGCGTGGCAGCGTGTGTATCTATGACCGCGCGCATTCCGCGATCCAGCAGGCTGCTGCTTCCGACTTTGACTGGGATGCCATCTTCGAGGGTGCTGAGTGGTTCCACTTCACCGGCATTACCCCCGCACTGGGACCCAACCTGGTCGAGATCTGCGTCCAGGCCTGTAAGGCTGCCAAGGCCCGCGGCATCAAGATCTCCTGCGATCTGAACTACCGCGGTAAGCTGTGGACCCGCGCCCAGGCACGGGAAGCGATGACCGAGCTGTGCCAGTACGTAGATGTGTGCATTTCCAACGAGGAGGATGCTAAGGACGTATTCGGCATCGAGGCAGAGGCTACCGACATTTATGCGGGCAGCCTGAACCATGAGGGCTACAAGAGCGTTGCCAAGCAGCTGGCTGACAAGTTCGGCTTCGAAATGGTGGCCATCACCCTGCGCGAAAGCCACTCCGCTTTTGATAACGGCTGGAGCGCAATGCTGTACAATGTTGCCAAGGACGAGTACTGCTTCTCCAAGAAGTACAACCTGCACATCATCGACCGTGTGGGCGGCGGCGACTCCTTCGGCGGCGGCTTGATCTATGCCTGTGTGAACGGCTATGATACCCAGGCGGCTGTGGAATTTGCGGTAGCTGCTTCCGCACTGAAGCACTCCATCGAGGGCGACTACAACATGGTCACCCTGGCCGAGGTACAGAAGCTGGCTGGCGGCGACGGCAGTGGCCGGATCCAGAGATAAGGAGCGGTTATGGAAAACGAAGAACTGCTGCAGGAAGAGGAATCGAGCCTGATTACCCTGACCGACGAGAATGGCCAGGAGACGGTGTTTGAGTATCTGGACTGCATCGAATACCAGGGCAAGGAATATCTGGTGCTGATCCCCGATGAGGAGGATGCCAATGAGATCGTGATCCTGGAGGTCGAGCCTGTGGACGAGGAAAACGAGAACTATCTGGCGGTGGAAGATGAGGCTGTACTGAACGCAGTGTACGGCATCTTCAAGGAGCGCTACAAGGATGTTCTGAACTTCGCTGAGTAAACAATTGACAATGGGCCTGCTGCAAATGCAGCAGGCCTGTTGTTTGTGAGGAATTTTAGCTTATAGGGCTGCTTCCCGTGGATGCCGTAGGGGCGGCTATTAGCCGCCCGCCAACAATTGCAAAGCAATTGTTGGAATTTCCGCAGGAAATGAAATCATTGTCGACTTCGGCGATGCAAGTTTGTTTGCAAAATTGCCGGACGGCCATTGTGTATAGGGAAGTAACATAGGTAACAGGTAGGGAAGAGACATAGGTAACAGTTTCTGCTAGAATAAAAGGCATCAGACAAAGCAAAAGGAGCGGGTCAGATGCCATGGGAGAAGAAAACTGTTATGGAACAAAGAGAAGCATTTGTGGCAGCAGTAGAAGCCAAAGAAGGAACAGTGAGCGAGATG
>JAZUQE010000068.1:0-11434 GCA_045605575.1 Faecousia sp. | reverse complement strand
CCCCACATCCACCACCAACGCAATAGAGATCGCCACATTGGCCACCATCACAATAATGCTTTCATACAAAAACTGCCTTACGATGCTCCAGGCCGACGCACCGATGGCCCGCTTCACACCGATCTCATACTTGCGCTCATTCATGGCATTGGAGAAGCTGGAATACAAATTGATGCCCAGCAGAACCAGCAGCGCGCAGGCAATGATTGCCTTATTCCCCGCCTGCGCCTGCATCATCTCCATGGCAGCATCCTGCGCCGCATAGACGGAATAGGTATTGCTGTTATAATCCAATGTCTTCAGCAAAGCTGTTACCCGCTCCGGTTCATCCGTATAAATATAGTAGTTACAGCTGTAGATCATCCCATTTTCTCCATACAGCGAATATCCGTTCCGGTCCAGCCAGTCCAAAAACTTCACCGACAAGATCATAGGGGGTGTATTGTGCCAGGTTTCGATCCTCGTATAGTCGAGGGCTTCCGGCGCCTTGGTATAGCCCACTACTCTCAACTGGGTGTTGATACCCGTATTATGGTCAGTGCGCAGCAGGAAGATCGGTTCACTTTCTTTGTCCAGACTTAGCAAACGGTAGACTTGCTCACTGAGGATCACCTCGTCCACTTCCAGCCGGAAGCCTTCATTGCCCCGACCGTCCAGCCAAACGATCTCATTACTGACTGGGAAATAGAAGCTTTCCCGCACGTCCAGTAGGTCCAGCCAGGCATGATCCGGCAAAAACCAGGCATGCAGTGGATTCAGCCTCACCTCCAAGCCTTCATCCATGCCCATAGCCTCGGGGTCATAGGAAATGTCCATGCGCCCTAAATCGCCGTAATAGGCTGTAAAATACTCCGTGTTTTCCATTTTATCTAAGTTTTCATACAGCATCTTCTGCTTACCGGAGCCGCCCGCAGCTGTGCCAAACACGACCTCCGCGCAAGACACATCGCCCCGGCGGCGGCTGAACAGCTCTTTATACTCGTTATACTGCTGGGAATCCGTCAACAGCAAATATCCCAGCAGGAAGGAAAAGGACAGGATGATCGTCACCGACAAAAACGCGTAGGTCTTCAGCCGCCTACCCACCATGGTAACCGCATGCCGCAGCACCGCGAATAAATTTAGCCGCATGGCTACACCTCCTTATATAAACATACCGGCGCGCACGATACCCGTGCGCGCCGATTCTGCGAATTGTCAATTTAAGTAATCTTTGCGCCACATCTGATAGTTTTCGTGGTAATAATCGTAGTAAGGCTCCATGTCCACTCCGTCAAAGATGATAGCGTAGTTTTCGTAGTGGTTCGTTTTCGTGGTACTGACCACTGTATATACATCACAATGGTTATGCCCCGTAAGAAAAGAGCCAATCGGGGTTTCCTGAATCGCATCATGCACCCACCATACCACAATCTGGAAATGGATATTACTCAGCAGTTTTTCTGCATAGGCATTTTTTACCACCACATCCACATATGCGCTCTCTCCCGGTTCCACAGAACGCCTATTTTCCAGATCATTCACTGCAAAGGTTTGGTACTCTCCGTACTGATCCTTGATAGTCACATAAGCCGCCAAAAGCTCGCTTCCCTCATCCAGCATCCACACACCGCCGATACTGGCATATTTTGTATCTGGGGCGGGATTGCAGTCTGCGGTATACTCCTTTTCCAGATCCAATTTATGTATCACCGGGATCCGCAAAACCTTCACGATCCCGTCGCTGTACAGCTCACTGACGATTCCGGTGTACGCATCGGCATATACAGGTTCAGCGTATACCTTCTTTGGATTCGGGCAGTCCTCCCGGTTAAAGAACCGCACGCTACCAAACTCCCCCTCGTAGGTCTGACCTTCTGCAGTAAACTTTATTTTCTCCAGGATCAGCGGATTCTCCGGTTCCGGCTCCGGTACATCCGAAAAATGAATACGGAAGTTATATACATAGAATTCCGGCAGTTCCTCCGCCGTCAAAGCTTCAAAATCTGTGCGCAGCGTATCGATTCGATTGCTGTCCGGCTGATAACCGATCTTTGCGTTCGCCAAGGCTGCCACATCACCGCCCCGGTAAGCCTGGTAGACGTAGTAGGGCATGACGTTTTCCGGCGAATCTATTTTTCCGGCCATAAACTCAGTTTTGCGCTGCACCTCCACCAGTGTAATTTCCGTCCAGCATTGATCCAAACTCAGTTCCATATCCGGACTCCAGCACAAATCTACCAGGATATGGCCAAGTCCACCTTGAGGGTCATTTCCCAGAGAGAATTTCGAATAAACCGGTATATCCAGGTAGGGCGCACCTGTGATTCCAAAATAATAATCCATGTAGATATTCTCGGTGCCTATGTAGATCCGCCTGTCAGGATCATACTCACACAGACTGCTTCCTGGATTTTCTGGCGGCAGGGGGCGGATTTCTTGCCTTGCAGTAGTCTGCGTGGGATCTGCGTTCCCTGTCTGGCATCCGGCAAATAATCCCAAAGTCAAAGCCAAACAAAGCAATAAACCCAGTTTTTTCATCTCCAGCATCCTTCCTTTCTTCAATACAGCAGTCCATCTTCCCGGATTCCCAATGAGCATCCCTACATACGAGTCGTACTCCGTAAGGTGGCATTTGGCAGTCCACCCGTATCCTATCCTTCTTATATTGCTTGTGCGCGCCACGGTCTTTATCCTCCTATAGGAGAGGGGCGAACCCCTCCCCTACGGGAAGTACCTCGTCCACAGGGACGCAAATACATGTCCGCACAGCGCGTTCGTTTTTTACTGGTCTGTGTCGCCTCCAACCCACTGGGTAGATCTTTCCTTATAGAAGTACTCCCGGTAATAGGGTTCCATGTCCACACCGTCGAAAATAATGGCGTATTGCTCGTGATGATTCCGGCCCAATGATCCAACATGCGTTGTCACCACGCAATATGTCTCGCCGCTTTCCACCTCCGTGTATTCCACAATGGTCTGAAGATGCACGCTGTTGAGGAGTTTTTCTGTCAGCTTATTTCTCACGATGGGATAGATATCGATACTGTCCCCTTTAAAGAGGTGGATGGGCGTTTTGCCGTCCCACTTCATTTCCATCGTCTGTCCGCCAGATGTGATCACCGCACTGATCTCCAGGATCTCCGTCTCTTCTTCCAGCATCCGCACACCGGTAATAGTAATGTCTTCTGGCACACTTTCTCGCCTGAATGCCTCTATCAGCTTTACTATGCCGTCGTTATACATTTCAAAAAAGTGTCCCTGCTTGGTGCTTCCGCGCATGACATGGTCCGCTTCCGAGGGAAAATCCGCCTTAGGGAACACCCGGACACGCCCCAGCTTGGTCTCGTAGACTTTATCGCCAATGGTGATATCCACCTTCTCTACCGTCACTGGGGCTTCCAGTTCCAGGATATTCACAAATGCCACGGAGATGACATACACATAAAACTCCGGCAGGTCTTCCGGCTTCAGCGCCTTAAAGCACTCCTGAAGCGCCGCATTGGTTTCGATTTCACTGGGATCTCCGCCCATATAGGTGTAGTAAACATAATAGGGCATCCCTCCGAAACTATTCTCCATATATTCTGTTGCCCGCTGTACCTCTACTTGATAAATACGCAGCTCAAAAGGCAGGTCTACCGGGACGGTCGCAGAAATATCCGCAGGATCAATATACTCCTTGCTGAATATTTCTATATTGAAGCTGGGTGCACCGGTAACACCCACATAATAATCCACATAGATATTCTCACCGCTAATGTAGATCTGCCGGGCGGGGTCATACTCGCAAAGACTGCTGCCCGGATTTTCCGGGGGCAGCGGACGGATATCAGCCGGTTTTGTGGTCTGCGGCAGTGTAGTCACACTCGGCTGGGTTTGCTCGGGATCTACCGCTTCTTCCCCGCATCCGGCAAGTAAGCCTAAGCATAGGGAAAGCACCAAAATTACCGACCATATCCGCATTTTCATTCGCATTTCCTCCTTTATGCTGCCCGTGCGCTGATCGCCGTTCCCGGATTTGTTTTATCCCACACGAACGGAATCATATGCCCAAATACCCTCGGGTGCCATGCTGATCCTTCCGCCGTAAGGGATCCGGTCACCGGTTCTGACCTCCCAGTTGGCATCATAATAATACATTTTTACAGCCCACTGATAGGTACCGGAGGGTTTGTAGGGTTCCACATAGTGATAACCGTTATACCCATTCCAGGTAGCAGTGAAGGTCTTTTTCAAATTGACCTGAGACATCAAATCGGAAATATAGGGTGCATAGAACGACCCCGTTGGCACGTTTCGGGCATTCAATGTAAAACTAAAACCTGTTCCCGGGCCATACATTGGCGTATCCACACCGTCGGAGATATGCTCCACACGGTTCGAGCCCGCAATCGTATAAGTTACAGTTTTTACACTGGGATCTTTCGTCAAAACAGCCGTATAGCTTGTCCCTTCGTATGTAAAGGTCTTGGAAGCCGCTGATACAACCACGGCCATAGAGAGCATCAGCCCGAGAGTCAGGCAGAGAGCCAGCAAGCGGCGAACGTTTTTCTTCATAAGTTGTTCCTCCTTAATTTTATAATGTTCGAATAATTTTGTCAACAAAAAAACGAACGGATTTGGTGATCATGGCAACAAATTTACCATTTGTTTACAAAACCATTGGACTCACCCCTTTCCAAAAATCTGTTATTCCGGAGCTGCGCGGTAGGGGCGCTTATCAAGCGCCCGCTTCAAAATTGCAACGCAATTTTGAAGATCTCCAAGGAAATAACCGAATTATCGCCACTAGCGATGTGAATTTGTTCCAAAATCGCCGGGCGATCAGTGATCGCCACTACGGTTTATCGTGCTGCGCAGCAGCCGTGGCGCCCTGAGCACGCATGCCCTTGGGGCGCAGTCCGCTCTTTGTAATAGCATTGGTCGGACTCCCCCTCTCTTTCTGTCACAGCACCAGTTTTTCGGCAGCAGGCCGCGCTGGGGGAGCATCCGACGCGGCACGGAGGCGTTAGGGCGTCGCGGTTCAGAACACGCTGTCATTCCGAGGCAGGCTCCGCCTGCCGTGGGAATCCGCTTCTCTAAACCCTGCTTTTTCACAGGCCGCCTCCTCTGTGCGCTCACGCGCACTGTCGTATGAAGATACTGCCCAAAAACCCGGTGCTGTGTGGATCTGTTTTTAGTATATCTGCCGCCTATTATTTTGTCAACTTATTTTTTATTTGAAAATAATATTTTAATTTCCACGATTATTTTCACCAAAGCAATTGACATCCGCGAGCAAATGCGCTAAAATGCCAATATACTGAATGACAGGAGGGCTCGATGTGAAAGCGGAAAAACCTTCCTCCCAGCTCCCGTTGGAGGAGCATCTCAACAGAGCCTTGACGGAGCTTTTGCTGCTGCGTCTGCTCTCGGAGCGCGAATATTATGTAGGTGAGCTCAATGAGGCCCTCTGCGCCCACGGCAGGAGCGAAACCATCTCCCAATTCCCTTACAGCGTGTTTTACCGCCTGCTGCAAGCGGAATATATCTTAGAGAGCAGGAAGCGCGTTGCTCCCGATGGCCGCCGCAGGCAGTATTATACCGTCACGGATGCCGGAAAAGCCTACCTTTCCGAGCTTTTGGCGATCTATCATCGGTTTTCTGCCAGCGTAGCCGCCATCTTAGAGAAAGGAGAGGATTCCAATGATTCCGGCAATTGAGGGCTACCGCAAGCAGCTTGCCCGGCACCTGCGCTGCTGCAAGGATACCCAGGCACGCCTGCTCGATTCCTTTGACAAAAATATGCTCTTTCCTCTTTTGGAGGTATCTGACCACCCTTCTGAAGAGGAGTTGCATACAGCCTTCGGCACACCGGCGGAAGCCGCAGCGCTGCTGATGGAGCAACTGTCCGAAGAAGAAGCCATGCACTACCGCATGCAGCAAAGGCTGCGCAAAACAATCGTTATTGGAGCTGTAGCTGCCGTTGTAGTTGCAACTCTGCTATTTGCGCTACATGCATTCTTCTGGAAAGATCTGAATATTGTCTATATGATGGATAGTATTTAACCTTTTATTCATCACTCTGCAATGAATCGAGGATAACCATGAAACGATTAATCTCCTGCTTTTTAGCCTTCGCCCTAATTATCTCCCTGTGCATCCCAGCATTTGCTGCCGAACAAAGCAATGTGCTCCTTACACAGGAAATCGATTTGGGCAACGGTATCATCATGATCGATGAACTTATAGAATATACGACCGCCCGCTCCTCCGACAGGACTTACGCCCGGACAAGGACCATTAAAATAAATGATGCTACAGTCGGTGTAATAACAATCATCGGTATCTTCCGCTATGACGGCACCTCGGTTTCCGTTGTTTCCAAGGTCGTTGATCAGACCGAAACATACCACGGCTGGAGCTACAAGCAGAATTCTTTCACGGAAAATGGCGGTACGATCACATTGGACGCTAAGCTGACAAAGCTGTTTTATCCAAGCATCCCCTTCACCGTAACCCTTTCCTGCGATAAGGACGGCAACATCACCTAACAACACCAAAGCGGGCGGAGATCTTTCCGCCCGCTGTTTTTGTGCCAAAAAATGCCTGCAATAGAATGTGATTGCAAGAAGCACCCCCGCCCTACGGCATGTCCGAAAAGACATCGTAGGGCGGGGGTTTATGTCAATGTCATTAAGTTAAGAAACCCTTGTCATTCCGAGGCTGCGCAGCAGCCGTTGGAATCCGTTTTCTCAAGGGTATTACGGATTGCCACGTCGCTTCGCTCCTCGCAATGACATACTTAACTTAGTGACATTGGGGTTTATGTCTCGCCGTAAGCTTTTCACTTCGTAAGAATCACGATTCCATGCCCTGCTGCTTCAAGATCCCATCCTCCAGCAGGTAGATCGTATCCGCTTCCTTGGCGACCTCCATATCGTGGGTGATTAGGATCACACCCCGGCCCTTTTCATGCTCCCGCCGCAGCAGATTCATAATGAGATCCCGGTTTTTCGGGTCTAAGTTGCCCGTGGGCTCGTCCGCAAGAATTAAGCATGGGTCTAAGATCAGCGCCCGGGCTATGGCCACCCGCTGCTTTTCGCCGCCGGACAGCGTCGACACCCGTTGGGATAGAAGCGGCCCGATATCCAGAAGCTCTACCAAGGCATCAAAATCCTGCACCGTATTCTTCCGGTTGTACATGGTCGGCAGCAGGATGTTTTCCTTGCACGAGAGCGTGGGGATCAGATTGTAGGATTGGAAGATAAACCCGATATTCTCTAAGCGCAGCCGGGCATGATCCAGATAATTACGGATCTTCGTCCTGTTCAGGATATACTCTCCCCCGTCATAGCCCTCTACCATGCCCAGGATGTTCAAAAGCGTGGACTTGCCCGAGCCGGATTTTCCCACAATGGTCACATAGCTGTCGTTATCCACTTCCAGATTCACATCCGTCAATACAGGCCGTGTATAGCTTTTCTGAATGTGGGAAAGGGTCAGCTTCAGTTCCTTCATGGCTCTCAGCCTCCCTCCACCACGCTCTTATAGCCGGAGTCGAAATACTCCCCTTCTCCCACGCCGGTGACTGTGACATAGTAATCATCGCTGTACCCAACCTCGATCTCCGCCTCCCGGATGAACCGACCGGTTTCCGTCACCTGCCGGGCGTACCAGGGCTTGTCCTCGCCCTGTTCCTTCTGGTATACACAGCTCTGGGGAAGCCACAGCACCTGCTGGTAGACCTGGCCGGTATAGATCCGCAGTCCGGTCAGATGCTGGCCGTAGGTATACTTGCTTGTATCAATGGAGATCCGCACATTGGTGGTGCCGTCGGCATTCTTCTGCCGGGAAGCATACACCAGGCTCACCGCCTCGCCCTCCTGGGTCTGCAGACTCTGCGCACGGCGCAGCATGGACAGCACCCGGTCCTCCACCCGGCACTCCAGCTCCACAGGCTCTAACAGCTGGATCCGCAGATAGGGATCTTGGCCGTAAGTATTCATTTCCGTTAAGATGCCGGAGTATTCCGCCAGGATCTCCTCTCCTTTCAGCACACCCAGCACCTGCCCTTCCTGGATCTCCTGCCCACCGTGGACATACCACCGGGCCCGGTCCAGATTCTTGTAGCTTAGCTCCTGGTAGGCATAAGTAGAGGAGGTAAAGCTGCCGCTGACCTCAAAATACACCGAGATGTCTCCCCGGGTGCACTGATGGATACCACCCACTGCCGTCTCCACCAGCACGGGTGCCGCGGGCGGCTCGTAGCTTGCGATTTCGTCCTGAGATACCAGGGTGATCAGATACACGGGTGCTGCCATCAGCGCCAGGATCAGCAACCAAAATACACACCGCAGTAAGATTTTCAAAAACTTCATTTCTTTCCCTCCTATTGTAGATCTATGCTGTCATTGCGAGCCGGTGCGCACACTGGCGTGGCAATCTCTCCCGTAGGGAACAACCTCCCCGGCGTTCCGCCAAGCTCCCCCTTTGGGGGAGCTGTCAGCGAAGCTGACTGAGAGGGTACCGCACTCGTAGGGGCGCTGCGTATGTCCCACCGCTCTGTAGGGGAGGGTCTTGACCCTCCCACGCTCTCCCTCTGGGAGAGCTGTCAGCGAAGCTGACTGAGGGATTGACAACCCCTCCGACCCTTCGGCCCACCTTCCCTTACACAGGGGAGGCTTTTATTCTGCCTTCAAATACTGTACAATCTCCACCTGGGTGGACTTATAAGCGAAGATCAGACTGAACACCACCGTCAGCGTCACCGCGCAGGCCCCGAAGATCACCATAGAGTGGGGCGTTAGGTACAGTACATAGGTATCCAGGAAATCCGACTGCCACTCCACGAAGATCTTATACAGCACCCCCACATCCACCACCAACGCAATAGAGATCGCCACATTGGCCACCATCACAATAATGCTTTCATACAAAAACTGCCTTACGATGCTCCAGGCCGACGCGCCAATGGCCCGCTTCACGCCGATCTCGTATTTGCGCTCATTCATGGCATTGGAGAAGCTGGAATACAAATTGATGCCCAGCAGAACCAGCAGCGCGCAGGCAATGATCGCCTTATTCCCCGCCTGCGCCCGCATCTGCTCCAGCGCATTGCTCTGCGCCTCGTACACGGAGAATACGCTATTCATCCCCAGAGTCTTCCCAAGGGTAACCACCTGATCCGGCGAATCGGAATGCACAAAATAGTGCCGGTCACGGATCACTCCATTATCCCCGTAAAGCTCATAGCCGTTTTGATCCATCCAGTCCAAAAACTTCACAGACAGGAACATAGGCGGTGTTACCCACCACGTTTCCCATTTATTGTAATCCGCGTCGCTGCCGCCTTTGGCATAGCCAACCACCTTTAGCTGGGTGTTCAGCTGCGAGGCGTTGTTCCAGGTCCGCAGCTGGAAGATGGGTTCATTTTCTTGGTCCAGCTTCAGCAGGCGGTAGACCTGCTCGCTGAGGATCACCTCGTCCGCATTCAGATGGAAAAAGCTGTCATCCCGCCCATCGAGCCAAACGATTTCTTGGCCGAGATAGCTGTACATCGGACTCTTAAACACATCCAGCCAAGCACCGTCCGGCAGAAAAAACGCCTGCAGGTTTTGAAGATGTAAGCCTACTGACTCGTCCATGCCCAAAAGTGTGGAATCATAGTAAATAGCCATATCCCCCAGATTCCCTTCATAGGCCGTAAAATAGATCGTATTTTCCATCTTGTCCAGATTCTCATAGAGCATCTGCTGCTTGCCTATCCCGGCATTGATGACCACATCCTGATGCATAGAAACATCCCCCGGACGCAGGCTGAACACTTCTTTGTTCTGATTGTACTGCCGGGAGTCCGTCAACAGCAAATATCCCAGCAGGAAGGAAAAGGACAGGATGATCGTCACCGACAAAAACGCGTAGGTTTTCAGCCGTCTTCCCACCATGGTAACCGCATGCTGCAGTACCGCGAACAAATTAAGCTTCATTATTTCACTCCTTCCCAACAGCGCAATGGTACGCACGGTTTGCGTAATTGGTTTCGCTTTGAATTATTTTCCTCTATACTCATTGATCCACCTTTGATGACCGCACTGATAAACGTAATTCCTGTAGTAAGGCTCCATGTCCAGGCCGTCAAAAATGATGGCATAGTATTCATAGGGCGATCTTACCGCGCGAACTGCCTGCGTAGCGACACTGCACAGCTGCTCATTGGCACTGTTGGTATATTCCACGATAGCATGGCTCCACACCCTGCCCATAAACTTTGCCGCATGCTCGTTTTTCACTACCGCATCGATGCGGATGCTGTCGCCTTTGTAGAGGTAGATCGGTGAAACTCCGTCCCACTTCATCTCCATGTACTGGCCCCCGGATGTCAGAAACACAGTAATATCCAAAATCCGGGACACTTCCTCGGCCATCCGCAGACCGGTGACGGTAATGTCCTCCGGTGCCTCTTGTATGGAAATCACACCGAATTGTGTGAAAATACCGTCGCTATACAGCCCGCCTGAGCCACTGGCCTTGCTATCCCCACCCACGATCTTCGCGTCGGTAGGAAACGCTTCCCCGGGAAGCAGCCGCACGCCGCCCAGCTTTGCTTCGTAGACTTCCCCGCCGATGGTAAGCTCCAGCGTATCCAGCACCACCGTCTCCTGCAGGTCGGTGATGTTGAAGAGTACAATCGTTACGCCGTACACATAGAATTCCGGCAGGTCCTCCTCTTTCAACGACGCAAACTCCCGGTAGCGTTGCTCGATCTCTTCCCCTTCTTTCAGCTCGTATGTTCCCGCAAGCACATCGCCGGCATAAACCAGGTTACCATTGGAAGCCTCCACCTCGTATATTCCACCCTCCAAGTCATACGGCGCAACCGCCTCGCCTGCCTCGAATGTTTCTCCCCGATATGCCAGATACAGATAGTAGGGAAGGCAGCCGAAAGCTCCGTCATTGCCAGCTTCCACTGCCACATTCGGCTTGCGCTCCACAACTGTATATTCGCCTGTCATTACCTGGAAAGGCAGGTCTACCGGGACGGTCACCTTGATCTCTTCCGGATCCAGCTTCTGCCGGGAGTAAATCTCAAAGCCGAAGGAAACGAAGCCCGAAACGCCGATATAGTAGTCTATATAGACATTCTCGCTGGCAATGTAGATCTGCCGGACGGGGTCGTATTCGATCAGACTGTTACCCGGATTTTCAGGGGGCAGCGGCCGGATATCCACCGGCTCTGTCACCTGCGGCACCGTAGTGCCTTTGGGTACAGTCGTGCCTGCGGGCTGCGTATTGCCTGTAGGTACATCCCCGCCGGACGGCTGGGTATCAACAGGTCCGGTCTGACACCCCGCCAGCATCCCGATCAAAATAGCCAAACAAATCATCCAAATAAGCTTTTTCAAAACAGCCACCTTTCTTTTCACACATTTTCCTCCGTAGGGGAGGGTCTTGACCCTCCCTCGCCTCGTCC
>JAZUQE010000067.1:0-5669 GCA_045605575.1 Faecousia sp. | reverse complement strand
AAGAAAGTGCAATCTGGTACACATCGTTCCGGCCGTTCCCAGTGCGGCTATTCCTTTGTGGTGAATTTTCAGACTGAAGATGGTAAAACTCTGGAGCTATACGCCTATGAGGTGGAATTTGGTGGTCTTCAGGAAGGTATGAAAGGTATACTTACATATAAGGGACGGTACTTTGTTGCTTTCCAGGTAAACGGATGAGGGGTTCGAATCCCAATCCGAAGCTAAAAAATCCCCAACCGCGTAAGCGGTCGGGGATTTTTTGGCAGAGGATGAGGGATTCGCACCCCCGCAAACGGAGTCAGAGTCCGGTGTGCTACCGTTACACAAATCCTCTATCTGTTTGGCACGGATATTATTATACTCGCGTTGGACAAAAAGTCAAGAACTTTTTTGGCATTTTTGGAAGAAACTTTCTGCTTCCGGAAAGTCTTGCTTCCTTTCTCAGTATGTCCCGGAAAGAATGGGTTATGCATCGTTTTTTGAACATTCTTCTTCCCAGGTGAAGGGCTTTCCTTTCAGCACCTGGGTCTTCAGGTAGCAGAATGTGGCTTTTTCGCCTTGATCCCGGAGCATAGTAAGAATATAGCCCAATTGACGGCGGGTATCGGGGTGCATGAGGTTACGCTCCCGGCTGCCTTCAAAGTACTCCAGGGCGGATCCATCGTGGTAAGCGCTGCCTTGATAGACGCGGCAGGCGGCGATCCGGTCCATGACCATTTCCACCAGATATTTCCGGGGCATGGGAACGGATTCGTAGCGGCCTGTGACTCTGCTCATGTCCGTCCAGTATTCATAGTGATGGCGGTTGCGCCCCTTATGGTGCATCCAGGCTTCGCTGTAACCTTTTTCTTCCCGTTCTGCGGCGTTGGGGCTTCGGGTACCCTGGTACAGCCGGGCGCCGATCAGAAACTCCGTAGGGGAATACTTGGAAAGATCGTGGGTCAGACCCTGCCAGACCAGTCCCACCCGCAGACAGCCGCCCAGCACCAGCATGCGGTGATGGGTGATGGTAACAAAATGCTTCCAGGCTTTCATGGTTCGACCTCCGCTTGTTCGTTCATGTTTATTATATGCCAGTGCGGAGTAAAAAGCAAGTCTAGGAATACAAGCTATGATCGCCGGCAAGCTGGGTCAGCAGCTGGGCCAGCTGGATCGCTGGACCTTCGTTGATCTCCCGATAGCCCTGAGAATCAGTCTGCAGGTACTGGTGATACAGCTGCTGGTACACCGTCCGGTTGCCGTCAGAATAGGAGACGGTGATCTCGTAAGCATCTGTGCGGAAGGAATCGGGGGTGATATGGGAAACTTTGCCTGGGTCCAAACGCCGTATGCAGTGCAGGATCGCCTCCATTTTCTTCATATCGGTGAAGGTCTTTTGAAAGATTTTTCCGTTCTGACTGCCGGTGACCTGGATCTGGGTTACCACCCGCAGCGGCTCCGGGTCCGGTTGCGCGCCGCCACAGCCGTGCAGCGTCACGGCAATCAGAATTGTCAAAAGCATACGCTTCATACATGATCGCCTCCTATAACAAATAGGATAGGCAAATAATGCAGTAATTATCCTATGGCATAAATGGATATTTGGCAGAGAGTTTCCAAACAATGCCGTAGGGACGGCCATTGGCCGTCCACCAAACAATTGCACCGTAATTGTTTGGATTTCTGAAGGAAATACCGAAATATCGCCTTGAGGCGATGCAATTTTTTCAAAATTGCCGGACGCCCAGCGATAGAAGACCGGCCCTGTGGAAAGCCACAGGGCCGGAGTGATTACAGTTCGCAGTTGCCCACGGTGCGGGGGAAGGGGATGGAATCGCGGATGTTGCCAATGCCGGTCATATACATAACGATCCGCTCAAAGCCCAGGCCGAATCCGGCATGGCGTGCAGAGCCGTACTTACGAAGATCCATATAGAAGTCGTAGTCCGCGGGGTTCATGCCCAGTTCCTCGATCCGGTTTTTCAGGATCTCGTAGTTATCTTCACGCTGGCTGCCGCCGGTGATCTCACCGACACCGGGTACCAGACAGTCTACAGCGGCCACGGTCTTTCCATCCGGATTGAGCTTCATGTAGAAAGCCTTGATATCCTTGGGGTAGTCGGTGACGAATACGGGCTTTTTAAAGACCTGCTCAGTGAGGAAACGCTCGTGCTCGGTCTGCAGATCGCAGCCCCAGGAAACGGGGTAGTCAAACTGGTCATTGTGCTTCTCCAGCAGCTCCACAGCTTCCGTGTAGGTGATACGGCCGAAGTCATTGTTCAGCACATTGTTCAGCCGGTCCAGCAGACCCTTATCCATAAACTGGTTGAAGAAGTTCATCTCCTCGGGAGCATGTTCCAGGACGTAGGAGATGATGTATTTGATCATGTCTTCTTCCAGGCGCATCAAGTCCTGGAGATCCGCAAAAGCGATCTCCGGCTCGATCATCCAGAACTCGGCTGCATGGCGCGTGGTGTTGGAGTTCTCAGCCCGGAAGGTGGGGCCGAAGGTATAGATGTTGCGGAAGGCCATGGCAAAGGTTTCGCCGTTGAGCTGGCCGGAAACGGTCAGGTTGGTGGGCTTGCCGAAGAAGTCCTGGCTGAAATCCACTTTTCCCTCCTCGGTCAGAGGGATGTTATGCAGATCCATCGTGGTGACCTGGAACATTTCACCGGCACCCTCGCAGTCAGAGCCGGTGATCAGGGGCGTATGGACATAGACGAAATCCCGGTCTTGGAAGAATTTGTGGATAGCCATAGCCGCCAGAGAGCGCACACGGAATACCGCCTGGAAGGTATTGGTCCTCGGCCGCAGATGGGGGATGGTGCGCAGAAACTCCATGGTGTGGCGCTTGGGCTGCAGGGGGAAATCACCGGTGGAGGGACCTTCAACGGTGACCGACTCTGCCTGGATCTCAAAGGGCTGCTTGCTGTCCGGGGTCAGTACCACGGTACCCTTGACGATCAAGGCCGCGCCGATGTTGATCTTGGAGATTTCCTGGAAATTTTCAATGGTATCGTTATAAACCACCTGTACAGGGGTAAAGTAAGTGCCGTCATTGAGGACGATGAAGCCAAACTGCTTACTGGGGCGGCGGTTGCGCACCCAGCCGCCGATCTCAACCGGCTGACCCGCGTAGGCGGCGGTGTTTTTAATAAGCTCTCGAACAGAAATCAGTTCCATAATTGATCCAACCTCTCTTGCTTCGGAAAAATAGAATGATAGAAAGAGTATACGCCAAATTGTCAGAATTTACAAGGGGGAATCGTACTTTTCGGACATTTTTTATAAAAACCAGGATCGGAAAATACGGCATTCTTGGCAACCGCTCCGAAGAATTCTCTGGCTGCCCCGCCAGGGTTGCAATTGTCGCGAGAAAGCAATATAATGGGCCATGGTAAATATTAGCATTTTTAAGAAAATCTTTCGCTTTTACTATACATTTTCAGCTGCACCGTTATAATTATTTCATAATTATCTGTTACGATCAGCCTAGTCTATGAACAAAGGAGTCTGTTTGCGATATGGAGCAGATGCAAAACAGTCTTGAACGAACCAAACCAAATAAAACGCATTCCGGGTGGCGGATGCCTTTTTTTAGTATTCCCATTGCCTTTTTCCTGGCAGAAGTATTTGGCTTTGCTTTTTTGCAGGGGCAGACGCTGAACTGGTGGCCACTGGCCTTTGGCGCCCTGTGGGCGATCGTTCTGACAGGACTGGTCCGGGCTTTGCCGGAATTGGCTGGGCGCATCCTTTTTGGGATCTGCTATTTGCTGGCCGTGGGCTACACAGCTGCCCAGACCGGATACTATCTGCTGTTCCGGGATATGATGTGGATCTCGGATTTTCGATACGCTTCCGAAGGGTCGGAGTTCTTCTCCGTATTGCTGCAGTATCCCATTGCCTGGTGGCTGTTTCTTCTGGGCCTGATCGGTCTGGGCGTGCTGCTTGTCTGGAAATTCCCGAAAAGAAAGCGGGAGCCGCTTCGCAATGTGGTGGCAGGACTGACTGCTGCGGCGGCACTGTTCGGCGCGCTGCTGCTGCCCAAAGCGGTGTTTGTCCACGACCGGCAGATCCAGTACGCCGTGTCGGATTACGGCAGAGCGCAGTCTGCCGAGGCGGCCTACAACAATATGTTCAATCCGCAGCGGCTGTATGAGGTCTGCGGTGTGTACCAGACGGCATTGAAGGATATTTATGCCAATTATGTGCATCCTTTGCTTCCTAGCTATGCTATCGAGCAGGCCAACGCCGTCAAGGAGATCGACGCTTACTTTGCTGCCCGGGAGGAAACCGGCGACAATGAAATGACAGGCATTTTTGCGGACAAGAACGTGATTTTTGTGCTCATGGAATCCATGGACGATTGGGCCTTGGGGGAGCATACCCCTACCATCAACCGGTTGATGGCGGAGGGTATCAACTTTACCAATTTTTATACCCCAGTCTATGGCAGCGTCCGCACCTTCAATTCAGAGTTCTGCGGCAATACGGGCTCCTTCCTTTCAAGCCAGGGCGGATACGCCTTTGACTATGTAACCAACAATTTCCAGCAGTCGCTGGCCAATCAGTTGAAAAATCAAGGCTACAGCGCCAAGGTCTATCACTACAACGATCCTTCCTTCTACAGCAGGGGCGTATTCTCACCGGCTATGGGCTACGAAGAATATGTGTGCTATGCAGACTACGTGGAGGATCCGGAGGACTGGAGCCTGTATGATGATCTGTTCCTCTTTGACAACGAAGAGGTAGCTGCAGACTTCTTCCGCCCCGGGCAGAAGCTGAACTTTATCATCACCCGCTCGGCGCACCTGAGCTATGTTTACAACGAGATGCTCAGTTTCTGGGGCTTGCAGAAGTACCCGGAGTACCGCGGTATGACCGGCCACCAGGAGATGGACTGTATGTACCTAAAAGCCCGGCTGGTGGACGATATGTTAGCAAGGCTTCTGAAAGAACTGGAAGGCAGAGGCGAGCTGGAAAATACCGTGATCGTGGCCTATACGGATCATTACGCCTATGGCATCAAGGACGTGGATATGATGATGGAGGCATCCGGGGTCGATGACCTGCTGTTACTGGAAAAGACACCTTGCTTCATCTGGAGTGCTGACGGTCCGGCGGTGACGGTGGATAAGACCCTGAATACCTCTGACCTACTGCCGACAGCTTTGAATATGCTGGGTGTGGATTCACCTTACAGCTATATCGGTCAGGACGCATTCAGTGACAGCTATGAGGGATATGCTTTGTTCCCGGATGGCAGCTGGATCTGCGACGGAGTAGCTTACAGCGCGGAAAGCGGCGAGGTGCTGATCCTGCAGGAGGGTAAAAACGCAGACCAGCAGCGGCTGGAGGCTATGGCCAACGCGGTAAATGAATTCGTATATATCAACAATTTGATTTTGGAAACCGACTATTACGCCCAAAAATAGAAAACGAAGGGGACGGAAACGTCCCCCTTCGAGTCTTTTGCAAATTGGTATTGATCGCGCAGCTTACGTATCGCACCATAGGGCGCGACTTCCTTGACGCGCCGCCCCTCCTCACCTGTGGGTACAACGTGATGTTTTTTGTGCGGAAGCGGAATCGGCTTCTTGCCGCAAAAGAAGCTTTATTGGGAATATGATACTTTCTGTCCGGCCAGAAAGTATCCAAAGAGCCGCCGGGGACCTTCCGTATGGTCCCCG
>JAZUQE010000066.1:0-19520 GCA_045605575.1 Faecousia sp. | reverse complement strand
GGATGGACTGGCGGCGGGACCAAGACCCCCGCCCTACGATGACTGTCGATTGGGATCTGTAGGGCGGGGGTTTACTCCCGCTGTGATTTATGCTATAATACCCTCACGAAAGCATGCGCCAAGAGATTGCCACATCGCTGTGCGCCTTGCAATGACATGGCCGATTGGGAGAATCGTATGGTTAAAATCTTATTTGTCTGCCACGGGAATATTTGCCGGTCGCCTATGGCGGAGTTTATTTTGAAGGATCTGACTGCCAAGGCTGGGGTAGCGGATCGGTTTGAGATCGCTTCCGCGGCAGTGAGCCGGGAAGAGGAGGGCAATGCCATCTATCCACCTGCCCGTCGGGAGCTGGAAAAGCACGGCGTACCCTACGAAAGCCGCCGGGCGCGGGTGATCACGGCCCGGGATCACGCGTATTATGACTGCATTTATTACATGGACAGCCGGAATGCCTCCTGGCTGCGGCGTATGTTTCCCAAGGATGATGGCAAATGCCGTCCGCTCCTTGACCGGGAAGTGGCAGACCCATGGTATTACGGTAATTTTGAACAGACCTGGCGCGATATTTACGAAGGCTGCCAGGCGATCCTGGAGGAGCTGCTGTGATGGACAGAGAAAAGCTGGAAAGCTACCTTTCGGAGCTTCCCTTATATGTGTATTTTTACATCGACCCCAAGAGCCTGGAATTCAACCAACGAATCCGCTATATTTGTCAGCATGAGTGCCCTATGTACGGCAAGACCTGGGCCTGTCCCCCCGGTGTGGGGGAGGTAGAGGCCTGCCGGAAGAAGTGTATGGACTATGAAAACTGTCTGCTCATTGGCACCATCGTGGAAGCGGAGGATATTGCGGATATCGATGCCACGCTGGCTACCCGCCCGGAGCATGAGGCGGTCACGGATCTTGTGGCCGAGAAGATGGGGCAGTTGGGAGCGCAGCCTTATGTGCTGTCTACGGAGGCCTGCGCCATCTGTGAACGCTGCGCCTACCTGGACGGCCAGCCCTGCCGGTATCCGGGCAGGATGCATCCCTGTGTGGAAAGCCACGGCATCAATATCATTCCTACATTGGAAGAAAATGGCCTGGAGTTTCAGTACGGCAGCAATATGATCACATGGTATTCTCTGCTGTTTTTTAACGATTAACGGATACATATGCCCCGGCAAAGCTGAGCGGTCGCTTGGCTTTGCCGGGGTTTATTTCCTGCTGCGGATGCGCAGGCGTTTGGGTGTTGTGTCATAATGACTTTTTGTGGGTTTTGAGGGTTTGATTTGTGAAAAACAAAGACAAACAAACAAAAAATGTTGGAGTAAGTACACTTGTCCTTGACTTTTGGGTAGGATTGGTGTATCCTTATGCTGATAAGATGTGGGGAGGTGAAGGTTTTTGCTGGCAGCGGAAAGACGCCGTGTGATCACGGAGCGGATCCGGGCCGCAGGTCAGGTGGTGGTTTCCGCACTGAGTGCGGAATTCCAGGTTTCGGAAGAGACCATCCGCCGGGATCTGGAATGGCTGGAAAGCGAAGGGATCGCCACCAGGATCTATGGAGGCGCTGTACTGCGCGGCAACGACCGGATCGCCCCGCCCTATTCGATCCGCAAGAATACCAATATTGAGCCCAAGGTAGCCATCGCCCGGCGCTTAGCGGAAATCGTCTGCGACGGCGATACGCTGATGGTGGACGAAAGTTCCACCGCGGCCTATGCGGTTCGTGCCCTGCGTCAGAAGAAAAACATCACCCTCATCACAAACTCCCTGGAGCTTGCCCGGGAAATGACCGGCCTGGACACCTGGCACATCATTTCCACCGGCGGCAGCCTAAAAAGCGATGTGCTGGCATTGGTAGGCCCCCACGCGCTGCGGACGGTGCGGTCTTATCACGCAAGCTACGCTGTGCTTTCCTGCCGGGGGATCAATGAGCAGCTGGGTCTGGCAGACTCCGATGACGCGGTGGTGCAGCTGAAGCAGGCCATGGTCGAATCCTGTGACTGCAGCATATTGCTGGCAGATCACCGCAAGTTCGACCGCAGCGGACTGGTGGCTTTGGGAAAGCTCGGTATGGTGGACAAGCTGATCACCGACAGCGAGCCGTCGGAAACCTGGCGACAAAGGCTCGAAGCAAGCGGCGTAGAGCTCATCTGCGGCGCATAACACGTTCATTCATGAAAAACTATATAATGGAGGAAAAATCATGGCAAATGGTGTACTGATGCCGAAAGCCGGCATCACCGTAGAATCCTGTATCATCGGCGAATGGCTCAAGAAGGTCGGCGATAAGGTCAATGTGGGCGATATTCTGTTCACCTACGAGACTGATAAGGCTTCCTTCGAGTGCGAATCCACAGCCGAGGGCGAGCTGCTGGAGATCTTCTATGGCGAGGGTGACGAGGTTCCCTGCCTGATCAATGTGTGTGCCATCGGCACGAAGGGTGAGGACTGCTCCGCACTGAAGGGTGCCGGTGCTGCACCTGCTGCTGAGGCTGCTCCTGCCGCTGCAGCGCCTGCTGCTGCCGCTGCTCCCGCTGCCGTGGCCTGCAACACCAAGGCCCAGGCTGTGATCATGCCCAAGGCCGGTATTACTGTTGAATCCTGCATCATCGGCGAGTGGCTCAAGAGCGTTGGCGACGATGTAAAGATCGGCGATGTGCTGTTTACTTATGAGACCGACAAGGCTTCCTTCGAGTGCGAGTCCACTGCCGAGGGCAAGCTGCTGGCCATCTTCTTTGAAGAGGGCGAAGAGGTCGTCTGCCTGGAGAATGTCTGTGCAGTCGGCCCCGAGGGTGAGCCCACCGATTGTCTGAAGCCCGGCGCTGCTCCCATGGTTGCTGCTGAAGCTGCTCCTGCTGCCGAAGAGGCCGCTCCCGTGGCCGCTGCTGCTGAGGTCGCCGCTCCTGTTGCCGGTGCTCCCGTATCTCCCAGAGCCGCCAAGCTGGCCGCCGCCCACGGTGTGGACGCTTCCCTGGCTGTGGGTACCGGCCCCAATGGCCGTATCACCGAGAAGGATGTGCAGGCGCTGATCGCCTCCGGCGTTAAGTCCGCTCCCGTGGCCGCTGCTCCTGTGGTGGAGAACGAGTACGAGGATGTGAAATTCAGCGGCATCCGTCGGGCTATCTCCAAGTCCATGTCCACCTCTCTGCATACCATGGCTCAGCTGACCCACACCACCTCCTTCGATGCTACCGCTGTGCTGAACTACCGCAAGGCTCTGAAGGCTGCCGGCGGTGAGTACGCCAGCATCACCATCGGCGACATCATCCTGTACGCCGTTTCCCGCACCCTGCTCCACCCCCCCGATCTGAACCCCACCATGCTGGATGACAACTCCATCCGCAAGTTTAAGCATGTAAATCTGGGCGTGGCCGTGGATACCCCCCGTGGTCTGATGGTTCCCACCATCGTGGCTGCCGATACTCTGAGCCTGCTGGAGATCTCCAAGGCTGTCAAGGAGCTGGCTGCTCAGTGCCGCGAGGGCAACATCAGCCCCGACAAGCTGTCCGGCGGCAGCTTCACCGTTTCCAACCTGGGCAATATGGGCGTGGGGTGCTTCACTCCCGTTATCAACCCGCCCCAGACCGGCATTCTGGGCGTTTGCGGCACCCAGGACCGTGTCCGTAAGGGCGCGAACGGTGCCATCGAGCTGTATCCTGCCATGGGCCTGTGCCTGACCTACGACCATCGCGCTGTAGACGGTACTCCCGCTGCCAAGTTCCAGAAGGAGCTGGGTCAGAATCTGGAAAACATCACCTGCCTGCTGGCGCTGTAATAAAGGAGGAAACATACTATGCCTAAGAGTTTATTCGTGGATCCTAACCTGGTCAGAGCGCCCGGCAAGGTGACATTCAACGACATTCCCGTCAACCAGTATAACAAGACCATCCAGGAGGAGCTGGAGTCCGGTAAGTATACCAAGGAAGACCTGATCCGGATCTTCCGGGACATGACTGTTCTGCGTGAGTTCGAGACCATGCTGAACCTGATCAAGACCCAGGGTACTTACAACGGCATCGACCACACCTATCCCGGCCCCGCCCACCTGTCCACCGGCCAGGAGTCTCCTTGTGCCGGTCAGGCTTACCTGCTGGACGAGTACGACTTTGCTTTCGGCAGCCACCGCTCTCACTCCGAGATCCTGGCCAAGGCCCTTTCCACCATCAACAAGATGAGCGACGAGCAGCTGATGAACGTCATGGAGAACTTCCTGGACGGCAAGTGCCTGCGGGCTACCCAGAAGATGGGCGAGACCAAGGACGTGAAGGAGCTGGCCATCCGCTTCATCCTCTACGGTACGCTGGCTGAGATCTTCGCCCGTGAGACCGGCTTCCACATGGGCATGGGCGGCTCCATGCACGCCTTCTTCCTGCCCTTCGGCATCTATCCCAACAACGCCATCGTCGGCGGCTCCGGCACCATTTCCACCGGCGCTGCTCTGTTCAAGAAGGTCAATGACAAGAAGGGCATCGTCGTTTGCAACGTTGGTGACGCTGCCATGTCCCGTGGTCCCGTATGGGAAGCACTGAACTTCTCCGCCATGGACCAGTACAAGAACCTGTGGGAGAGCCACAATGATGGCATGCCCATCCTGTACAACATCTTCAACAACTCCTACGGCATGGGCGACCAGACCCGCGGCGAGACCATGGGCCAGGGCAATATGTCCCGGATCGCTTCCGGTGTCAGCCCCACGCAGTTCCATGCTGAGACCGTGGATGGCTACAATCCTCTGGCTGTTATCGACGCCATGGAGCGTAAGCTGGAGCTGCTGCGTAACGGCCAGGGCCCCGTCATGCTGGAGACCGTCACTTACCGTTACTCCGGCCACTCCGTGTCTGACCAGAACGCCTACCGTACCAAGGAAGAGATCGATGCCTGGAAGGAAGTTGACCCCATCGTTACTTATCCTGCCAAGCTGATCGAAGCCGGTGTCTGCACCCAGGAAGACATTGATGCCATCCTGAAGGAGACCTCTGAGCGTATGACCATGATCTGCAAGTATGCGGCCGACAAGGATTTCAGCCCCTACTGCGATTTCAAGAAGGATCCCGCTGTGGTAGAGCGTCTGATGTTCTCCAACCAGAAGGTGGAGAAGATGCTGGACCGTGAGCCCGAGTACACCGTACCCAAGGAAGAGGCCGAGGGCTACAAGAAGATCAAGGCGAAGGAACGCAGCCCCATCGGCGCAGACGGTAAGCCCGTTTCCAAGATGAAGCTGTATAACCTGCGTGACGGTATCAGTGAAGTTATTTGGGACCGTTTCTATGAGGATCCCACTCTGATCGCTTACGGCGAGGACTGCCGCGACTGGGGCGGTGCGTTTGCTGTCTACCGTGGTATGATGGATGCTCTGCCGCACTGCCGTCTGTTCAACTCCAACCTGGCCGAAGGCGCGATCGTGGGTACCGCTGTTGGTTACGCCCTGTCCGGCGGCCGCGCACTGGTAGAGCTGATGTACGCTGACTTCATCGGCTGCGCCGGTGATGAGATCTTCAACCAGATGTCCAAGTGGCAGGCAATGTCCGCCGGCATTCTGAAGATGCCTCTGGTCCTGCGTGTGTCCGTGGGCTCTAAGTACGGCGCTCAGCATAGCCAGGACTGGACTGCCCTGTGCGCCCATATCCCCGGCTTGAAGGTCGTATTCCCCGCAACACCTTGGGAGGCTAAGGGCCTGATGGAGACCGCTCTGAAGGGCACCGACCCTGTTGTCTTCTTCGAGAGCCAGAGAATCTACGACGTGGGCGAGCAGTTCCACGAAGGCGGCGTTCCTGCAGAGCGCTATGAGATCGAGATCGGCGACACCAATAAGGTGCGCGACGGTAAGGATATCACCATTCTGACCATCGGCGCAGCCCTGTACCGTGCTATGGACGCAGCCAAGGAGCTGAGTGAGAAGTATGGCATGGAGGCTGATGTGATCAACCTGCACTCCCTGTCCCCCTTGGATTACACCAAGATCTTCGAGTCTGTCCGTAAGACCGGTAAGGTCCTGCTGGTCTCCGATGCCTGCGCCCGTGGCTCCTTCCTGAACGACGTGGCCCGCAACATCACCGAGAGCTGCTTCGACGATCTGGATGCGCCTCCTGTTGTGGTGGGTGCCAAGAACTGGATCACACCTCCTTTCGAGTTCGACGAGTTCTTCTTCCCCCAGAAGACTTGGATCCTGGATGCCATCCATCAGCAGATCCAGGTGCTTCCCGGCTACGAAGCAGGTGCCATCGACCTTTCCGAGGACGAGAAGGTACGTGCTGCCAAGCTGGGCGTATAAATTCTTCTATTTACAAAACATACCGGCGCACCCGCGCCGGTATGTTTTTCCAATGCTTCATTCTTAATTTTTGATCGAAAAACGGAGGCTTTTCTATGACGACCCTCTATTGTCTTGGTGATAGCCTGACCTATGGACTGGGAGTACGGCCAAACCAGCGCTGGACCCATCTTGTGCAGGCGCAAGGAATCGAAACGGTGAATTTGGGCGTCAACGGCGATACCGCTGCCGGTATGCTGGCCAGGATCCAGAAGCTGGAACTTACAGCCGGACGGACGGCGGTTTTGGTTATGGGCGGTACCAATGACATTTTTTGCGCAGGTACAGACACCGGGGCCAGAGCCTGCATGGCGGCGATCCTGCAGCAGCTGTTGGCAAGAGGTATACAGCCGGTTGTGGGAATTCCGATTCCTGTGGTGGCGGAGATGGCACCGGAAAAATGGCAACAGCTGGTGGATTTCGAGACTGCTGCCAGGGTGCTGGAGGGCTATTGCAGATGGCTGAAGGTCTATTGCCGCACGTTTGACATCCCGACCGTAGATTTTAAGAAAGATTATGTAAACCAAGATGGTTCCCTTTGCAGGGATCTATACCTGGATGGACTTCACCCCAATGCCGAGGGCCACAGAAAAATGGCTGCCCGGCTTTTGGAGACTAAATTATGAAACTTTCCTATCTGAATTTGAAAACAACGGATCCCGCCTTTAATCTGGCGGCCGAAGAATATGTGTTTGACAGCCTTCCCAAAGACCGGATGTATGTGATGCTCTGGCAAAATGACAACGCGATCATCATCGGCAAGCACCAAAATACGCTGGCTCAGATCAACCTTCCGTTTGTGGAAGCAAAGGGGATCCGGGTGGTACGGCGGCGCAGCGGCGGCGGTGCAGTCTACCACGACCTGGGCAACCTGAATTTCACCATCATCACGGATGCCGGGGAGGACGGGAACCTGGATTTCGGACGCTTCTGCGATATCGTCATCCGGGCACTGGCCCGGGTGGGAATCCAGGCAGAGCGCAACGGACGCAACGATATGACGATTGCCGGAAAGAAATTCTCCGGGAATGCTCAGTATGTCCGCGCCGGGCGTGTAATGCACCATGGAACCATTCTGTTCGATTCAAACGCCGAGGTGCTGAGCCAGGCCTTGCAGGTGGACGAGGAAAAGATCCGGGCTAAGGGAGTTGCTTCCGTCCGCAGCCGGGTCACCAATGTTCGGCCCTGGCTTCCGAAGGATATGACGCTGGAAGTGTTCCGTCGGGTACTTCTGGAAAGTATCCTCGATCAGTATCTGGGCAAGGAACTGGAGTTTGGACCGGCCGACCTGGAAGCGATCCGAAGGATCCAAGAGACACGCTACGATACCTGGCAGTGGAATTATGGCCAGTCGCCTGCCTGCACCCTGCTGCGTAAGGGACGCCGTGAGGGCTGCGGTACGGTGGAAGCATATCTGAGCGTTGACAAAGGTTACATCCGGGCAGTGGACTTCCGGGGTGATTTTTTCAGCGCACAGGATCCGGAAGGCTTGGCACAAAAGCTGGTGGGCTGTCCCTATCAGCGGCAGGCATTGGAAGAGGTCCTGGCTGGAGAAAATGTAGGCCGCTTCTTTATGGGACTGGACCGACAGGCGTTACTGGAGATCCTGTGGGAATAATCCGCTTGCTCGACGCATACATTGCGGTGAGTAAGGAGGGGATCGGATGGCCCAGGAACGGATGGACCAGCTCCACAGATTGACGCTGGATCAGCGGGAAAAGCTGATCGTCACCGGTGTTACGGAGGTGGTCAGCTTCGATGAGGATGCGGTGGTATTGCACACCCAACTGGGGATGCTGACAGTACAGGGGAAGCAGCTGCAGCTCAAGACGCTGTCGGTGGACGGGGGTCAGCTGGCAGTGGAAGGAACCGTGTCTGCTTTGAGCTATGAGCAGCCCAGACAGGGGGGCGGCTGGCTGCACCGCCTGTTTGGATGACAGCCCCGGCGGAGGCTGCCGCCAGATTTGGGGCAGCCTGCCTGCTTGGTGCCGGACTGGGGCTTCTGTACGGGCTGCTGCGTCCTTTGCGCCCCCGGCGGACGACCCTGGCAGATAGTATATTTGTGCTGGCACTGCTGTACAGCTGGCTGATACTGTGTTTTGAGATCTGCCGCGGAGACATCCGGTTCGGTTACGTAATGGGTCTGGCTTGTGGGGGATTTGCCTGGGAAGGGACCTTTGGCCGGCTGCTGCGTCCTGCTTTTTTCCGGTTCTGGAATACACTGGGAGCAATGGTCGCGAAAATCCTGACACCAGGCCGAAAAATTTTGAAAAAAATCCGAATTTTTTCAAAAAATCTCTTTGCATCTTGGCGAAAATGGGTTACAATAAAATGGAATAGTTACCCACTGCGGCAAAGAACCGGAGGAAAAACCCATGGCACAGATCAACACACCGGCAGGAAAGGTCAAACTGGTCTATCGAAAAAGCCGCACATCGACGAAAGTGGTGGTGCTGGTAGCCGTTGTATTGTCTATTCTGGTTCTTCTGACACTGCATATCGCAATCGGAGTGGCCCGGGCGAATACCGAGCAGCTGCGCCAGGAGGCGATCGGACTGGAGCAGGAGAACAGTCGCTTGCAGACCTATATTGAGCAGCTGGGAACCATTGAGGGCATCATCCGCATCGCACAGGAAGAGCTTGGGCTCATTGAGCCGGGCAGCATTATCATTCAACCGGAATAATATGGAGGAAGCAAAGCAGTTTATGGAGTTAACCGTTGGAGCAATTGTAGAAGGAAAAGTGAAGACCATCACCAATTTCGGCGCATTTGTGGCCCTGCCGGAGAATAAGACCGGTATGGTACATATTTCCGAGGTCGCGAATACCTTTGTCAGCGACATCCGTCAGCATCTGACCGAAGGTCAGGATGTGAAGGTCATGGTCATCGGCATGGATAACGGCAAGATCAACTTGTCCATCAAGCGTCTGGAGGCAAGACCCCAGAGAGAGAACACACCGCAGCGGGGTAATTTCCGCGGAAGGGACAGCGCCCCCCAGAGCCAGAACCGTCCGGTCAGAACCGCTCCTACCCCTCCTCCGGCACCTAAAACTGCTGACCAGCTCTTTGAAGAGAAACTGAAGCAATTCTTGTCGGAATCCGACAGCAAGATCTCTTCTATCCGGCAGTATTCCGACCATCGGACCAAGAGCCGCAGAAGATAATTGGCAAATCGGGGCTGCGCAGGCAGCCCCTTTTCGGTATAACGGGAGAAAAAATATGGCAAATGTTGTGATCACCGGCGGATCCCGGGGCATCGGTGCGGCAGCGGTAGCGCTGTTTGCCGGACGTGGAGACAAGGTGACCTTTCTGTATGAAAAAGACCATGCTGCGGCCCTGGAAGTGGCCCGCAATACCGGCGCGGAGGCGATCTGCTGCGATGTGGCGGATGGACAAGCGGTGCGCCAGGCCTTTGCGCGTATTGGCGACGTAGATATTCTGATCTGTAACGCCGGGATCTGCCCGTACGGTTTGATGAGTCAGATCACGGAAGAGCTTTGGGACAGAACCTTCGACGTCAATGTGAAGGGAATTTATCATTGCGTCAATGGGGCGATGCCTTCCTTCCTGGAAAAACAGTCCGGCTGTGTGATCACCGTAAGCTCCATGTGGGGGCAGGTAGGGTCTTCCTGTGAAGCGGTGTATTCAGCGACCAAGGGTGCGGTGATCGCTTTGTCCAAAGCCCTGGCCAAGGAGCTTGGACCCAGTGGCATTCGCGTCAATGCGGTAGCCCCCGGTGTGATCCTAACGGATATGTGCGCGCAGGTCGATCCTGCGGTGCTGGAGCAAATGGGGCAGGAGTCGCCCTTGGGAAGAAACGGGACCCCTATGGATGTGGCCAAAGCAATGGTCTATCTGGCAGATGCGGAATTTGTCACCGGTGAAGTTTTAAGCGTCAACGGTGGATATATCATGTAAAGGAGATCATACTTATGAAAATTGCAGTTGGCTGTGACCATGGCGCGCTGGATCTGAAAAACGCAGTGGTGGCCCATTTGACGAAGCAGGGCCATGAGGTGCAGGATTTCGGAACGTATACCAAGGATAGCTGTGATTACCCTGAATTTGCGGCAGCTGCCGCCAGGGCAGTGGCCGAGGGTAAGTGCCAGCGGGGCATCGTGCTGTGCACCACCGGAATCGGTGTTTCCATTGCTGCCAATAAGATTCCCGGCATTCGCTGCGCGCTTCTGTCGGATCTGATGTCTGCCCGGCTGACCCGGGAACATAATGATACCAATGTGATGGCAATTGGTGCCGGTGTGGTAGGCCAGATGCTGGCTTTGGAGATCGTCGATACCTGGATCGGCACGGAATTTTCTCACAACGAACGGCATCAGCGCCGGATCGATAAGGTCATGGCTCTGGAAAAATAACCGTAAGGGGCGTGAAAGCGCCCCTTTGCGTTTCCGAAGGAGTGGTACGCATGTTTAAGGATAAGGAAGAGGCCCTGCGCCGTCTGGAGGTAGAGCTGCTCCGGGAGGAAGAAGAGGAACTGCAGGAAGCAGAGGACGAGTGGGAAGAACAGCCGGAGGATTGGGAAGAGGAAGAAAGCGAGGACTGGGAAGAGGAAGAAGTTTACCTGGAGGTCCATGCCTATAATTCCGACAGGCTGGATGAGGACCTGGAAGATTTCAGCCGCCAGGTCTATGATCCGGATCGGCAGACCGGTGCCCGCTGGGTCGCTGCCGGGGCAATGATCGCGCTGGCGGCAGTGCTGCTGGTGCTGGCGTTCTTTGCAGCCCGGTATTTGGGGAGGTAGCCATGGAGCAGAAAACACCGGTAGGGCGGTTTGCCCCCACCCCTTCAGGGCGGATGCACCTGGGCAATGTGTTTGCGGCGATGATCGCCTGGCTCTCTGTCCGAAGCCGGGGAGGCAGTCTGATCCTGCGTATTGAGGACCTGGATACCCAACGCACCAGCGCGGAAAATGCGGAAGTCCTGCGACAGGATCTGCAATGGCTGGGATTGAACTGGGATTGGGAGACACAACCACAGAGCCAGCGGTCTGCTGTTTATGACCGCTATTTTGAAAAACTGTCCGATATGGGTCTGGTCTATCCCTGCTATTGCTCCCGAAGCCAGCTTCACAGCGTCAATGCGCCCCACGCGTCCGACGGCACCTATCTTTATCCCGGCACTTGCCGGGAATTGACCCTCCAGCAGCGACAGGCTCAGACCAAGCTGCCGGCCTGGCGGTTGCGGGTGCCTGACCGGGAGTATTCCCTTGTGGATATGGGCTTCGGTCCTTACAGCCAGAATCTGGCGGCGGAGTGCGGCGATTTTCTGATCCGCCGGGCAGACGGTGTATATATGTATCAGCTGGCAGTGACTGTGGATGACGGAGAAGCCGGAGTGACCGAGGTAGTCCGGGGTGTGGATCTTCTGGGATCGGCACCGCGGCAGATGTATCTACAGGAACTTCTGGGATTTCCTCACCCTGCCTATGGTCATGTACCCTTGCTGGTTGCGCCCGATGGACGAAGACTCAGCAAGCGGGACAAAGACTTGGATCTGGGCGAGCTTCGCAAACACCTGACACCGCAGGAGCTTCTGGGCAGTCTGGCTTATGCTGCCGGGATCCTGGACAAGCAGGAGGCTGTCAGCGCACAGGAGCTGATACCGGAATTTAGATGGGAGAGGCTGAAGCGGCAAGCCATCTGCCCGGAATTTACGATACTGAAAAGTGCAGGAAAGAATGCTTGAACTTTTTCGGAATTCGATGTATACTGTATGCAGTACGAAACAAAGGAGTGTGCGCATATGGCAAAGAAACCTGTTCTGGTCGTAATGGCCGCCGGTATGGGCAGCCGCTACGGCGGACTGAAGCAGATCGATCCGGTGGGCAGCTGCGGTGAGGCGATTTTAGATTATTCCCTGTATGATGCCTATGAAGCGGGCTTTGAGACCGCTGTGATCATTATCAAGGAAGCCATTCGTAAGGACTTTATGGAGACCGTGGGCGAAAGACTGAAGTCTTGTCCCATGGAGATCCGCTACGCTTATCAGGAACTGCATAAGCACCTGCCTGAGGGCTTTGAGATCCCGGCTGAGCGTACCAAGCCCTGGGGCACGACCCAGGCGGTGCTTTGCGCCCGGGAGGAGATCGGAGATGCGCCCTTTGGTGTCATCAATGCGGATGATTATTACGGAAAATCCGCTTTCCGTGTGCTGTACGATAGCCTGTGCAAAGCTGCCGATGGTGAGAAATATGATTACTGCATGGTAGGATATCAGCTGGGCAATACGGTTACCGATCACGGCAGCGTGGCCCGCGGTGTATGCAAGACCGATGGCAATGGCTATCTGACCCAGGTGGTGGAGCGAACCCGAATCGAGAAGCGGGATGGCGGCATTGCCTTTACAGAGGATGGGGAACACTGGACGGAGCTGGCGTTCGATACGCCGGTGTCCATGAACATGTGGGGTTATACGCCCAGCTTCCTGGCAGAAGCAGCGATCCGGTTCCCGGAATTTCTGACCAAGGTTTTGCCTGAGAATCCTGCGAAAGCCGAGTTCTTCCTGCCTGCTACAGTGGGAGCGCTTCTGGCGGAAGGAAAAGCAACCGTTCGGGTGCTGGCTACGGAAGATAAATGGTTCGGTGTGACCTACGCTGCCGATAAGCCTCAAGTTGTGGCTGCGCTCAAGGCCATGACGGAGGAAGGCAAATATCCCCAAGGACTTTGGAAATAAGAACAGGATCCGCAGTGGAGAATTCCACTGCGGATCTTTTGCAATACCCTTTAGGTTTTAGTTTGTTGTACAGTCCCCTGCGGATCGCTGTTTCTACGTTCTCTAACGGAAGTTCCTATGACAAATTACTGTCCTGCTAGAAATTCTTCTGCCATGTGGACGGCCATGGCACCATCTGCCACGGCGGTGACTACCTGGCGCAGCAGCTTGGTGCGCACATCACCAACGGCATACACACCCGGGACAGAGGTGGCCGTGGTCTCGTCCGCGATCACATAGCCTCCTTCGTCCAGTGCCAGCTGACCGTCAAGCAGCTCTGTTGCGGGCTTGCGGCCCACGCTGATGAAGATGCCATCACAGGCAAGCTCTGTTCGGTCTCCGGTGGGCAGTGCTTCTAAAACCACGCCGCTGACCTTATCTCCATGACGGATCTGACAAACCGTACTGTTCCAGAAAAACTCCACATTTTCCGCTTCCATCAGTGGCTTGTGGTAGACCTTGGTGGCCCGCAGGGTATCCCGGCGGTGGACGACGATGACTTTTTTTGCCACACGGCTCAGCAGCAGGGCATCCGCCGCCGCTGTATTGCCGCCGCCAACCACAACGACGGTCTTGCCTCGGTAGAACATACCGTCGCAGGCAGCGCAGTAGGCAACACCCCTGCCGACCAGTGACTTTTCTTCGGGCAGCCCCAGCTCTCGGGGACCTGCACCGGTAGAGATCACAACCGTGCGGGCGAGGAAACTGCCTTCACTGGTTTCGATGACCTTGGGGTCCGTAAGCAGCTGCATGGAATTTACCTGGGCGTATTCCGTCAGTGCGCCGAAGCGCTCTGCTTGCCGCAGCATATTATCCGCCAGTGTAAAGCCGTCTATCCCGTCAACAAAGCCGGGATAATTGTCGATCTGGTGGGTCAGTGCCAGCTGCCCGCCAGCGGAGAGCTTTTCCAGCAGCAGCACATCCAGACCGGCCCGGGCGGCGTACAGGGCGGCAGTGCAGCCGCCAGGACCGCCGCCGATGATGATCATGTCGTAAATCCGCTGATTCTGCATAGTTGCTGCCTCCTTACTTTGCTAAAGCCTCCCGAATGAAATCGTCGATCATGGCCTTGGATTCCGGGGCCACAATAGAACTTACGGCTTTGCCGTCCTTGTACAGCACCAGCGTGGGAATAATCTCAATGTGTTCTGCATCCGCCAGCTGAGGGGATTCATCAATGTTGACTTTTCCTACCGTCAGGAAATCGCCGTATTGTTTAGCGATTCTGTCATACACAGGATCGATCCGGCGGCAGTAGCCGCACCAGGGTGCCCAGTAGTCCAGCAGAACGGGCTGCTGCGCGTTCAAAACTGTTTCGTGGAAATTTTGTTCATTAATATGCATGGCAGACATAACTGTAACCTCCTGATTTGTGTTTGTGATTACAGTATACCCGCAATGCATCCTTTTTTCTGTGACATTATCACCGTGTGATTAACATTGCAGTTTATGATACAGCTTCCTGTGGCCGCTGCTACGATTGCGTTATGCGATAAAAACCAAATAGATTTGCAGATTTCGGCGGTAAGCAGCAGGAAAAACTAAATATAGTAGCTTTTTTGCAAAATATTTCCCTACATCTTGTGTTTCGACAGATTTTTCGCACATTCGGTGTTATGATGCAGACATGGAATCCGGGTGCAGGCGGAGGACAGCCACTGTGGCATCGTCTGTAGCGTCCGAATTTCTGCTTTCCAGAATCCGGGCCGCCAGCTCCCCAAGCGGTTCATCCCGGTCAGAAAAGCTGCAGCGCAGGGCATCCTCTCCGCCCACACCGTCGCTGAGCAGCACCAGTGTCTCTCCCCGGCGCAGGGACAGTCGTTCCGTCAGCTCCCGGCTTTCTGCGACAGAAAGTCCCGGGGGAGGACCGACTGTCCCGATTTTTTCTGCGCCTGCTTCTGTCAAAAGATAGGATGGAGGCGCACCCCATTTGAAGAGAGTAGCTTTGCCGGTATCCAGGCAGACTTCTACCAGATCCACTGTGCAGGCACCAGCAGTTCCCCGCAGCGCGTAGAGACTGTTTAGACTGCGTAAGGCATAGGGGGCGGGAAAACCAGCGCTGAGCAGCTGCCGCAGCATACTGCCCGCGCTGCGCCCCTCCTGGATCGCGCCGAAACCGGTACCCATACCGTCGCACAGCAGGGCGTAAAACCGGCAGTCCGGTCCGGAGAAGAACAGACATCGGTCACCGTTATCCGTGCTGGGCCGGTTGGACAAGCATACGGTCTGAATCCGGTAGCGCGGCACGCCCGCGCTGCGTTGCCCCAGCTTGTCCGACAGGTCCTGCAGATATTCCGAAAGAAACTGGTATTGCTGCAGCAAAGCGCTGCGGTATTCCTGCTGGCGCTGCCGGTCAGCACGCATCGCTCGCAGCTGCTCTTGACACCGGTGCAGTTCCAGAAGCATTCGGCTGTCTTTTTGGCAGGCGATGGGCAGATCGCTGCCATCCAGCAGGGGCTGGTGAAGAAGCTGGACAGGCATAGCTAAGGCGGCCTCCCGGGCTTTGCAGTTTGCTGCCTGAGAACAGCTGCCGCAGGCCCGCTCTCCTGCCCTCTGGATCAGAGCTTCCTCGTCTATGGGAAGCTCCGGTGTTTCCAGCAGCAGCTGGCGGACTTGTGTAAAAACGCCCGCTGTCATTTCCAGCCTCACCTGGGCCATTCCTGTTTCACCCCGGCGGTGGGAGAGCTTTTGCTGTCCGGGCAGAAGCATACCCAAAATCCCGCCCAGCAACAGGCTGGGGATAGGGTCCCAGTCCCACAGGCTGCAAAGGCTCATCACCAGCAGCCCGGCAACCGCCGGAACCAGTGCCATTGGCCATTTTCTGCGCACCGGCAGCTGTCGGGCGAGCCAGGTCAGACAGGCTACCGCGGTCATGGGAATGGATGTGACCTGAGAAAGATCCAGCGCCAGACCACCCAGGGCAAGCGCTGGGAAGCTGCCCCCGATAAAGAGAGCACCTCCGGCGATAAAGCCCAGACCAAGCCAGGGGATTGGGGAGATCTGCGCCAGTGCCAATACGCACATGCCCCAGGTCAAATACTCCGTCATCGGTGAGCGACGGGTTTCCCGCAGGGAAAACAGGGCGGTACTGCCAGCACTGAGCAGGATCCGCAGCAGGAAGATCAGCAGAGGCGTTGTGTCCGCGTGCCGCATCTGGAAGTAAAGACCGGAGGCTGCTGTGACCAGGGCGGACATGGCGCTGAGCAGGTAAGGTCCGGATCTGGCAATCAGACTTCGTCCCAAAAGCACCGTGATCAGAGCTGCACCGAGCATCCAAACCACACCCTGAACGCCGGCACCCTCCCAAAACAGCAGGTACCCCAGGCATCCGCCTGCTGCTACCAACAGTCCTGACCAGCCTTGACAGGCACATACCGGTCCCATCGTCAGAGGCTGGGCGTAGTTTCCCAGGCTTGCCGCACTTAGAAAAAAGCCCACGACGATCTGTATGATCGGCCGCAGCAGCCTGTGGGTGAGTGGATCGACAGCCAGACGGCGCAGTTTTTGTTTCCAAACGTGCATCACAGAGGAGATTTTCGTCAACATATATACCACAACCTTTCCCCAAAATCCTACCACAGAAGAAGAAAATTTTTTGTCGGAATCACAAGCTTGGGAAAGATTCTTGCACTGGGCTGAATTCGGGTGTATAATAGGCAAAAAAGAGGAGTGCTTGTTATGGGAGTAGAATTTGAACTGAAATACCGTGCCGATGTGCAGGCTCAGGAGGCAATTCGGAATGCCTACCCGGGAGCATGGGAGACGATCCGCATGGAGACTACCTATTATGATACGCCGCAAGGTGACCTGTCCCAGCGGTGGTATACCCTGCGCAGGCGAATGGAAAATGAGGCTTCCGTCTGTACGATCAAGACTCCAGCCGATGGCCTGGGCCGTGGGGAATGGGAGCTGGAAGAGACCGATATTCTCCATGCAATTCCGGAATTATGTAAACTCGGGTGTCCGGAGGATCTGCTGACCTTGACACGGGAGGGTGTAGTTGCGGTGTGCGGTGCCCGGTTTACCCGGCAGGCTCTGACGGTTAGATTCGGAAGCAGCGTGCTGGAGCTGGCGTTGGACAGCGGTATCCTGTTTGCGGGAAGCCGACAGCAGCCCCTGTGCGAGGTGGAGGCGGAGCTGAAAGAAGGCAGCCGGGAGGATGCAATTCGCTTCGGTGCCATTCTGGCAAAGACCTATGGCTTGGAACCGGAGAGAAAGAGCAAATTTCGCCGGGCCCTGGCATTGAGAGAGGAGTAAGCATATGGCACAGCTGGAAAAACTGTTTCAAAAATACGACCGTCTGGTGCTGTTTGACACGGAGACCACGGGCTTGCAGTATAGCCGGGATGAGATCATTGAATTTGCTGCCGTGGTGGTGGAGCAGCGGGATGGAAAGGCCGCGGTCATCGAGGAGTATGATCAACTGATCTCCCTAAGCCCCGGCGGATTTGTTCCGCCTATGATCCAGAAGCTTACAGGTATTTCCAATGAAGACCTTCGGGACAAAGGCATCCCCAAGACCCGGGTATGCTGCGATATTGCACGTATGATCGCGGGAAACACCCTCTTGCTTGCTTATAATGCCCATTTCGATCTGAGCTTTTTGTACTACATGCTTTTGCGGGACGGTGATCCCATGATCCTAAAGGGGAAAGACAAGCTGGATCTGCTCACGGTCTACAAGGACCGCCGCAGCTATCCTCATAAGCTGTGCAACGCTATTGAAGCGTATGGTCTTTCGGACCAGGTGGTCAATTCCCACCGGGCCGTGGATGACGTATTGGCGACGGTGGCGGTTATGCTGGCTATGGAAGAGGAGCGGGACGATCTGGAACGTTATGTAAACCTGTTCGGCTTCAATCCCAAGTATGGTGTGGAGGGCAAGCCGATTGGTACGGTTACTTATAAGTCTCAGTCTTTCGATCCGCTGACACCGTTGTATGAGAGGTAAGACTATGGTCAATGAAACTGCTTATTTGCTGGGAACCAACCGTTCCTGCATCCGGGAGCTGTTTGAGTATGGACGCATGCGTGCGGCCATAGTGGGGGCGGAGAATGTCTATGACTATTCGCTGGGCAATCCCTCCATACCCGCACCAAAGGAAGTGGATGCTGCGATCCGGGATATCCTCTCGGATACGGATTCTCTGCAGATCCATGGTTATACCACTGCAGTGGGTGACTTTCAGACCCGACGGGCGATCGCGGAGGATCTGAACGCCCGATTTGAGGCAGGCGTGGAGGCCGATGACCTGTTCATTGGCTGCGGCGCTGCCCCGGAGCTGACAGCGGTGTGCAAGGCCTTGACTTTTCCAGGAGCGGAAATTTTGGCGATTGCTCCCTTTTTTCCGGAATACAAGCCTTTTGTAGAAGCAGCGGGAGCTGTGTTTAAAGTGGTGCCGCCAGATGTACCGGATTTTCAGATCCGTATGGAAACGGTGGAAGCTATGTTGACGCCCCACACCACGGCGGTGATCGTCAATTCACCCAATAATCCCTCGGGAGTGGTCTATACCAAGCAGACGCTGACGGCGCTGGGGGACTTATTGCTACGCAAAGGAGCAGAATACGGACATCCCATCTATATGATCTCCGACGAGCCCTATCGGGAGCTGGTGTATGGAGGCGTGGAAGTGCCGTTCCTGCCGTTGCTGTATCCCCACACCATCGTTTGTTACTCCTATTCCAAGTCGTTGTCACTGCCCGGTGAGCGCATCGGCTATATCTATGTACCAAAAGCGGCAGCGGACAACCGGGCGGTTTACGGAGCGGTAGCCGGTGCGGCTAGGTCCATGGGCCATGTGTGCGCACCCTCGCTGCTGCAAAAGGTGGTGGCTCGCTGTGCCGGCATTCGGCCGGATCTGGCGGCCTATGACCGCAACCGCCGGGTACTTTATGAGGGCTTGACTGCAATGGGATACCGCATGGCCCGTCCCGATGGGGCGTTTTACCTGTTCATTCAAGCACCCGGGGGTGACGCCAATGCCTTTTCGGAAAAAGCAAAGCAGAAGGATCTGCTGCTGGTGCCGGGAGACGACTTTGGCTGTCCGGGATATTTTCGTATCTGCTATTGTGTCAGCCATGCCATGATCCAAAAGAGCCTGCCCATCTTCCGGGAACTGATCGAAGAATAAACGAAGGACGCGCTGCGGTGCGTCCTTCATTTGTACAAATTTCAGTTTATCGGGCTGTTTCATTTCCGTGATTTGTAGGGGAGGGTCTTGGCCCTCCCTTGTTCTTTCCGTCTCAGCATCTAAGGGTAGGCGGAAGCGGAATCGGCTTTTTGCCCCAAAAGGAGCTTCTTTGAGGTGTGATACTTTCTGTCCGGCCAGAAAGTATCCAAAGAGCCGCCGGGGACCTTCCGTATGGTCCCCGCACTCCCCAGACGGCCAAAGGGGAAAGCGGACCGGATCTACTTCATCCAAAACAGCCGCCGTTTTCCCCTTTGGAATCCCCTCTTCCTCCTTGCAATCCCATAGGGACGGCCAA
>JAZUQE010000065.1:0-13851 GCA_045605575.1 Faecousia sp. | reverse complement strand
CCCCTACGGGGCGCGGAGTGAGAATGGGAAGGAGATTGCCACAGCCAGTGTGCGCACTGGCTTCGCAATGACGAGGAGTTACGAGGGTGCGGAGGGGAGCCTTGGCGGGCGGCAGGTTGCCGCCCCTACGGGATCACAAGGAGTGGGGTGGAGGGATGGCGGGCGGCTAATAGCCGCCCCTACGGCATCCACAGGGAGACACCTCGACAAATGCCAATTTGCGCTTCCGGATATGAAGAAAGCGCGGTGCGTTTGCACCGCGCTTGGAGGGTCAGCTGAGCTGGTTTTCATACAAGGGAATATCGCCGATCTCGCCGACTTCGAAGTATACGTCCATGATCGCTCTTGCCACCGCGCTCATGGTAGCGCCGGAGCCTGCCCGCTCGCCGTACACGGCGATGGCGATCTGGGGATCGTCAAAGGGCGCGTAGCAAACGAACGCGCCATGGTCGGATGCGCCCTTCTTATCGGTCTGAGCCGTACCGGTTTTAGCAGCGATGGGGATGGGATAGCCCACGAATTTCCAATAGGCCGTGCCGGTCAGGTTGCCTTCCGAAAAAGAAGCGACTCTTCGCATGCCCTCGGTATAAGCCAGGTATGCATCATTGGAGATTTCCATCTTGGACATCACACGGGGTTTGTTTTCTTCGATCAACTCCCGGTAGTCGTTGGACACGATCCGGTTTAGGAAGGTTGCCGCCAGACGGGTACCCCGGTTCGCCAGGGTCGCCGTATAGACACACAGCTGCAGCGGCGTAAACCGGTTTTCGGACTGACCGATGGAGGCAAGGACCTTATCGGCGGCATACCAGCGGGCCTGGTCCTTATTATTTTTATGGACCATAGCCTTACTTTCGGGATTGGCCCGGTAGCCGATATTCTCCGCAAGCTCAATGCCGGTGGGCTCGCCCAGGCCGAAGCCCTTGGCAGTCTCATCGATCATCTCGATGGTCATCTTGTCGCCCAGCTCATAGAAGAAGTAGTTGCAGGATACGCACAGGGCCTCCATAGCGTTGATAGAGCCGTGGGTCACGCCGTTTCGGGAGTATTCCAAGCAGGTCGCGTCGAACTCCGTGTCTTTATACTTATCAAAAACGCCCCGGTCCTCAATGGTAGAGGCCATGTTGATATAGTTGTTATTGATGCCTGCCACCACCATGGACATTTTGTAGGTGGAGCCGGGAGGATAGGCAGCCTGCAAGGCCCGGTTATAAAGCGGATTGAAGTCCGCCTCCAGGATCTGATTGTAGTCCTCAAAGAACCGGGACAGGTCATAGGTGGGGTAGCTGGCGCAGACCAGGATCTGGCCGGTCTTAATATCGATGGCCACAACTGCCGCGCCTTCACAGTCGTTGCCCGCTCTGCCCTCTTCCAGGGCGCGAAGACCTTCCATCGTCTCTGCCAGGGCTTCCTCCGCCACCGTCTGCAGATTCAGGTCAATGGTGACCTCCACATTGTTGCCGGCCTTAGGTTCCTGGCCTTCCTTGTAGTAGGACTCAATGACCGTTCCGTTCGGGGCCACCTTGTCCACGCGCATACCGTCGCTTCCGTGCAGATAAGCCTCAAACGCCTTCTCAAAGCCCGCTTGACCGATCTCGGAGTCCATGGAATAGCCTTCCTTGGTCTTGTACTCTTCCCACTGCTTCTTATCCATCGCGCCTACATAGCCTAAGATATGGGCAGCAGCCTCCGTATGATACTCCCGGACGGTGGAGGATTCCACGCTCAAGCCGGGGGTATTCAGCTCCAAGAGGCTGGACAGGTGCTTCTCATCGGCATCGGTGATGAATACGTAGTTCGGCAGCGTAGTCAGATCTCGCAGGGTCATCTCGTAGCGGATGCCGATGACCAACCGGGCTTCCTCGTCGGTCCACTCGTCGGGGATCTCATAGCTTTTACGCAGGGTCTCAATGAGCAGCGTTGCGGAGGTATCTGAGTCCAGCTCGCCCCGATGCTGCAAAAATTTCTGAAAATAGCCCTGCCAGGCGGAGTTATACTGATCTACCGTATAGGTAAAGGGGCGCTCCTGGGTCACAGGGAACCGGTCCGTATACTCGATGCCCAGCTCCTTGCACATGGTGACCAGGTCATAGATAGACTGATTGGGGGTAGCGGAATTGCGCAGCACGTAGTGGTTGATGACCAGGTCATAGCTGGCCCGGTTACCCACCAGCACGTTACCGTTTTTATCCAGAATGTCACCCCGGGCAGCCTTCACACGGGTCTGGGACACATAGTAGGTCACGTTGTCAGCAGGCAGACCGCCGGTCTCAAAGACCTGCTTAACATACAGCTGATACACAAAGAAGCCCAGCACCACCACAAACAGCAGCAGCACCAGCCGGGGTCTGAAGGATTTTACTCTTTCCATGTTTCGCCTCCAATGCGCTCCAGCGCAGAAAACAGGGGGTACAGCACCGGCACGGACAGCAGCGTCAGACCGGTGGTGATCAGAAAAGTGCCGCCGCGCTGCCAGACAGTCTGTTCACTGAGAATACCGACACCCAGTACGCTCAATTCATACAGCAAAAAGGCAAAGGCGGCACACAGGATATTGGCGCCTACACTATTGCGCAGATAGCTTTGCCGCACCAGCGTCAGCAATGTGCCCAGCACCGGGATCAGCGCGATCACATAATAGCCCGGCCCTGTGCCGGCAAACTGGTACAGCGCGGCGGATACCAGGGCAAACACGCAGCCGTTTTCCGCACCAAGCAAGACGGTTGCCAGAAAAATGGCGCAAGGCACCAGATCTGTACTGGCACCGTATACATCCACATGGCACAAAACTACATCCTGCAAGAGGGAAAGACCCAGCAGCACCAGCGCGAACAGGGTCCACTTAAGCAGGGACATACGCTGCTTTTTCGTCAGATACAGCTTGCTGAGCAGGTCCGGACCGGTCTTATCCGGCCGGAATTCATATTTTTTCCGGGCCATAGCATCACCCTACTCTATTATAATCCTTGATGATGAACACCTGCTCCAGGGTATCGATATCCGCCGCAGGCTCCAGCACCGCGTATTTGGCAACGCCCGTATCGCCGAAGCCGGCGTCAATCACATAGCCCAGGATCAGACCCTTGGGATACATGGTAGAACCGGAGGTGACCACCTGGTCGTTGTTACGGATCACGGCGTTGGAGGGTAGATAGTCCATCCGAAGGAAGTTTTCATTGCCTTCGGCGTAGTTGCCCATGACCATGCCGTTGTAGCCGGAGGAAGCAATGGTGGCACTGATCTCCAAGGAGGAGTCCAGCACGGTTTTGATGATGGAGTAGTTGGGGCCGACCTCGGTGACCATGCCGATGACCTGACCGTTGGAGGTGATGACGCACATATCCTTCTCGATACCGGCGGCAGCGCCCCGGTTCACAGTCAGGGTACTGCTCCAATCGCCGGAGTTCCAGGCAATGATGTAAGCATCCAGCACCACATAGTCCTCATGGTCATCCAGCAGACCTGCCAGCTCCTTTAAGCGGTCATTTTCACGGGAGACCGCATCCGCCCGGCGGGCTTCATCCTCCATCTGGGCGAGCTTTTCTTTCAGCGCCTCATTCTCAGCGGCAAGAGCTTCATATTCAAACATGTAGCTGTATAGCTGCTCAGCCTGGTCCTTCAGCTTGCTGACGCCTGTGCGCAGGGGTGTGATGATGCCCTGCACGGCCATTTCCGGCAGTTTTAGTCCTGTCAGGTTGCTGATGACCGCTACCGCCACCGCCAGCAGCACCGCAATGATCAGCACGGTGCGCACCTTCGCGGAAAAATAATGTCTCATTCAAAAATCCTCCCCGGAAACCGGTTTTTCCAGCAGCCCGGGGGCTGCCTGGGCCAGCATCTGCCAGAGCCGGCACACCGGCAGGCCCATCACATTGTAATAATCTCCATGCATCTTTTCGGCAAACAGGGCCGCGCCGCCCTGGATGCCATAGGCACCGGCCTTGTCCATAGGCTCGCCGGTGGCCACATATTCCCGGATCTCCCGCTCTGACAGAGGCCGGAAGTGGATATCCGTGATCTCCGTATGCACCAGTATCTGATCGTCCCGCAACACAGCCACACCGGTCATCACCTGGTGATCCCGGCCGGAAAGAGCCGTCAGCATCCGCACCGCATCCTCCCGGTCAGTGGGCTTACCCAGCACGGTGCCCTCCAGCACCACGATGGTGTCTGCGGCAATGACCACATCCTCCGGCTGCCGGGGAGTCGCCAAAGCCTTCGCCAGACTGACCCGGGCCACTTCTTCGGCGGGATCTGCTGCCGGATCCATGGTCTCATCGATGTCCGCGGCCCGGACGGTAAAGGGAATATGAAACAATCCCAAAAGCTCCCGCCTGCGGGGGGATTGGGAGGCTAAGATCACGCGCATGTAGGGCTTCCTTTCTGATTCGGATTTGCGGTAGCAGGGTACTTCTTGTTCGTAAATACTGAAACTGGTAATATGGCCGGTAAACGGATACGGCACAGCCAGGTCATTCCACTCCCCGCAGGTACAAGCCTCGGGTGCTTGCGCCGGGGTCAAAGGCAGTGGGGGCCAGCCAGGCATTCAGCACCTGATCTACCTCACTGGGATTCTCCGTAGTAAAATACAGACGGGCGGCCCAAAGGCCCAGCCGGTCCAGCTCGTCGTGCCGGTCCAACAGATTCAGCTTTTTGCCGTTGAGCAGCACGCTGCGGCAGCTGCTTCCGTCCCGGATCACCGGGAATTCGGCACCGGTCTTATCCACCAGCTTCGTATTGCCCATATGGCAGCTGCACTGGCCGGTCTTGCTCCGGATCAGGCAGTTTTCCGTGACCATCAAAGGCAATCGTCCGTAGGCCAGGATCTCGCAAGGCACGGCCTTGCCCACATCCCGGATCTGGGGCAGCGTCATTTCAAAGCTCAAGGTAGCGGATCGGAATTCCAGCTCCCGCACCATATGCACCGCGCCGGAGTTAAAGAGATTCAAACCAAAGTCACCCCGGATCTGCAGGCCTGCTTGCCGCACCGGCAGCAGCATGCCCAGGTTGCCCACCAGCGCATCACTGATGCCTAATGTTTTCAGCACCACCAGCTGCTCCTTGACCTTGACCAGCTCACCATCATGCAAAACTCTTGGCAGCACCACACAGACATTGGCTCTGCGGACTACCTCCCGGCACCAAGCCGTATCCTCTATGAGAAGATGCAGAGGGATGTACAGCACCTTCGGCTGCATTTTGAGAAGCTTGGGTGTGACCTGCTCCCGGGCTGTTACCTGTACAGTCAGCTCCGGACGGTTCCGGCTGCCGGGATACCGGGGCAGCTTCTGGGGACGCTGGAGCCGCACCGGCTCACGCCGGCCCCGGAGGGCGGTGAGCTGATTCAAAGCGTCCCGGCGCATGGCGTTGATAGCCGCTGCGGACAGGGTCAGCCCCGGCTCCACCGTTGCCGCTACCTGCTGGCAGCGGTAGGGCGTGCCACCGGTCTTGCACAGCCGCTGGGTCAAGCTCTCTGCCGTTAAAGGCTGGTTTCGTGCGATCTCGGGCTGGGGGCCGTAAGCTGTGCAGCTGCGGCCCTGGGGATCCGTGACCGTCAGATAACAGGCCTGGGATGTAACGACCGCCGTAAACAACAGCTGCACCAAGTTATTTTCCACGTTTTCATAGCTCTCACGGATCCGCTTGAGCCATTCCGGATCCTCAGCAGTCTCTTCCCGGATGCCAAACATGGCCTGTCCGGTCTTGCCTTGATAGTAGCCGTCGGTAAAGCCCTGCCGATTGAAGGCCTTGCGCAGCTGCTGCATCATTGGTTTCGTCACTTCGCCGTCCTTCAACGCCTGGCGGTATACCTGCGTCACGGCGGCTACATACTCGGCCCGCTTCATCCGGCCCTCCAGCTTGATGGAGGCCACTCCCATGGCTTCCAGCTCCTGCAGATAAGGGACCAGGCAATTATCCTTCAGACTCAGCGGATATTTGTTTTCCCAGCGGTTGTGACCGTAGCTCTGGCGGCAGGGCTGTGCGCAGCGGCCACGGTTGCCGGACCGGCCGCCTATAGCGGCAGACAGGTAGCACTGGCCGGAATATCCCATGCACAGCGCTCCATGGGCAAAGACTTCAATTTCAATAGGAGAATTGGCGCAGATGTAAGCGATCTCTTCCCGGTTCAGCTCCCGGCTCAGCACCACCCGCGTCAATCCCCAGGCAGCGCACAGCAGCACACCGGGCAGGGAATGGACCGTCATCTGGGTAGATCCGTGGACAGGGATATGGGGCGCGATCTGGCGGCACAGGCGCAGCACGCCCAGATCCTGAACGATAAAAGCATCCACATCGCTGTTAACGGCGTGATGGATCAGATCGATCAGTTCCGGCATCTCTTTATCCGAGACCAGGGTGTTCAGCGTCAGATGAACTGCAACGCCCCGGACATGGCAGTATTTGACTGCCTCCGTCAGCATCTGGGGGGTAAAATTCTTCGCGCTCTGCCGGGCATTGAAGGAGCCGCAGCCTAAGTAGACCGCGTCCGCGCCGTTCTGTACAGCTGCCCGAAGGGCTTCCATAGACCCCGCAGGGGCCAAAAGTTCCAGCATAGCATTCTCTCTCCATTATGGTATACTTGCAGACATTATACCATACATGCAAAAGAACTTCTACCCCGGTTACAAAAAATTAAGAATTTTTCTACCCTACGATCCGGCAGCTTGGTTTTGCGCCAGATCGGGTATCTGTCGTGTGGCGTTGAATATGTTGACCATTGCCCGGAAAGGGCGGCAGCGAGCCCACCCTGCCACACATCCACAGATCGATACAAAAAGGGCGCTGTCTCATGGATTCTGAGACAGCGCCCCTTGTGATATTTACTTAACAGGGGAGGCGGAGCGGAGCGTGACATCGTGGTAGCCGCCTTCGACGATGGAGACGGAGGACACCAGGGTCAGCTTGGCTTCCCGCTGCAGGTCGGGAATGGTGATGACACCGCAGTTGCACATGGTAGACTTGACCTTATAGAGGCTGGCTTCCACATTATCGTGGAGGGAGCCTGCGTAGGTGACATAGGAATCCACGCCCTCTTCGAAGCTGAGCTTGCTCTTACCGCCCAAGTCATAGCGCTGCCAGTTACGGGCACGGTTGGAGCCCTCACCCCAGTACTCCTTCATATAGGCACCGTTCACCATAACCTTATTGGTGGGGGACTCGTCGAAGCGGGCGAAGTAGCGGCCCAGCATCATAAAGTCCGCGCCCATGGCCAGCGCCAGGGTCATATGATAATCATGGACGATGCCGCCATCGGAGCAGATGGGCACATAGATGCCGGTCTCGGCAAAATACTCGTCCCGGGCTTTGGCGACCTCGACCAGCGCGGTAGCCTGACCACGGCCGATGCCCTTGGTTTCCCGGGTGATACAGATGGACCCGCCGCCGATGCCCACCTTCACGAAGTCCGCACCCGCCTTAGCCAGGAACAGGAAGCCATCCCGGTCCACCACGTTGCCGGCGCCGATCTTCACGCTGTCTCCATAGTTTTCACGGACCCAGGCGATGGTCTTCTCCTGCCAGCAGGTATAGCCCTCGGAGGAGTCGATACACAGCACGTCCGCACCGGCCTCCAGCAGCGCCGGAATACGCTGGGCGTAGTCACGGGTGTTGATGCCCGCGCCCACCAGGTAGCGCTTCTTGCTGTCCAGCAGCTCCAGGGGATTGGCCTTGTGGGAAGCATAGTCCTTGCGGAATACAAAGTACATCAGACGGTCTTCTTCGTCTACAATGGGAAGGCTGTTGAGCTTATGCTCCCAGATGATATCGTTGGCTTCCTTCAGCGTAGTGGCGGCAGGGGCGGTGATCAGCTTGGAACGGGGGGTCATAAAGGACGCGACCTTCTCGGTGACCTCCATGCGGGAGACACGGTAATCCCGGCTGGTGACGATGCCCAGAAGCTTTCCGTTAGCGGTGCCATCATCGGTGATGGCCACGGTGGAAAAGCCGTTTTCTTCCTTCAGCGCCAGCACATCCGCCAGGGTATGCTCGGGCGTCAGATTGGAGGCAGAAACCACGAAACCAGCCTTATGGTTCTTCACCCGGGCCACCATAGCCGCCTGGGATTCGATGGACTGAGAGCCGAAGGTAAAACTCAAGCCACCCTCTTTTGCCAGGGCAATGGCCAGGGTATCATTGGACACAGACTGCATGATAGCAGAGGTCATGGGTACATTCAGAGAAATTGCCGGCTCTTCCTGACCCTTGCGGTACTTGGTCAGAGGGGTGCGCAGGGATACACGATCCGGGATGCACTCCTCGGAAGTGTAGCCAGGGATCAGCAGATACTCGCTGAAGGTGTGGCTGGGCTCCGGGTAATAATACGCCATTGGGATTACCTCCTGTAAATTTGTGTTCGGAATATATGTAAAAATTGTATCAACGAAAGTGCTTCAGCGGGGGTCGCCCTGGTCCAGCAGGCTTACCTCCTGCCGCCCCTTGGGATCCAGCCGCTTGAAATTGCCCATGACCTCACTGACAGAGCTCATAATGGCAAAGGTATCGGGATAGCTGCGCACGATGGCCGCGAGCACGGCCGCCTGAGTGTTATTGACCACACAGATCAGCACGCTGGTCTCCTTGCCCTTATAGATGCCCTTGCCGGGCAGGAGGGTGGCGCTGTGGTGCAGCTTATGGATGATGGCCTGGCTGATCTCTTTGGGATGCTCGGTGACGATCTCAAAGCGCACAGCGCTGCGGTCACCCTTGGCGATCTTATCATTGACCAGGCTGGTGGCGAAGCAATAGATCACGCACAGCAGCACCGGCTCGATACGCATGCCGTATACAAAGTAGGAAACGCAGGCGACCATCACATTCAGCGCAAAGCTGACCCAGAACATGTTGAAGTCCGGACGGAAGCGGTGCACCAGGCTGCCGGCAAAGTACACGCCGCCCTGGTGACTGCCGATACGCACCATCAGTGCGCACAGGTAGCCCATACCCAGGCCGCCTACCAGGGGGCCCAGAATAGAACTGGTGCCGGTCTCCGTATAATACTCAAAAGCCGACAGGTCGATATAATCCAGCGCAACCAGTGCAGCGGAAAACACAGCCACATGGAGCATACCACGGATGGCTTCCGGCTTACTGACCAAAAAATATACCGCAATGGCCAGAGGCAGATTGATGAGTAAGCTTAAATATCCCACATTGATGCCAAACACATACTGGATCATGGTGCAGATACCGCCCACGCCGGCAGGTGCAAAATCATTGGGAAACACAAACAGCTGATAGATCAATGCCGATACCACCGCATTCAACACGATGGCCAGATAGGTCAGAAGTTTTTTCATTGCGGAAGCTCTCCTGTGTACACTATGCTACCTTAAAATATACCATAGGTTTTCTGGAGGGTCAAGTAGAATCCTTATGGGAAAATAGAAAAAGATTTTCGTAAATTTTGCCTAATTTTGTTGCATTTGATTTGGTCATATGCTATAGTTTAAAGTTGAAGAATTCTGATTTGCAAGAAGGAGAAACCCTTATGGTCCCTCAGGAAAATATTCGTAATATTGCTATTATTGCCCACGTTGACCACGGTAAGACCACCCTGGTGGACGAGATGCTCAAGCAGGGCGGTATCTACCGGGAAAACCAGGTCACCCAGGACCGGGTCATGGACTCCGGTGATCTGGAGCGGGAACGCGGTATCACCATTTTGGCGAAAAATACGTCTGTTCACTATAAAGACTACAAGATCAACATTGTGGACACCCCCGGCCACGCTGACTTCGGCGGCGAGGTAGAGCGCATTCTGAAGATGGTCAACGGTGTCATCCTGCTGGTGGATGCCGCCGAGGGTCCCATGCCCCAGACCCGGTTCGTGCTGGGCAAGGCTCTGGAGCTGGGCCACAAGGTCATTGTAGCGGTGAACAAGATCGATAAGCCCGATGCCCGCATTGAAGAGGTCATGGACGAGGTCCTGGAGCTTCTGCTGGACTTAAACGCCACCGACGAGCAGTTCAACTCTCCTACCGTCTTCTGCTCCGGCCGTCAGGGCACCGCCTCCTACGGCCCCGACCATGTGGGCACCGATCTGACGCCCCTTTTTGAGACCATCGTTAACTATATCGACGCCCCCACCGGCAGTGCCGAGCAGCCTCTGCAGCTGCTGGTCAGCTCCATTGATTATAACGAGTATGTGGGCCGCATCGCCGTGGGCCGTGTGGAGCGGGGCACCATCAAGGTCAACCAGGAAGTGATGATCTGCGATTATCACAACCCTGACCTGCGCCAGAAGGGCAAAGTGGTTGCCCTGTACGAATTCGACGGTCTGGGCAAGAAGGCCATCAGCGAAGCCTCTGCCGGTGAGATCGTGGCACTGTCCGGTATGGCGGATATTACCATTGGCCGCACCCTGTGTGCCACCGACGCCGCAGAACCGCTGCCCTTTGTGAAGATCTCGGATCCCACCATTGAGATGACCTTCTCCGTCAATGATTCTCCCTTTGCTGGACGGGAAGGTAAGTACGTCACCTCCCGGAATTTGCGGGACCGTCTGGAGCGGGAGCTTTTGAAGGACGTTTCCTTGCATGTGACCGAGCAGGGCACCGATGCGTTCAATGTAGCAGGCCGTGGCGAGATGCACCTTTCCATTCTCATGGAGACCATGCGCCGGGAGGGCTTTGAATTTGCCGTGTCCACGCCCAGAGTGCTGACCAAGGTGATCGACGGCAAGGTATGCGAGCCCATCGAGCGGATGGTGGCCGATGTGCCGGAAGCGTGCATGGGCGCCGTGATCGAAAAGATGGGCCGCCGGAAGGGCGATCTGCTGAGCATGACCCCCATGGGCAGCCGTTACCGCCTGGAATTCTTGGTTCCTTCCCGTGGTCTGTTTGGCTACCGCAGCGAATTTTTGACCGACACCAAGGGCGAGGGCATCATGTCCAGCATTTTGGACAGCTACGCCCCCATGAAGGGCGAGATCGAGCGCCGTCTGGTAGGCTCTTTGATCGCCCACGAAAGCGGTGAGGCGGTGGCCTACGGTCTGGGCGCGGCCCAGGAGCGTGGCGCGCTGCTCATCGGACCCGGCACACCGGTGTATGCCGGTATGGTGGTAGGTATTTGCAGCCGCAATGAGGATATGACTGTCAACGTCTGCAAGCGTAAGCAGCTGACCAACATGCGTGCTTCCGGTTCCGACGATGCCATCCGTCTCATCACCCCCCGGGTGTTCTCTTTGGAGCAGTGTCTGGAATTTTTGGCTGACGATGAGCTGCTGGAATGCACCCCGAAGAATTTGCGCATCCGTAAGCGGATCCTGGATCATTCCATCCGTATGCGGGAGCTGATGAAGAAGCGTAATCAGGAGTAAAGCATGAAAACGGTCCTTATCATTCAGGATCTTTCCTGCGTGGGCCGCTGCTCTCTGACGGTGGCCCTGCCGGTGCTCAGCAGCATGGGCATTCGGTGCAGCGCCCTGCCCACCGCGGTCCTAAGCACCCATACAGGCTTCCCAGACCCAAAGGTAGTAACCCTTACAGAGCATATCCAAGACTTTGCCGCTCACTGGCAGGCCATGGATATCCGCTTTGACGCAGTGCTTTGCGGCTATCTTTCCGATCCCCGGCAGGCAGAGGCTGTACTTTCGCTGCTGCAGCAGTATAAAGCCCAGGGAAGCCGGATCATCGTGGATCCCGCCATGGGAGATCACGGTAAACTATACCGGGGACTGGACGAGGATCATGTGGCGGCCATGGCAGAAGTCTGCATGTGCGCGGACATCCTGCTGCCCAACGTGACGGAAGCCGCGCTTCTGGCAGAGCTTCCCTACCGGGAGCAGACGGACGGTGCCTATCTGCGCGCTCTGACCGCCGCGCTGCTGCAATGCTACCACACCCATGCCGTGGTGATCACCGGCGTCAGTAGCCGCCCGGAAACCACGGGCTTCTGCGGCGCGGACCGGGAGGACGGGACCTTTGTTTATCAAACAGACGCTGTTCCCCGGCAGTTCCACGGCACCGGAGATCTCTTTTCCGCCGTGTTTACCGGCGCGGTACTGCAAGGGCTGGATGTATACGAAGCAGGCGTAAAAGCCGCAGACTTCGTCCGACTGTGCGCCGAGTCGACCACCCACGTATCCCCCCACGGAATCGAATTTGAACCCCAACTGCCAAGACTCTGGCAGCTGGAGGAGAATCTATAGGAGGATCTGCTTATGAAACAGATTTCCAGCCGCACGCTGCTGATCATCGCCGTGTGCGTTCTCAGCGCGGTGCTGATCGGTCTGTGTGTCCTGACCATCCATCTGCACAACCGGGATACGGAGCCTGCTCTCTCTTCCCGGCCCACGGTGACCGGCGATCCCGGTCTTTCCACCACAAGCCCCACCATCGGTACGACCACACCGCCGGAAACCACGCTCCCTCCGGAAACCACCGCCCCCACCGCGCCGCTCCAGAGCGAATATGTGCTGACCTTTGTAGGCGACTGCACCTTTGCCAACCGCGAAGGCCGTACAGACAGCGAAACCTTTATCAGCGTTGTGGGTGATAATTTTTCCTATCCCTTTGCCGATGTCTATGATATTTTTGCGGCCGATGACTGCACCTTTATCAATCTGGAGTGTGTCCTGTCGGACACGGCCAAGGCTCCGGCAGATAAGACCTTTGTATTCAAGGGTCCCACAAGCTACACCAATATCATGACCCAGGGCAGTGTAGAATTTGCCAATATCGTCAATAACCACATCGTTGATTACGGCGATGAAGGCTACGCCGATACCCTGGCAGCGCTGGACAGCGCGGGGATCCTCTACAGCGAGAAGCAGGATACCTTCGTATTCACCACCGAGGGCGGCCTGAAGATCGGCGTATATGCCGACCTGGATCCCCGGAAGATCGATGGGATCTACGTAAAAATGAAACAGCTGCGGGACCAAGGTGCAGAGATCATCATTGCCATCATGCACTGGGGCATTGAGTATCAGTACCGGGCCAACAGCGATCAGGTGCGCATTGCCCACACATTGGTGGATGCAGGCGCGGATATCGTTTACGGGCATCATCCCCACGTTCTGCAGGAGATCGAACGTTACAACGGCGGCATCATCTACTACAGTCTGGGTAATTTCTCCTTCGGCGGCAACACCAATCCTGCTGATAAGGACACTGCTATTTTGCAGCAGCAGATCGTCCGAAAGCCCAACGGCGATGTGGAGTTGGGCGAGCTGACCATCATCCCCTGCCATGTGACCGGCCGGTTCTATCCCAATGATTACCAGCCCTGTCCTATGGAAGAAGGTACAGAGGAATATGAGCGGGTGCTGAAAAAGCTGAAGGGTACCTACGAAAAGACCACGATCATCGCTCCCGGACGGGACGACCTCTACGGCACTACAGCCGGCACCGGTACCACCGATACCACCGGAGAAACCGTTGCCACAGGCGCGGTAACGGATCCTACCCAGACCGAGCCGCCTGCTTCTACCGAGCCGCCCGCTTCCTCTGAAGCGACCACCGCACCGACACAAACACAGGCCCCTCCCGCACCTTCCCAGGAGCCTGCCCCCAGTGAGGACACCGGTTCCGAAGGATAACCCACAGATCACAAAGCGTGTTGCTTTCTTCAGAAGGCAGCACGTTTTGTTTGCCGGATCGGTAAATTTCATTTTGTCGGTGTGTTTTACACACCGACAAACCGTAGGGACGCCCAATGTGTCCGGCAATTTTGTAAAAATTGCATCGCCGCAAGGCGATAATCATTTCATTTCCTGCGGAAATTCCAACAATTGCGGTGCAATTGTTAGGCGGACGGCCAATGGGGAGCGACCCGACCGCCGCCGGTGGCGGAAGAAGGGAGGGGAGCGAGTGGCAGCGGTCGGCAAGATGCAAGCCCGCTTTGTCGGGC
>JAZUQE010000064.1:0-5790 GCA_045605575.1 Faecousia sp. | reverse complement strand
TGGCTATGTCATAGCTGCGAACATAATCTGTCGGATCGCAGTCCTGCTTCAAATAGTGGATTAGCAGACCAGCGCAAGCCTTGGCGTCATCCAATGCACAATGGTGCTGCTCCAACGGAATGTGCAGCAACGTACAAAGCGTATTCAGTTTGTGGTTTTGCGCATGGGGGAAGCACTTCCTGCCCATCTGGCAAGTGCAAGCATAATATGCATAGGGTTGCCACTCAATCTGATAAGCATTTAGGCACTTCGCAAGCACGCTCATATCGAAAGGCGCATTATGTGCAATCAGCATACCACTGCTAAAGATGGGAGCCAAGTCTGCCCATGCCTCTGCAAAGGTCGGCTTATCGGCCACATCTTCCGGAGAAATACCAGTCAACGAGATATTGAAGGCATCAAAATGGGTCTCCGGATTCACCAGCGCATAATACTCCTGCACGACGGATTGCTCTTCAACAACCACTACACCAATGGAGCTGATACGATCATTAGCGCTGTTAGGCGTTTCGACATCAAACACGATATATCGCTCTATGGCAGTTGCTTTCATCACAGGTTATCCCCCACATTACGGTTCTTGCCATAGAAGATACGGCCTTCTTCCAGGTTCTTTCGGTAGATGCAGCCGAGGTAGAACTTGTCATCCTCATGCAGGCAATGACCAGCATCCGAGCAGCGGACATGATCATTGCAGCAACCAAAGGCTTCCACATTCTGACGATTGAAGCACTCTTGGAGCAGTGCACGAAGCATTTCTTGCACGACGGCTACAGAGGCTTCGTCGCTCATCAGAGGAATCTGAGCATATTCTCTATTCTTGCTTGAGTGCAACTTCGCTCCGCTGATTTTAGGGACATACTCAAAAATGAACTTCTCCTCAGTGTCAAGACACTGGGTTTTACTATTGATGCGGATGCTAAACATTTTCTCCCCATAGAAGAAAATGGAGGTGGTTGTTTTTGCCTCGTTGATCGTAACATCTTGATTGTTACCGACAATGGAACAGATTTTCTGGAAAATCTCTTTCGGTTTCAGCGTATCAAAAGTATAAATCATACCCATAGGCTCACACATAGCTTTCGTCCTCCCCATACTTCTGTGCGATAAATACTTTTATCACTGTTCAACAGCATAGTATCTCTGATTCCGGCTCTTGGGCTTATCCGGAATGGTCATCCTGAGCAGACCCTGCTGAATCAGCGGCAGTACATACTTGTTCCTCATGTAGGGCGTTGCCTTGATGCCGAGATAATCGGCAATCTCCTGCCTGCTGCGGGGCGTGCGGCAGAAGGTAAGCAGGGTATCGTCCTCAGCCTGCTTTGTTTCCTCCGCAGATGCAGCAGCCCGGTTGTACAGGATCACAACAAACTCATTGCGTCTGTTCTGGAATACAGGCTCCGGCAGGCCGTACTCCGCCATTTCACGGCGGATCGTGGGGATACCGGAATAGCGATTCTCAGCACCAAGAAGGGTTTCTGCCATGACGGCCAGCGCAGGATTACGCTGATCCAGGCGGGCGATGCCCAGCTGTTCAACCGTCATGCGGCCATACAGGCTGCCGGGGCTATGGATTTCCAGACGATCGGTAAAGAAATTGATCTGAATAGGTGTACCCTCGGTATGGTGGCTGTAATCACGATGGATAAGCGCATTCAGGATTGCTTCACGAATAGCCCCGCGAGGGTACTCAGTCTTGTTCACATGTTTGCCCGTGTTCAGATCAATGATCGTTCTGGTTTTCATGTTCCGCACGCAGAAGGCCATCGCTTCTTCGAGCATGTCGGTCAGCGTGCCCTCGATGCGCTTGTTGTCAATAAAGCGAGCGTCATCATCCGCAACATCGCCGATCTGCGTACCAGGCACCACGATGGCCGTGATCGCCAGTTGCGGGAGATACCCTTGTGGATACAAGCCAAAGTTCATGATGGCGGCCAGCGTCGGAACGCCGTCCTTCGTCAGCTGCAGCATCTCATACGCCTGCTCGTCGTTCAAACGAGCAAACTTGGGGCGCTCAATCCGCTTTTTCCGGACGTAATCCTTCAATGCGTCCATATCGAGCATCCCAAGAGAAGCGCGCTCAATGGGGCGTTCATCGTCGTGGAGGTGCTTGCGGAATGCCTCAAAGCTGTACAGCTCATAATCCGTCATTTTCAGATCGGCGTCGCCGACACGGACATATGCGCCGTCAACGCGACCCGCACCCTTGTAGTAACATGGCCGTTCGGAAAGGTCGAGGCCTGGAATTTCCGCAGCACAAATGGGTGCGCCATCAATTTCAGCGGTGGTAAACACAGCGCGGACTGGCGGCTCCATTTGATTGCACTGTTCCGTTACCTTCTTCTGCAGATCCTGGAGGTCGTATACGCCCACAGGATCAAACCCGGTTTGCTCATTGAGGCCGAACAGAATAATGCCGCCTGCATCCTGATTGGAGAAGCTGGACAGCGTATCATACAGCCGCTTGGGGCAATCTACATGGGCGGCCTTTACTTCCAGCGTCTGGCCTTCCGCTTTTTGCTTCATGGTCGCATTGGCCAGATCGATCAGCTCTTCATATAGCATACAATCCCTCCTGTCTTTTGTATTTTAGCATATGCTTGTTTTGAAAATCAATACTGATAAGAGAAATTCTTTCGTTATTTCTTTGGTTAATGGTGATTTTCTTTTGATATTTAATGGAATAACGAAAGATATCGGTAGATTATCGAAAGAGATATTGTTAATAAACAGAATTAACTTGCGTTATTGAAAGTCATTACCGCTGTCTTTACCCTTCGGATTACACTGGGGCTGAAATCGAAGGAGAACCTGCACAAGCTGTACATCAGCCCGACGATCGAGAAGGGGCTGGTAGTTATGGGAATACCGGATAAGCCAACGAGTAGGAATCAAATATATGTGAAGAAGCTTTTATAGGCTCTGCACACCTTCAATCCAAACAAAGCCTCCTGCTGCAGTTCTGGTCTGCAGCAGGAGGTCTCTGTTTGTGTTCAATTTCGGGAACAGACTGCTGATTTCAGCCGCCTGTTTCTGACAGTTTATTTGCCCTCTACAGCACTTTCAGCAGCAATGCGGCCGTAGTACACAGCGGAGCCGATGGCCATGCCACAGCAAGGATACTCGGCGTCAAACAGGCCGGTGAAGGCCACTTCGCCAGCGGCATACAGGCCGGGAATGGGCTGGTTGTTGGTATCCAGCACACGAGCGTTTACGTCGATTTCCAGACCGCCGAAGGTCACGGAGGTGCCGGGGGTCATGCGGAAGGCGTAGTACTCATCACCCTCGACGGGGATCATGTACTGGGCGGGCTTGCCGAAGTCCTCGTCCACGCCCTTGGCGCACAGCTCGTTGTAGCGAGCAACGGTGGCTTCCAGGGCAGCCTTGTCCACGCCGATCAGGTCGGCCAGCTCGCCGATGGTGGCAGCATGGGGCACATGGTCCATGGTCACGCCCCACTGGATCATGGGATAGGGCTCAACCGCGTAGCCATCCTTCTTGGCTGCGATGTAGTAGCCGCAGGTGCTCTTGGCGTCAGCAAGGGCGGTGGCCACATGGGACTGGTAGGTGTACTCGTCTACCACGCGCAGGCCGTCCTCGGAAACGATCAGGCCGCTCTCCTCGTTGATGCCGCAGTAGCAGTCATAGCTGACGTACACCAGCTGCAGGCCGGGGGCGTCGAAGTTCTTCGCGCCGACAGCCATGGCCATGGTCAGGCCGTCGCCGGTGTTGGTGTTGGGCACGGTGCCGTAGAGGTTGTTGGGCAGGAAGTCCTCATACTTGTCCAGCATTTCCTCGTTCTTGGCGTAGCCGCCGGTGGCCAGGATGACGGACTTGGCCTTCACAGTCACGGGGGTACCATCGGTCATGACAGCCTTCACGCCCACAACCGCGCCGGATTCGTTGGTGATCAGCTCGGTCGCGCAGCAATTGTAGATGATCTTGCCGCCGCGGCCTTCGTACAGGTTGGTCAGGGGAGCGGTGATCTGGCCGCCGTGGCCGGAGGTCTGGCCGCCGCCACCCATGGTGTTGTGCACACGCCAGGGAGTCAGGGCAGAGTGGATGTATTCAACATCCTGCACCTGAACGCCGCGATCCTCCAGCCACTGCAGGTTCTCGGCAGAGTCCTTGCAGAAGGTCATGACCAGCTCTTCGTTCATGATATCGTCACGGTCGAAGCTCATCAGGTACTCATACATCATTTCAGGGGTGTCAGTGTAGCCCTGCTTTTCCTGCCAGGGGGTGCCGGCAGCCAGGATCTTGCCGCCGCTGCGAACGGTGGAGCCGCCGGTGATGCCGCCCTTTTCCAGAACCAGCACATTGGCATTCAGCTCCTGGGCAGCCAGCGCAGCAGACAGGCCGGAAGCACCGGCGCCCACGACCACGACTTCCACCTCGTAGACCTGCTCCTCGCCAGCGACCTTCGCTTCGGCCGCCTTGAGGGCCTCCGCATCGCCGCCAGCCTGGGCAACCGTGTCAGCAACTGCCGCCAGCAGCGCGTTGCCGGTGACAGTCGCGTTGGTCACCACGTCGATGTCCAGAGACTGATTCTCCACGATCAGACCGGGGAACATGTCAATGGGCGCAGTGGAAACACCATAGCCCAGGCCGAGGGTCTCCTTGTGGTCAACCACCTTGACCTCTGCAATGGCGTTCTCGGTAAAGGTCACCTCAACGGTGATATCGGCAATCTTACCCTTGGCGGTGGCGGTGTAGGTGCCGGCAGTGTAGGTGCCGTCCCAGGCAGCGACGCCATTAGCTTCGTCCAGGCACTTCTGGACGGCAGCCTTCACGGCATTGCTGGTTACGGTAGCGCCGGCAACAACGTCGATCTCAGCAGACTGCTTCTCCAGGATCGAAGCCTTCAGGGCGTCAGCAGCAGCGCCACCGATGGCGGGGGTCTCGCCGGAGACGTCCAGGGTCACATCGGCAATGCCGTTTTCCGTTACCACCAGGGTGACGACGACGTTGCTCGCAAAGCCCTTCGCCTCAGCAGTGTAGGTGCCGGGGGTCTGCGCCATGGCCATGGCGGGCAGCATCATGCACAGCGCCAGAACCAGAGCAAGAATCTTCTTCATACAGGTTTCTCCCTTCTTTTGTTGGCCAATGCAAGCATCGGCTGTCGTTTGGCGGATTTACCCGCGCTTGTATCTGAACCGGCCTATGCCGGCGTCAGCTGTAGTTATTTGGCTGCACCCAGGCAGCCGCGAAGACTCTCGTAGATCTGCTGCCACAGCATTTCGTTCTCCGCTTCTTCGGGATGACGCTCGATGTAGTAATAGACTGCACTGCCATATCTGATGTACATCTCCGCCAGCAGATCGATCGGCAAAGGACGCAGTTCTCCATCGGCAATACCCTGCTGCAGAATGACCTCCAGCTGTTGGGTATTCAAGCCTTCCACCACATGTGGAATGCTTCTGCTGAATCGCGGATGGGTCAGGTAAGCACGTACCAATCTGTTCTTCTGAGGTGCAGCCAGTTCCCAACGGGTACCATTCCGTAAGCGCCGACAAAGCTTGTCAAGCGAGGAGGAGAGTGTCTCGGTGTCATTCCCGCAGGCATTCAGACGTTCGGCACGGCATAGCTGATAGACTTCCTCAAACAACTGCTCTTTGGATGAAAAATAGAGATACAGCGTTCCTTTGGCTACCTCTGCAGCGGAGGATATATCTGCCATAGACGCCGTGTCAAAGCCAACTGCACTGAACACTTCAATAGCAGCCTGTATGATTCGTTCACGCTTGTCCGATGTTTTGTCCATGCATTTCTCCCTGACTGACCGGTCGG
>JAZUQE010000063.1:0-4946 GCA_045605575.1 Faecousia sp. | reverse complement strand
AGCGCTATCAAGCGTGCCCGCCAGATCGCCCTGCTGCCCTACGTCGCTGACTGATTGTAACTCAGAATCCCCGGAAGCAAACGCTTCCGGGGATTTTTATGCAGTAAATTGGTATTTGTGGCGCAGTATTCGTATAACACCGTAGGGACGTTTGCAAGGGACGGAAGGTGCGGGCACGGTGATCGCCCCTACTATCGTGTAACACATAAAACTTGTAAAAAGTCATTTTGCGATCGTAGGGCGGGGGCTTGCCCCCGCCCTACGGCAATTTAAGAATCGTCAACTTTTAGATGTTACAAGGTACTACGGAATCATAAGGAAGTGCGTAGGAGGAATCGGGATGGCGGGCGGCAGGTTGCCGCCCCTACGGGATCGCAAGGAGCAGAGGGGATTCCAAAGGGGAAAACGGCGGCTTTTTGGATACTTTCTCGCCGGAGAGAAAGTATCATATTCCAGCAGCTTCTTTTGCGGCGAAAAGCCGATTCCGCTTCCGCACAAAAAACATCGCGTTATACCCGTAGGTGTGGGAGAAAGAACAAGGGAGGGTCAAGACCCTCACTACAAATCACGAAGATAAAGCAGTTCGACAAACGGAAAAGTGTATCCTACAAATCACGGGGGATGACTGCCGCCATCCCCCGCATGATCGTTTACTTGCCGAAGAGCTTGCCCAGACCGCCCAGAGCACCGCTGATCTTATCCACATTGATCTTGGCCTTGATCAGATCCACGACCTTCTCGATCTGGTCATTGGGCAGATCCACACCCAGCAGCTCCTCTACGGTGCTAATGGGATCGCGCTGGAACTTGGCACCGATGTCCTTGTCGGACTTGACCTTTTCCACCAGATCATCGATCTTTTCCTGAATTTCCTTTTTAAAATCCATGGCTGTTGCCTCCTTGGTTTGGAATATACTTTATTATACAAATCCAGGTTTCTTCTTTCAAGACAAAATTCAGAAATTCTGGCTTTTTTCTCCCCATTGACGAAACGTTTCCCGGAGGTTACAATAGAAAGAGAAAACTTATAATACGGAAAGGATGACAGATGTGACACCAAAAATTCTGGAGATCGACAAGAATCTGCAAAACTACCGTGACGATATCGACCTGCGGGTACGCAACTATCAAAATAAGCTCAGCCAGCTGCTCGCCCCAGGCCAGACCCTGGCGGATTTTGCTAACGGCCACCATTTCTTCGGCTTCCATCAGACCGAGGACGGATGGTTTTATCGGGAATGGGCGCCCGCTGCCCAGGAAATTTTTCTCACCGGTGATTTCTGCGGCTGGGACCGCTACCGCTATCCCATGACCCGGAAAGATAACGGCGTATTCGAGCTGTTTCTGCCCGGAAAGGATGCCCTGCAAAATGGCCAGAGAGTCCGGGCGATCGTGATCCATAACGGACAGGAGCTGGAGCGGATCCCTCTGTATGCCCAATTTGTGGTGCAGGACCAGGCCACCATTCAGTGGGATGCCATGATCCACATTCCCGACGGGCCATTTGAATGGACGGACAGCGGCTTCAAGCCCGAGAAGACCCTCTACATTTATGAATGCCACATCGGCATGGCCCAGGAAGAACCTAAGATCGGTACCTACCTGGAATTCCGGGATAAGATCCTGCCCCGGATCAAGGCATTGGGTTACAATACCATTCAGATCATGGCCATCATGGAGCATCCTTACTATGCCTCCTTTGGTTATCAGGTCACTAACCTCTTTGCTGCTTCCTCCCGCTTCGGTACTCCCGAGGAGCTGAAGTCCCTTATCGACACCGCCCACAGCATGGGCATCGCCGTGCTGCTGGATGTGGTGCACTGCCATGCCAGTAAAAACACCCGGGAGGGTATCAACGAATTTGATGGAACTGTCTACCAGTTCTTCCATGACGGCGGCAAGGGTGAGCACAGTGCCTGGGGTACCAAGTGCTTCAATTATGATAAAAACGAGGTCATTCATTTTCTGCTGAGCAACCTGAAATTCTGGCAGGAGGAATTCCATTTTGACGGCTTCCGCTTTGACGGCGTTACCTCCATGCTCTATCACAACCATGGACTGGGTGTGAATTTCACCGGGTATCCCGACTATTTCAGCATGAATACCGATACAGAGGCCGTGACCTACCTGCAGCTGGCCAACGAAATGGTCCGTCAGGTCAATCCCAATGCCATTACCATTGCGGAGGATACCTCGGCCATTCCCGGCCTGTGCCTGCCGGTGGACCAGGGCGGTATCGGCTTTGACTACCGTCTTGCCATGGGCGAGCCGGATATGTGGATCAAGCTGATCAAGGATGTATCTGATGAGAATTGGGATATGGGCCATTTGTGGGCTGAGCTGACCAGCCGCCGTCCCAAGGAAAAGGTCATCGGCTACTGTGAAAGCCACGACCAGGCCCTTGTGGGGGACAAGACGATCTTTTTCCGTCTGGTGGATAAGGAGATCTACGAAAACATGGCCTGCGGCCGGGATAACTGGATCATCGACCGGGGCATCGCTCTGCATAAGCTGATCCGTCTGGTGACCATCGGTCTGGGTGGTGAGGGCTATCTGACCTTCATGGGCAACGAATTCGGCCATCCCGAGTGGATCGATTTCCCAAGGGAGGGCAACGGCTGGAGCTATCACTACTGCCGCCGCCAGTGGAGTCTGGCCGACAATCCGGACACCAAATTTAAATTCCTGAACGCCTTTGATGAAGCCATGATCTCCATGGCCCGGAAGACCCGTCTGCTTACCGGTAAAACAGAATATCTCAATATTGATCACGGCAACAAGACCATCGCTTTCCGCCGTGGCCGTGCTGTTCTGTTGCTGAATTTCCACCCCAACCAGTCTCTGACGGATTACTTCCTGCCTGTGAAGACCCCCGGCTCTTACCAGGTCATTCTTTCCACAGACGATGGCCTTTTCGGCGGGCAGGACCGGATCAGCAAGACCCTTGTTTACCAGACGGAAACCAACGAAGCCGGGCAGACCGGGATCCGCATCTACATCCCAAGCCGCTGCGCGGTGGTGCTGAAAAAGGTTTAACCAAAACTTTAAGGATTCTCCGTTGTAAAATAGGAAAAACCATGTTACAATAAGCGAAATTCCCTTTTTGGAGGACGCTGTGCTGAAATATCTGACCATTTTCTTTGTATCCATGATACCGCTGATCGAGCTTCGGGGCGCCATTCCCATCGCCACCGGTATGGGCCTGCCTTACTGGGAGTCGCTGGTTGTATGTGTGATCGGCAATATGCTCCCGGTGCCGATTATCTACTTCTTTGCCCGCAAGGTGCTGATTTGGGGAGCGGATAAAAAATATATCGGTAAATTCTTCACCTTCTGCTTGGAAAAGGGTGAGAAGGCCGGACAGAGGCTGACCCAAACCGCCGGAAGAAGGGGCCTGTTTTTTGCACTGCTGATCTTTGTGGGCATTCCCTTGCCCGGTACCGGTGCCTGGACAGGTACTTTGGGGGCAAGCTTTCTGAACATGGGCATCAAGTCCACTGCGCTTGCGGTTTCTCTGGGCGTGATCCTGGCAGGCTGTATCATGGGTTTGATCAGTGTAGGCGCGTTCAGTATTATCGGTATCACTTAAGGAGGAAATCTTATGTCCGAGTGTCTCTTCTGTAAGATCGCTGCGGGGATCATCCCCAGCACCAAGGTATATGAAGACGAGCTGATCCTGGCCTTCCGGGACATTGCGCCCCAGGCACCGACCCACATCCTGGTGATCCCCAAGGATCATATTGCGGATGTCAACGGTGTGAATGAGGAAAATGGGGCCGTCGTTTCCCATATTTTTACCGTGATCCCCCAAATCGCCAAAGCCGAAGGCCTCACCGGGGGCTACCGGGTAGTCAGTAACTGCGGCCCGGATGCGGGGCAAACCGTTCCCCATCTGCATTTCCACATTCTGGGCGGCAAGACCCTTGCCACAGAAATGGCTTGACAAACGCAAAAATCGTGTTATCATAACCCTAGGTCGCAAAACAAATCCATCTTCGGGGTGCCGGACGCTTCCGGCTGAGATCAGGCAATGTACGTGCCTTGACCCGTGAACCTGATACGGTCAGTACCGTCGTAGGAAAAGATGCGCTATGAGGATATATTTATCGCATTGCAATTCTTGGACGGACTTGCAATGCGATACTTTTTTAAAACCTCATGGGGGTATATTATGTCAACTAAAACAAGAAGACTGACGGAAAGCGCCATGCTGCTGGCCGTCGCCATTGTTCTGGAGCTGGTCTCTAAAATGATCATTCCGGAAATGCCTTTCGGCGGCCAGATCACACTGGTCAGCATGCTGCCGGTGGTGCTGATCTCTTACCGGCACGGTGTCAAATGGGGCCTTGTATCCGGTGTTGCGTATGCGCTGCTGGAAATGGCACTCGGTGCAAGAACCGTGGCTGCCGCCTTCCAGCCCGGCTATTTTGGGGACGGAACCATGATCTTAAATGCCGTGATCATGTGTGTGCTGGACTATCTGGTGGCATTTACAGTGCTGGGTCTGGGCGGCGCGTTCCGCAACCGAATCAAGAATCCCGGCACAGCCCTGCTGGCAGGCTCTGCACTGGCGCTGGGTGCCAGATATGTGGCTCATATTGGCTCAGGGTACATTCTTTTTTCCGGCTGGGCAGAATGGTTCTTCACCCAGGAGGGCTTCCCGGCCTGGGGTGCCAAGCTGGTAGAGGCCTTGAGCCCGGAAATACTGGGGTTTGTCTACTCCCTGGTATATAACGGCATGTACATGGTTCCTGAGCTGCTCTTGACCATGATCGCCTCTGTGCTGATCGCGAAGATCCCCCGCATTGTCACAAAGATCAGCTGAAGGCCCTTTCAAATTTCAGTTTGTCGGTGTGTTTTACACACCGACAAACCGTAGGGACGCCCTGTTGCGGTGCCCGGCAGATGCTACGCCCGACAAAGCGGGCTTGCATCTTGCCGACCGC
>JAZUQE010000062.1:0-6267 GCA_045605575.1 Faecousia sp. | reverse complement strand
ATAGGGGAACTCCTCGATGGAGGGGATCACGGGCAGCAATGCCTTCTCAGCCAGGGCGCCGTGACCGATCTCCCGGCGGGAGGTGGAGCGGGCAGCTCTTGCCTCACCGGTGGAGAAAGCGGGGAAGTTGTAATGGTGGATATAGCGCTTGGTCTCCTCGGGATAGATGGTATCCAGCTTCTGGGCAGCGGACAGGGTGTTCAGAGTGCAGATACTCAGTACCTGGGTCTGGCCGCGGGAGAACAGGCCGGAGCCATGCACTCTGGGCAAAACGCCAACCTCGGCATCCAGAGGACGAATGTCATCCATGCCACGGCCATCCACACGCTTGCCGGCCAGCAGCCACTTCTTGACGACCTTCTTCTGCATCTTGTACAGGCAGACCTCGATATGGGTCTCAAAATCCTCGTACTTCTCGGCGAACTTATCCTGGAAGTCCAGGCGGGCAGCAGTCAGGCGCTCCTCGCGGACATTCTTGTCATCGGTGTCCAGCGCATGCTCAATCTGAGGCAGACCGTAGGCGATCAGGTCATCCAGCAGGTCGTGGTTAACAGCAGCCTTCTCGAAGGTGAACTTGGGCTTGCCGATCTCAGCAACGATGCCGTTGATGAACTTGACGATCTCCATGTTAGCCTCGTGAGCCACACGGATAGCCTCATAAACCACAGCCTCGGGAGCCTCATTGGCCTCGGTCTCGATCATGACCACCTTCTCGAAGGTGGAGGAAATGCAGACGAAGCAATCGCAGGCCTCACGCTCGTCGGCGGAGGGGTTGATGATATACTTATCACCCAGGTGGGCAACATTGGTGGTGGCCACAGGACCGTTCCAAGGCACATCGGAAGTAGCGATGGCGATGGAGGCACCCAGGGAAGCCACGATCTCAACAGGGTTATCATAGTCGTTAGCCAGGACCGTGCAGGTGACGACCGTATCGTTACGCAGCTCCTCGTCGAAGAGGGGACGCATGGGACGGTCAATGATCCGGCTGTTCAGGATGCCCCGCTCGGAGGGCTTGCCTTCCCGGCGGTTGAAGGAGCCGGGCACGCGGCCTACGGAGTACATTCTCTCCTCAAACTCAATGGTCAGAGGGAAAGTAGTCGATACCGGCCTTAGGGATAGGGTTGCAGGTGCAGGTGGTCAGCACCACAGTGTCGCCGTAACGGCAGATGCACTCGGCATTGGCCAGTTCGGCAACCTTGCCCACCTCTACGGTAAAGGGACGGCCGCCGATCTCAGTCTCGTATACACGATGGTTGGGATACTGCTTACGCGTGATCATAGTTTTTACCTCCTTAGTGTTGTGTGTCGGGAGGTTTAGCACTTGAAACTAATGTTGCCATGCAACATCACTTTCAACTGCTAAATATCTCCCGGTGAGTACGGTTTCATCGACAATTATACATAAACAACTGTCAATGAACGAAGGGGCGACGGTATCCGTCGCCCCCAAATCTTCTTACTTACGGATACCCAGCTTGGCAATGATGGCACGATAGCGGTTGATGTCCTTGCGAGCCAGATAGTCCAGCAGGCTGCGGCGCTTACCAACCATCATCAGCAGACCACGGCGGGAGTGGTTGTCATGCTTATGCACGCGCAGGTGATCGGTCAGCTCGTTGATACGGGCAGTCAGAATAGCGATCTGGACCTCGGGAGAACCGGTGTCGCCCTCGTGAGTTGCGTTTTCCAGGATAACCTGGGTCTTCTTGTCCTTCAGAATCATTGTGTTTTCCACCTTTCGAAAATATTACCCGGCAGCCAAGTAGGGGCTGGTGAAGTGCGTTCTTCGCGTGATCCCGCAACTGAGCAGTGGGCATAGCAATATCGTCTGGCAAAGCGCCAGCCCGTTCATGATACCATGAGTTTACCCAAAAGTAAAGGAAAATTTTCAATTTTTTTCGAAAAATTCCCGGGTTTGTTCCGCGTTTTTTCGTATTTCGGAGCGCAGAGCCTCCAGGGAGTTAAATTTTTGCTCCGGACGCAGGAATGCATAAAATTCCAACTTCAGTTCCTTACCATAGAGATCCCCGTCAAAGTCCAGCAGCCAGGGCTCCACGGTCACGTGGTGTCCGCCCACCGTAGGACGGCTTCCCACATTGGTCACCGCCAGATATTCCCCCTTCGGTGTTTTCGCCTTGCAGGCATAGACACCGAATTTTGGCACGATAACGCCCTCGGGCAGCTCCAAATTTGCTGTCGGTATCCCGATGGTGCGGCCCAGCTGCCGCCCGGAAACCACCCTTCCCGTCAGCGAATGGGGATGTCCCAGAAAACGCACGGCTTGTTCCATTTCTCCGGCCTCGATCAGCTGCCGGATATGGGTAGAAGACACACGGATACCATCCAGCTTCTGCTCAGGAATAGCCATGAACAACAAGCCGAACTCCTGGCAAAAAAGACGGATCTTTTCCGCATTTCCCTCCCCATTATGTCCAAAACGAAAATCATAACCGCAAATAAAGCCAACAGCGCTGTGATCACGGTATAATTCCATCAAAAAATCTTGCCAGGGAATCCCCATGACCCTTTCAGTGACAGGATAGGTCAAAACAGTTTCCACTCCATATTGCTGCAGCAAGCTGCTACGGTCCGCTGTTGTATTCACCAGCAGGGGCGGTTGGCAAGTGAACAGCGATTGAGGGTGCTGCTCAAAAGTGATGGCCGCTGCACCGGCACCGGCTTGTTCTGCCATGCGCCGGCAGGCATACAGTAATGTCTGATGCCCCAGATGCACTCCGTCAAAAAATCCCAGCGCAATTACATATCGTTTTACCGCCATCTACTCACCTGCCCTGTTAAAATTTTGGTTTATCGTACGGCTTCCTGTGGATGTCGTAAGGGCGGCTATTAGCCGCCCGCGCAATTTTATAAACAAAATTGCTTCGCCGGAAGCGATAATGATTTAATTTCCTGCGGAAATTCCAACAATTGCGATACAATTGTTGGGTGGGCGCTTGGTAAGCGCCCCTACAGTGTTATACGATGACTGTACCACAAAGACCAATTTATGATACTTCAAAAAAGCTCTTGATGGTTGACATCACGCCGTTTTCACGCTTGGCCAGCATCAGAAATTCGCCGCTTTGACTGTAAGCGCGGTAGGTTCCGTCGGGGCCGGGCAGGGTGAATGCGTTGCCGCAGCGGCAGCGCTTTTCCTGGTTGGCTGTCAGCGTGACCGCAGGAACATTTCTGAACATACTGTCCACCGACCGCAGATACTGCTCCGGCGTTTCACATTCCAGCAGCGTTTCCAGGGGCACTGCTTCTGTGACGGTGTATTCCCCTGCCTGGCCCCGGCGCAGCTGCGCCATACAGCCGCCGCAACCCAAGGCCTCGCCGATATCCTTGCATAAGGTTCGAATGTAGGTGCCTTTGGAGCAGCGCACCCGCAGGCGGATGCCATCGGCCTCCATGCTGAGCAAGATCAACTCATGGATGGTGACAGGCCGGGGCTGCCGCTCCACTTCTTTTCCCTTTCGGGCCAGGTCATAGAGCTTCTGGCCGTTGATCTTCAGGGCAGAGTACATGGGCGGGATCTGCAGAATGTCTCCACGGAATCTTTGCAGCACTTGTTCCAGCATTTCGCCGGTAACGGAAGCATCCTGTTGGGTGAGTACCGTGCCAGTGATGTCCTCGGTATCCGTAGTAATGCCTAAACGAAGGACCGTCTCATAGGTCTTTTCTGCATGCTCAAAAAATTCCACACCACGGGTGGCCCGGCCCACAAAGACCGGCAGCACACCGGTAGCCATGGGATCCAGGGTGCCGCCATGGCCGATCCGTCTGGTATTATATACCCGCCGCAGCCGGGCCGTCACATCCTGACTGGTCCAGCCCGCGGGCTTATCGATAATTACAATTCCGTTCATATGCATCAACTTTCCACTGCACACATGGCTTGGGTCACCACATCTGCCGCCTCTTCCAACGGCAGCTCTAACGTGGTGCCTGCCGCGCCTTTATGACCGCCGCCACCGAATTTCACACAGATCGCCGCCGCATCTTCACCGGGTACAGCCCGCACTGACACCTTTACTCTTCCATCCGGGAGTTGACGAAGCATAGCGGCCAACCGGACTCCCTCAATAGAACGGGGAAAGCCGGAGATGCTGTCCATATCGTCCTCTGTTACGCCAATGCGTTGCTCCACTGCCCGGGGCAGGGCGCAGACCGCCACCGTACCGCCGCGGTAAAACCTGGTATTATGGGTGATCCAGCTCTGCATAGACAGCTTAGCGAAAGAATTGGTCTCGAACACATCCTGGGTAATGGCGTGCAGATCCGCTCCGGTCTCCATGCATGCAGCAGCCGTACGGTAGGTATGAGGCGTAGTGTTGGCGTAACGGAAGCAGCCGGTGTCCGTAGACAAACCAATATACAGCGCCTCCGCTATGGGTACGTCCAGCTGCACACCCATCAGAATCAGCAGGTCATAGATAACCTCAGCGCAGGAAGCGCTCTGGGGATCCACCAGCTCATCGGGCGTAAAGGACTGCGCCGTGCCATGATGGTCAATGCGCAAGGCGATCTTTCCCAGCAAAGGCTCAGCCTCAACCGGCAGCAACTTGGCGGTAGCTGTGTCCACCGCCACCACCGTATGCCGCTGCAACGGCACTTCCACCGTCAGCCCCTCGTGGAGCCGGGCATACTTAGGCGTGATCTCCCGGTTGTGCAGCACATGCGCGCGCTTTCCCAGCTTCCGCAGGCCTAAGCACAAGGCTGCGGAGGAACCGATGGTATCTCCATCGGGCCTTCGGTGACTCAAGATCAGAAAATCATCCCGCTCCAGCAGCCAGGCAGCTGTCTCACTCCTGGTCAGACAGCTCATCGCTTCCTACCTCCAGGGAGTTGATCAGCTTCAGCATTTTTGCGCCATAGGTGATGGAGTCATCCAGCTCCCATACCAGCTCCGGGGTGTAGCGCAGCTGCAGCGCATGGCCCAGCTCCCGGCGCAGATAGCCGGAGGCGGACTTGAGTCCCTTCAGTGCATCCGCTGCCCGGTCCTCCTGCAGGAAGCTGGCATAGACCTTGGCGTAGCGCAGATCCGGGGTAGCCTCCACTCGGGTGATAGAGATCATAGTGTCCTGCACCCGGGGATCTTTTAAATTCCGAATCAGAGAAGCCAGTTCCTTCTGGATCTCCTCATTGATACGTCCTATTCGATTGGATGCCATAATACATCCTCCATTCCAATTCATAATTACGGATTACAAATTACAAATTTCCCATTTCTTCTGCATACCATCCACTTATAATTTGTAATTTAGAATTTATAACTGCCTAAAAATGTCGCCGCACCGCACAAGCGGCGCGGCGATCAAAATTTAGCGTTTTACTTCCTGCATGACGAAGCACTCGAAGACATCGCCTTCCTTGATATCATTGTACTTCAGCACGCTCATGCCGCACTCATATCCGGCAGTGACTTCCTTGACAGCGTCCTTGAACCGCTGCAAAGAGCCGATCTCGCCTTCGTGAATAACAATGCTGTCACGCAGCACACGAACCTGTGCATCCCTGGTGACCTTGCCGTCCTTGACCATACATCCCGCAATGGTGCCGATGGCGGAGACCTTATAGGTCATGCGCACTTCTGCGTGGCCAATAACAACTTCTTCAAACTTAGGTGCCAGCATACCCTTCATAGCTGCCTCGATCTCGTCGATGGCATCGTAAATCACACGGTAGAACCGCATATCCACATTGGTACGCTGGGCGCTGGCCTGCGCACCGGCATCGGGCCGCACATTAAAGCCAACGATGATGGCACCTGCCGTGGAAGCCAAAAGGATGTCGCTCTCATTGATGGCACCCACACCGGCATGAATGACCTTGACACGGACTTCCTCATTGGAGATCTTCTCCAGAGAAGCCTTGATGGCCTCGGCAGAGCCCTGCACGTCTGCCTTTACGACCAACGGCAGTTCCTTCATCGCACCCTCCTGCATCTTGGCAAAGAGGTTATCCAAGGTGACCTTCTGCATGGCGTTGGCAGCAGCATCCTTCTGCGCCCGCTTGCGCTGCTCTACCAGTTCACGTGCCATACGCTCATCGGAAACCGCATTGAATTCATCGCCGGGGGCAGGCACTTCTGCCAGACCGGTGATCTCCACAGGCACGGAGGGGCCGGCGGTCTTCACGGTGCGGCCCTTGTCGTTGGTCATTACGCGGACACGGCCCACGGCAGTACCGGCGATGACGATATCGCCCTGCTTCAGGGTGCCGTTCTGCACCAGCAAGGTGGCGATGGGGCCGCGGTTCTTG
>JAZUQE010000061.1:0-17715 GCA_045605575.1 Faecousia sp. | reverse complement strand
GGCGCTCTACCGGATGAGCTACACCCGCATCTCGGTTCCGAAACGGAACCGTGGTGCCTCCGGTCGGAATCGAACCAACGACACGCGGATTTTCAGTCCGCTGCTCTACCTACTGAGCTACAGAGGCATATTGTGGAGAGCTCCCGCTCTCCACAGATGCTTTTATGGCGACCCCGAACGGACTCGAACCGTCGACCTCCAGCGTGACAGGCTGGCGTGCTAACCGACTGCACCACAGGGCCAGATTGTGGTGGGAACAACAGGGCTCGAACCTGTGACCCCCTGCTTGTAAGGCAGATGCTCTCCCAGCTGAGCTATGCTCCCGACTGCCGCAAGAGCGTTTACACATCTCAGCGACGGGTATCATTATAACCACTGGAGGGCTATTTGTCAAGCATTTTTTTCGATTTTTTATCAAAAATTTTAACTTATCAAAATCCTGTTGTTTTCCACCATTTTTGCCAGTATATCAGACTTTTTTTAGCAATTCGCCGATATCCTCCGGCGTAAATCCATACACGGTATCGCAGAATTGGCATTCTACAGGGAAATTTTTTCCCTCCGCGCGGATCTCCTCCAGTTCCTTCTTACCCAGGCTGATCAGCGCAGATGTAACCCGCTCTCTGGTGCAGTAGCAGCGGTAAGAAACAGGCGTTGTCTCCATGAACACCACTCCCAAATCCGCGCAGACCTGGCCCAGGATATCCTCCGGTGTCAGTCCGGCCTCCAGCATGGCCGTCACTGCGCCTGCACGCTGAATCCCTGCCTCCAGCTTGTCTATAACCTCATCGGGCACGCCGGGCAGCAGCTGCAGCAGGTAGCCGCCTGCCACCTTCACAGTTTGATCCCGGTCGATCAGCACACCCAGGGCGCAGGCTGTGGGAGTCTGCTCACTTTGGGCAAAGTAGGCGGTCACATCGTCACCGATCTCGCCGGAAACCAGTGGGACTGAGCCCACATAGGGTTCTTTCATCTGTAGATCACGGATCACAGTCAAGGTACCCTCCGTACCCACCACAGCGCCTACATCCAGCTTGCCCGGGTATTTCTCGAGCAGCGGCACCTTGGGCTCATATACATAGCCCCGTACATTGCCCACCGGGTCTGACACGCAGACGATGGAGCCGATCGGGCCGCCGCCCTTGATCTGCATGGTCATGGAACCGTTTTCGGTCTTCTGCATATTGCCCATCATGGAAGCTGCCGTCAGCGCGCGTCCAAAGGCGGCTGTGGCATTGGGGCTTGTTTGATGGATCTGGGCAGCCCTGCGGACGATCTCCGTGGAGCGGATGGCTACGACCTTCACAAAGCCGTCCATACTCATGCCCCGCACTAAATAGTCGCTCATTTGATTTTCCCTTTCCTTGCCTTCATGTAAATTCTCTGCTCTCCGGACAGCGGCGCATCAAACCTGCGGTCCGCATAGATCCGTATGGCTGTAAAACCCGCCTGGCGCAGATAGTCCGTCAGCTGATCGGCAGTATAGGCATATTCCCGGTGCTCCTCAAAGCTGCGTTCCCAGACCGTCCCCCGACGCTGAAAGAGATCCATTCCATAGGAGCAGATATTGGTCTGCTCGTCGAATTCACCACGCCAGACGCAATAGACATCGTCATCTTCATCCAGAAACACCTGGCCGTCCATGGACCGCAGCTTTTCTGGGGTGTTTACATCAAAGATAAAGCAGCCGCCGGGATTCAAAGCCTTATAGACCCTTCGGATCGCCTCTGCGCAGTCTGCGGGATCTGTAAGGTAGTCCAGACTGTCCAACGCACACACAGCCAGGTCAACACCCCGGCTCAGCTTCAGCTGCTGCAGCTTCTGGCACACGAACATAGGAGGATGCTCCATTGCCTGCACCTTCTGTTGGGCAACCGTCAGCATATCCTCCGACATATCCACACCAATGGTCCGGATGCCCCGCTGGGCCAGCAATTCCGCAACCGAACCGGTACCGCAGGCAAGATCCACCGCTGTTCTGGGCTTTAATCCCTCCCGCGCCAGGATCTCAAAGTAAAAACTCACCACAGCGGCATAATCCACATCGTTGGTCAGCCGGTCATAGCTGCTCGCCAGCTCCCTGTAAGCATTCACCGCATTTCCTCCTTACCGCAAAAAGGCATCCCGGACACTGGGCCCGGGATGCCGCAGACATACAGCTTAGCGACCGAAGATCTTAAAGATCTCGTCAATATCGCCCACATCCGCGGGCTTGGCAGCAGGTGCTTCTCCGGCAGCCTTGGGAGCTACGAACACCGTATCATCCTTAGGCTCAAAGCCGGTGGCGATCACGGTCACCCGCATCTCGTCCTGCAGGTCATCGGAAGCGGTAGCGCCGAAGATGATGTTCGCCTCGGGATTAGCATTCTCCTGCACGATGCTGGCAGCAGTCTCCACATCGTCCAGAGTCAGCTCGGAGGAACCGGTCACATTGACCAGTACGCCCATAGCGCCGTTGATAGAGGTCTCCAGCAGGGGGCTGGAAACAGCGGCCATAGCGGCCTGCTCGGCCTTCTCGCGGCCAGAAGCAGTGCCGACGCCCATGTGGGCCCGGCCGGCATCCTTCATAACAGCAGAAACGTCAGCAAAGTCCAGATTGATGATCACATTTGCGGAGAAGCCGACCAGCTCGGAGATAGAGGTAACAGCCTGCTCCAGCACATCGTCAGCAATGCCAAAGGCATTGGCGAAGGTGATCTTCTGATCGGTGACGTACTTGAGGCGGTCATTGGGGATGATGATCAAGGAGTCTACCTTGCCGGACAACTCAGCGATGCCGCTTTCAGCCTGACGCATACGGTTGGCACCCTCGAACTTGAAGGGCTTGGTCACCACGCCAACGGTCAGAATGCCAGCCTCATGAGCCAGATCCGCCACGATGGGAGCTGCACCGGTGCCGGTACCGCCGCCCATACCGGCAGTGATAAAGACCATATCGGTATCTTCCAGAGCCTTAGCGATCTGCGCCCGGCTTTCCTCAGCGGACTGCTTGCCGATCTCGGGCTTGGAGCCGGCACCCATACCGCCGGTGAGCTTCTCACCGATCTGGATCTTATTCTTGCAGACGGACTTATTAAGGTCCTGCTTATCGGTATTCACAACCACGAAATCCACGCCGCCAACACCGGCATCGATCATACGGTTAATAACATTGTTGCCAGCGCCGCCAACACCAATTACCTTGATTTTAACAACGCGTTCCTGAAAATCAGCCATTATGCTTTCCTCCTATGTATGTTTGCAGAAGGTTTGCCGCCATTTCTGCATAAATTTACAATTGTACCTCTATATTCTATCCCTAAAATCGAATTTGGTCAATAGAAAATATCACAATTGGCCAAAGAATTTACAAAAAATTTCATTCACTCTCGCCGGGATCATAAATGACTTTGTCTTCCATCAGATCAAAGCTCACATCCAGCAGACCGGTGTCATATTCCTTCAGGCTCTTGATAGCTTTATACATCAGCTCGATCTTATAACTCAAGCGGGAAGTATCGCCAAGACGGATCTCGTACTGGTCACCGTTGTAGTTCATGCGCAGATTGCCGATATCCTCCACATTGACCAGTGTGATCTGTCCGATCACACCGTTTTCTTCCAAATACTGCAATATCTCCAGCGCCGTATTCAATTTATCCTGGGCTGTGACCGTAATGGGGATAGTCATCTCCGTTTCCCCGTCCTCCGTATCGGAAGGCGCAGCGGAAGGCCTGTCCTCCTGGGCTGCAACCGCCTGGCCGCCGATCGTGGGCATGTCCAGCTTGATCCCCTCGATCTGCGTGTAGCCGCCGGCAGTCGCAGCATCCACCTGATCGATCATCTTGCCGTCGGCGGTCATGAGCCACCAAAGGCCGGAGCTATCCCGGACAGCGTAGGCCACATCCAGCTCCTTGATTTCAATATTTACCGTATCCGGCAATTTTATTCCAATTCGTACGCTTTCCACATAGGGAAGTTCCGCAATAATTTTTCCGCAGGCCTTGATACTGCCAAAACTCAGCAGATTATCTCCTTCTTCGATACCGGAAGCTTCCTTGACCGTCCAGGCGCTGTACTTCTGCGCACCGGAAACGACAATGGTCTTCACCTTAAAGAAGACGGACAGTCCCAATGTCAGCGCAAGCACCACCGCCAGCAGCGTAGCCAGCTGCAGCAGCAGCCGGTTGCGGCTGAAGGGCTTTGCAGGGGTATATACCACATCCGGACTGGGTTGGGCAGTCCTTTGACGGGGTCTGCGCTGCACGGATGCGGAACGGGCAGATGCCTCCTGCTGCCGTACCCGGTCTGTGCGCCGCGTACGGCTGGCTTGCCGGCCGGGCCGGGCAGTCTGGGCAGAGCGCTTGCTTTCCGCCGTTGCCGTACGGCGCCGGTCAGAAGGCGGGGTGCGCCGTTTTGTTTGCTTTGTCTCCATGGGTAACTCCTTTGTAGGGGCTATTTCTTATTTCTTTTGGATCAGCTGCTCCATGACCGCACAGATACGCTCCGCACTGTCCAACACACAGGAACCGCGCAGGGCAGTCCCCATCGCACTGTAGGCGCTGCTGTCCGACAGGATCCGGGATATCTCCTCCATCAGCCGCTGGGCAGTGCAATCCTTTTCCAGAAGCAGTACCGCGCCACCCCGCTCAGAGATAGCTCTGGCGTTCTTTTCCTGATGGTTATCGGTCACATTGGGGGACGGGATCAGTATGCATGGCGTGCCGCTGGCCGCGATCTCGTTGCAGCTGGAAGCACCGGCCCGGCTGATGATCACATCCGCCGCTGCCATGACGGTGGGCATATTATAGATGTACTCCCGGATATCCAGGGAACCGTTATCCTCTACCCCCAGTTCCTTCAGCTTCTGGGGGAACCATTCCCAGCCGAAGCTGCCTACACCGTGTATATGCTGATAGGGGAAGCCCGCATCCTGCTCCAGCTTCATCAGCTCCGCAGTTGCCAGATTCATGACCCGGGCGCCCTGGCTGCCGAAGGTGGATACGATCACCGGCCGCTCATCCAGCCCCAGCTCCTGTCTGGCCTGGGCTTTGTCCGTATAAATGAACTCCCTGCGCACCGGCATGCCCACCGCCTCGATCCGCTCGGGATGCTTATAGTGCTTGGCACTCTCCGGGAAGCAGACCAACACCTTATCTGCCCAGGAAGCCGCCATTTTGGTCGTTAAACCCGGCATGGCATTGGCCTCATGGACACAGGTAGGCACTTTCATCAGCCTGCCAGCCAGCAGCGCAGGGAAACTGGCATAGCCGCCGGTTCCCACGATCACGTCGGGCTTAAACTCCTTAATGATCTTCTTACAGCCGCTCACCGCGCTGAAAGCATTGGATACCGCCTTCACATTCTTCTTGATACCATCCAAATTCAGCTTTCGGCTCATACCTGCTGTGGGGAAGGTCTTCAGTTCAAACCCTGCCGCCGGCACCAGCTTTTCCTCCATGTGTCCGCTGGCACCAATGAACAGGATCTGAGAATCGGGATACCGCTCTTTCCATATATTTGCTACAGCAATAGCCGGGTTGATGTGTCCGCCGGTACCACCGCAGGTAAAAATCACATTCATAGGACTTCCTCCTGTCTTTTCGCATGATTTCTGTATCTGGAAATGCCCAAAACGATGCCCAGTTCTCCCAGATTCACTGCCAAAGCCGTACCTCCATAGGAAAACAGCGGCAGCGCGATACCGGTAGACGGCAGCAAATTGGTCACAACGCACAGGTTTAGGATCGTCTGTACGGCGATCAAGGTCACCAGCCCCGCCGCCAGCACCGTCGAAAACCGGTCCGGCGCCCGCAGGGCGATCCAGTAGCCCCGCAGGATCAGCGCAGCAAACAGCACGATGATAGCCGCCGCTCCTACCAGGCCCAGTTCTTCACAGACAACAGCAAAGATATAGTCATTATACTGAAAAGGTAAATACAAATACTTCTGCTTACTCTTGCCCAGCCCCAAGCCAAACACACCGCCCGAGCCTATGGCATACAGCGATTGCAGGATCTGGTAGCCCGTATCTCCCGGGTCTTCCTCCGGATGGAGCCATGCCGTCACCCGGTCCCCGGCATAGCCCATGAAGGTGATATATATCACCACGAACACCACCGCCGCTCCCGCTCCCGCCAGGAGCCATTTGGGACTGGTACCGGCTATAAACATCATTACCACCGCCACCATACCCATCAGCAAAATGGCGGAAAGGTGCTTCTCCAGCGCCAGGGGTACCAGAATACCCATCAACGCACATCCAAAGCCCAAAACGCCGTAGCGAAACAGCCCGGCGTTTTGGCCAAATCCCTTTGTAAGCCGTGCAAACAGCACGATCATGGTAAATTTTGCAATTTCCGATGGTTGAAACTGGATCCCTGCAATGTTGATCCAGCGTCTGGCTCCATTGACCGACTGCCCCACTGCCAGCACACTCAGCAGCAGCACAATGCTGATAGCGTAAAGCCACCAGGCCCACCGGTACCAAAAATCCGCTGGGATCCTGGAAAACAGCCACATAGCAGCCAGTCCGATCAGCGCGCAGATGCCCTGTTTTTCCAGATACCGGGTGGTACTGGTATAGCCGGTATCATACTGGCTCTGGGCAAAGCTGGCAGAATACAGCATAGTAAGCCCCAACGCCAATAAAACCAGAACCAACACCAGAAAGGGAATGTCTACACTGTCACCTTTTCGGCGCAGAACCGAAAAGCGGTCCTCCTTGGCATTCAGAGCTTGCCTCCGCAATGCCTCAGACTCCTTTCTTCAAAAGCCTTACACTCTGCCGGAGATCCCCAGCCAGGCCAGCGCGCACATCAGCGCGGATACACCGGCAAAAATCAGAACGATCTTCTCTTCCTTCCAGCCGCACATCTCAAAATGATGGTGGATAGGAGACATCTTAAACAGGCGCTTGCCGTGGGTCAGCTTAAAGTAGCCTACCTGCAGGATCACGGACAGGGTTTCCATGATATATACGAAGCCCACCAGGATCAGCACCAGCGGCATATCCAGCGCAAAGGCCAGGGCGCACACCACGCCGCCCAGAAACAGGCTGCCCGTATCGCCCATAAACACCTTGGCAGGATGCCAGTTATAGAACAGGTAAGCGATCAGTCCGCCCACCAGCACCGCAGGCAGCAAAGCCAGATCGTACCGCTTTGTGCAAAAGGCGGCCGCCGCAAAGAACACCATCACAGGCAGGGTCACAGAGCTGCTCAAGCCGTCCACACCGTCGGTCAGATTCACCGCATTGACGCATCCGACCATCACAAACATAGCAAAGAAAATATATAAAATGGGGTGAATATTTTCAATATTCACATTAAAAAACGGAATGTACAGGTGGTCGCATTCAATAACCCCCTGCCGCAGCAGCAGATACAGGAACAGTGCCGACACAGCAGCCTGCAGCGCCGCCTTCTGAATGGAAGTCAAGCCCAGATTCCGCTTAAACTTCAGCTTGCAAAAATCATCCAGAAAGCCGATCAGTCCAAAGCAAAGGCCCAGACCCAGTACATATAAAACCGTATAATCCTCCATTGTGAACAGATTGCCCAAAAGGCAGATGATGGCTGCAAAAATAAACATCAAGCCACCCATCATGGGCGTACCCGCCTTATAATTGTGCCAGGTGGGACCCACCTCCCGGATAGACTGGCCCGCCTTCAGTGCCCGCAGCACCGGCAGTAAAAAAAAGCCGATCACGCCGGAAAGCACACCGCCGGCTACCATCGAAACAAGCAATCTCGTTATCTCCATGTATGGTTCCTCCGCTTATGTATCTTCTTCTAGAAACAGATCCAGGATCTGCTCCATATGCATCCCCCGGCTTCCCTTAAACAGGATCACATCTCCGGGCTTTGCCAGCCGCTTTAGGGCAGCCGCCAGCTTCTGGCGGTCCTCAAAAGCCATTGCGCGGCTGTCCGGCATACCGTCGGTAATGGCACCGCTGAGCACACGGTGGCCGTTGGGACCAAAGGCCAGCAGCAGCTGGGCTTTTTCCGCTGCAATTCTGCCCACGCGGTAATGCTCTGCTTGGGTACAGGCACCCAGCTCCAGCATATCACCCAGCACCGCAACGTGCCGTCCGGGCCGCTTGCCCAGCACCTCCAGGGCCGCTTTCATAGATTCCGGGCCTGCGTTATAGCAATCCTTAATGATGGTGCAGCCCTTGGCTTCGAAGATCTCCTGCCGTCCGGCCAAATTTCGGAATTTGGCCAGCTGCTCCCGGATCTTAGCAGGCTCCACTCCCAGCTCCAGCCCCACGCTGACAGCTGCCAGCGCGTCGGATACATAGTGCAGCCCATCCAGTGCCATTTCCATGCCAAGGTTCATACCCGGAGCCTCTGCCCGGAAGCTGAGCAATCCATCATCCTCGGCCACATAGGTGGCCCGCACAGCGCATTCGGGATTGTCCTTGCCAAAGTACACCAGCTTCGGCTGCGTTAGGTATTTCCGAGACCACAGAAGGGGATCGTCCCCGTTTAGAATGAGTGTTCCGTCCTCCCGCATGCCCTCCAGGATCTCCATCTTCGCCTGCAAAATACCTTCTTTTGAGCCTAGGTGCTCGATGTGCATGGTGCCGATATTGATGATCACGGACACATTGGGCTGGGCGATGGACGCTAAGTACGCGATCTCCCGGAAATGGTTCATACCCATTTCCAGCACCGCCACCTCCGTATCCTCGGGCATCGCCAGAATGGCCATCGGCATGCCAATATCATTATTTTGGTTAACAGGTGTCTTCTGCACCCGGTAGCTGGCTTCCAGTACGCAGGCGATCATTTCCTTGGTGGTGCTTTTGCCCACTGAACCGGTCACGCCTACCACTTTCATGCCAATGCGCTTGCGCTCCTGCCGGGCAATGTCCCCCAGCGCCCGCCGGGGATCATCCACGATGATAGCCGGAAAATCTCCGCAGCTTCTCTGGCACAGCACAGCCGACGCGCCCTTTTCCATGGCCATGGGAATAAAATCATGTCCGTCACGCTCAGCCTTCAGGGCAATAAACAGCTGCCCCGGTTCGATCTTTCGGGAATCCATATTGGCTCCCAGAAAGGTCACATCGGCATATTGTTCTTCCACCCGGCCGCCGCACCACTGGGCTGCCTGGCGCAAAGTGATCCTACCCATGTCAGTTCCTCATTTCCGGCAGGTACTGCGCGACGATCTCGCGTTCATCCAAATGATGTTTGACTCCCATGATCTCCTGATAGGTCTCATGGCCCTTTCCTGCCAGTACAATTATATCATGTTTTTTCGCAATGTCCATAGCATGATGGATCGCATCCACACGATTTTCGATCACTTCATAATTATCCGCGCCCTCCGGCACCCCGGCTACGATATCACGAATGATATCCGCCGGCACCTCTGTCCTGGGATTATCCGAGGTAATGAGGGCCAAGTCCGCAATACGGCAGCCGATTTCTCCCATAATGGGTCTCTTTTTCCTGTCCCGGTCTCCTCCACAGCCAAAGACCGCGATTAATCTTCCCTTGCAGTAATCCTTAACGGAGGAAAGCACATTTTCCAGTCCGTCGGGCGTGTGGGCATAGTCGATCAGGATCGTGAATTCTTTACCGGGGGTGGGAACCACCTCTACCCTGCCCTTGACACCCTCGACGCTCTTCAACGCATAGGCTGCGTCAGACAGGCTGACACCCAGCTGCATGCTGATGCCCAATACGGTCAGAGTATTGTACACCGTAAACTTGCCGGGAATGGGCAGCTCCACAGCCACCTCTTCCTCTCCAGCCACCGCCGTGAATCGCACGCCGTCGGAAAGCATGGTAATGTCTTTCGCGTAAAGATCTGCTTTGCCCTTGGCGGATGTCTGCATGACGCCGCAGGCAGCATTGGCGGTGATCCTGGGAAACCATTCGTCATCCAGGTTCGCTACAGCCTTGTCACAGCGCCGGAAAAGCAGTGCCTTGGCGTCGCAGTAGTCTTCCATGGTGCCATGGAAATCCAGATGATCCTCCGTCAGATTGGTAAAAGCACCCACCGTATAATGCACACCGCCGACACGCTCCAGGCTCAGCGCGTGGGAGGAAACTTCCATGATCATGTGGCTGCAGCCGCCATCCCGCATTCTGGCAAATAACGCCTGCAAGTCCAGGCTTTCCGGCGTAGTACGCTCCGTGGGGATCACTTCCTGGCCGATCATATTCTGCGTAGTGCCGATCAAGCCTACTTTTGCCCCCAGCGTCTTCTCCAAAACCTGCTTCAGCAGCAAGGTCACAGATGTCTTACCGTTGGTACCGGTAACGCCGATCATAGTCATGGCTTGGGCAGGTCTGCCGTAGAAGTTAGCCCCCAGCATGGCCAGTGCCAGCCGGTCAGACTCCACCAATACATAGGGGAACTGGCCTTCCGGCTGTTCTGCCGTTACCACCGCGGCAGCGCCCTTTTCCAGGGCCATAGGAATAAAGCGGTTTCCATCGGACACAAAACCCGTCACCGCCACAAAGAGGCTTCCGGGTGTCACCTTCCGGGAGTCATAGACGATCTGGGTGATCTCCAGCTCCGGATCCGCTTGCATCTGCAGTACAGAAATATCTTTCAGTAATTCTTTCAGCTTCATAGGTAAGCTCCTTTTTTAATCTGCGGCGCCCGTGTCCGCAAATACCAGTCGTATTGTGGTTCCCACACCGACCTGTGTCAGCGGAGGAATATCCTGATCCGTGACTGTGACCGCCGCGGAAATGTCCGTATTGCCTGCCACCAGAATATACAGTCCCGCCGCCCCGGCTGCGTCGCTGGCCTGCTGACGGTTCATCCCAGTAAAGTCCGGCACCTGTACGGTCCTCTGTTCGGCATCCTGCCCCAAATACAGCAGCACCTCGCTGCCGCCGGGGACGGTCTGGCCTGCCGCCGGGATCTGAGCCGTCACCGTCTCCCCATCTCCCTGAAGCTGGGCCGTCAAGCCGGCTTCCTTTAAGATCCTCTGAGCTTGATCCGGTGTCATTCCGGTCATATCCTCCAAGGCGATCTGTCGTGCTGCGGGGTCATCCTCACCAAAGGTCTGTTGTACCCCCAGATAGGGCAGGATATCCGCCATCACCGCTCCCACTGTGGGAGCTGCCATCACACCGCCGGAGATATAGATCCCCGTGGCACGTGAAGGCGTATCCAGCGCCACCAGCACAATATACTTCGGATCCTCCATAGGCGCGATTCCCACAAAGGAGACGATCTTATCCTGCACCCGCTGACCGTTTTCATCGAATACATCGATCTTCTCACTGGTACCCGTCTTACCGCCGATGGAAAAACCCGCCACCGACGCGTTTTTTGCTGTTCCTTCGGTAACCACCGACCGGATCAGCTCGCACATCACCTCAGAGGTGTCCTCACGAATGGTCTGCCGAACCACAGTCGGCTCCTGCCGGAAAACGGTGTTTCCTTCGCTGTCAAAGATCTCCGACACCAGATACGGCTCCATCAGCCACCCACCGTTGACCACAGAGGAAATCGCCCGCACCAGCTGTAGGGGCGTGATCTTAAAGGTCTGACCAAAGGAGCCGGACGTTAGGGATGCAGTTCCCCACTTATCCGTGTTCGTCACCAATTCCTTATCAAAGAATACACCTTTGCTTTCGCCGGAAAGGTCGATTCCTGTCTTCTCTAGCACGCCAAAGCGCTGAATATACTCATAAAACCGTTCTCCGCCCAGCTTTAAAGCGATGTGAGCGAAGGCAAGGTTGCAGGAATTCTGCAAAGCCTGGGGCGTTTTCTGGGCTCCATGTCCGGCTGATCGCCAGCAGTGCAGAAGCTGGGAGCGTCCCGGGATCTGCTCTGCGCCGCTGCAGTGAAAGGGCGTATCCAGGCTCACCGCACCGCAATCCAGCGCTGCAGCCAGCGTCAGCACCTTAAAGGTCGAGCCCGGCTCATAACCGTCCGATATACACCGGTTGCGCCACTGCTTCAGCCGTGCCTGGGTCAATGCTTCCGAATAAGCCTTCTGTCCGGCCAGATAGGCTTCGCTTTCCTTCGGGTAGCGCAAATACAGCTGCCGCAGCTGTTCCAATTCCCGAAGTGTCTCCCCGTCTCCGATCTCCAGATATTGATTGGGATCGTAGCCGCCCAGGGTGGCCATGGCCAGCACTTCGCCGGTATTCACATCCATCACCAGTCCGAAAGCACCGTTTTGCACATCATAGCGAGCGATGGCAGCCTCCATCTGCTTTTCCAGGCAGGCCTGCACCGTGGCGTCCAATGTAAGCACCACGCTGCACCCTTCCTTAGCTGCAATATAATTTTCATAGGAAAAGGGCATATCCATCTCGTTGTTGCCCTTTGTGGTAATGACCTTTCCGGCTTTTCCCTCCAAATAGGCGTTGTAGGCCGCCTCGATCCCCTCCGAGCCCGTATTGGAGGCATTGGTAAACCCGATCACCTGGCTGGCCAGTGTCCCCATAGGATACACCCGCTTACTGGAAGGTTCCAGGTGGATACCGGCAATTTCTTCTTCATTGATGTAGCTTCGGATCTGCCCTGCGGTCTGTTCATCGATCTGTGCAGCCAGCTGTTTGTAACGCATAGAAGTATCTGCAGCCTGCTTCTCAATCCAATCCGGTTCCAGATCCAGGATCTGACCCAGTTTTCGGGCGATCGCAGGAATGTCCGCGCCGGACTGCTTCAGTTCATGAGGATCCAGATACACCGTTTCCACAGTCTCCGAACCAGCCAGGAGATTCATATTGGCATCGTATATATTGCCCCGTTGGGCGCTGACAGATGTGCTTCTTGTCTGGTTGCGCAGGGCAAGGCCTGCATAATAGTCATAATCCGCAACCATCAGACTGTACAGCCGCAGTGTAACAGGCAGAAATGCTGCCAGCCCCAGCACGGCTCCAGCCACCAGGATACGCCTGTGCTGGCCGCTGTCCAGGCGCAGACGTGTGTGCGTTTTTTTGGTCTTTTTCATATGGCCGACCTCTTTTCAGGACCCTCAAGTCTTTCAATGGGCAGCAAGGAATCCCTTACCGCCCATTGCAGTTTCCTATCCTATTGTATTGGTCGGCCAGTCTCTTTATGCGAACAGCCCCGCCAGGAAGTGAACTATGCTGTTCCAGAATCCGGGCTCTTCAGCAGTCTCCTGCGAGGGCATCTGCACGCTGATGTGCTGCACCTGCTCCTGGGGCACCATCCCCATGGACAGCGCCAGCTGCTCAATATACTCCGGATCCATTTCTTCCCTGTATTTGCCATCCAGTCTGGCATTCGCCTCTTGCAGCATCTGCACATACTCATGCATCTGCCGCTGCTCCTGACGCGCCTGGTTCAATTCCACAGCCCCGAGGATCATGCACACCAGCAGCACGCAGGAGATCAGCATGCCCGCCACAGGCAAAGGATCCAACCGCAGTGTCCATACCAGTTCCTTTCTTTTCCTCGCCGCCGGTTTGCGTTTTGGTGCACTTTTCGGTTCGACCTTACGGGCCGCGCTGCCATCTGTGTAGTAGCGAATGTATTGGATGTCCAGTCTTCGGGCCACGTCAGTCTCCCCTTTCTTTAGAAATTACAGTTTTTCGCATATGCGCAGCTTCGCGCTTCTGGCTCTTGGATTTGCATCCAGCTCCTGCTGCGATGCCACAATGGGTTTTCTGGAGATCAGCTTTACCTTCGGCTGATTGCCGCATACGCACACCGGGAAGTTTGGCGGGCAGGTACAGCCCTTAGCCGCCTCCGCCATGCCGTTCTTCACGATCCGGTCTTCCAGGGAATGGAAGGTGATCACCGCCATCCGACCGCCCGGATTCAGACATTCCACCGCATCGGCCATAACCTTTTCTACGCTCCCCAGCTCATCATTGACCGCAATGCGGATCGCCTGGAAGCTTCTCTTGGCAGGATGCTGCTTTTCCCGAAGTGCCGCCGGCGGCATGGCCGAGCGGATCACATCCACCAGCTCCAGCGTTGTCTCAATGGCAGCGACTTCTCTGCGTCGGCAGATGGCCGAAGCGATCTGGGGTGCGTAACGCTCCTCGCCATAGGCGTAAAGGATCCGGCGCAGCTCTTCGTAGGGCCAGCAGTTGACCACAGTATGGGCCGTCAGTGCATCCTGGCTGTTCATGCGCATATCCAGCGACGCATCTGCCATGTAGGAAAAGCCCCTGGCCCCATCGTCCAATTGAGGAGAAGAAACACCCAGATCCAGCAATATCCCGTCTACACCGGGGATCTCCAGCTCTTTGAGTACATCAGAGATCTCACAGAAATTGGAATGAACCAAGCTCACCCGGTCTTTCCAGGGCTCCAGGCGCTTACCGGCAGCCTCCAAGGCTACGGGATCCCGGTCAATACCGATCAGTCTGCCTGTGGTGAGCCGGGCAGCAATCTGTGAAGAATGTCCCGCACCGCCTAAGGTGCCGTCTACGTAAATGCCGTCCGGATGGATATTCAGTCCCTCGATGCATTCGTCAAGCAGCACGGAAACATGATGAAATTCACTCATAGTCCAATTGCCTCCAACGATGCCAGCAGCTTCTCCGGAGTCAGATTTTCTGCCTCAAAGGCCTGGAATTCCTGGGCATCCCAGATCTCAGCCTGGCCCGCACGGCCGACGATCATAACATCCTTACCGATCCCGGCATAGTCCAGCAAAAACTGGGTCAGGCCAAAGCGAAACTGCTTATCGGGATTGCACTCCGTGGCATTCATAAAGATCAGACTGGTAGCAGCAGAGCGTTGAGAGATGGGCAGTGCATTGTAGTTATCCCCCAGAGTCGTCCAATCCTGGGTGGTATACACCGTGAGGCAGCGATGGCCGCAATTGACGCCCAGTGTCACGAAGAACGTATCGCCCAGTTCCTGGCGCAGCTTGGCAGGTACAAACAGTCTGTTCTTTTCATCCAGCTTTGCCGGGTATTTTCCGATCATCTTCCTCACACTCCTTCCCTTTTACTCCACTTTACTACCCTTTTGCTCCATTTACTGACAGTATAACTGCTACGGCTCCAAAAATCAATCTTTTTTACAGCTTTTTTTTACAAAAAATAGAAAAAAGCGTCCTAAATCCGGGTTTTAGAACGCTTGTTCTATAAAAATAATTGGGTTTATCCAAAAAATTGCAATTGCCCGTCCTTCAGCTCTCCCCGGATCACAGCAGGCTTTTTATCGCTTTGCAGCAAAAAGGCAGCCAGCGGCGCCTCTACCTGCTCCTGAATGCACTTACGCAGCTGCCGGGCACCTGCTTTACCGCCGGGCGTATTGCGCAGTACCGAAGTCAATTCCCGGGGCAGCAGCAGCTCGACGCCGGCCGCCTTCCCCCGCTGTGTCAGTTCCTGCAGATATTTTCCGGTGATCGCCTCCATGGCCTGCTCTGACAGTGGCCGGAAGCAGACGATCTGATCCAATCGCCCCAGGAATTCCGGTGTGAAGCACTGCCGCAGTGCCGTCTCTGTCTCCCCTTCCCGGCCTGCAGGACGAAAGCCCAGACCGTCGGAACGGATCTGCCCGCCCACATTGCAGGTCATTACCACAATGGTATTACGGAAGCTCACATGCCGCATATTGGCATCCGTCAGCACACCCTCCTCCATAATTTGGAGCAAGATCCCCCAGACATCCGGATGGGCCTTTTCCAGTTCATCCAGCAGCACCAGGCAGTATGGTCTGCGCCGCACCGCCTCCGTAAGCTTTCCGCCCTCTTCATAACCCACATAGCCGGGAGGCGCACCGATCAAGCGGGAAACAGACTGCTTTTCCATGTATTCGGTCATATCCAGCCGAAGCATGGCATCCTTGCTGCCATAAAGCTCCTCTGCCAACGCCCTGCATAGCTCCGTCTTGCCCACACCGGTCGGCCCCGTAAATAGCATGGACGCAATGGGCCGCTTCTCATCCCGAAAGCCACCCAATCCTCTGCGTATGCTCTGTGCCACAGTGCGGATCGCTTGCTCCTGCCCCATGACCCTGGCGGACAGGTTCTCCTCCAGCGTCAGCAGCCGCTTCCGTTCATCCGCTGTCAGCCGACCTACGGGAATACCCGTTCTTCCGGATACAGCCCAGGCAATATCCGCAGCCGTCACCGTTCGCCGTTTCCGTTCCCTTGGGGTAGCATTCATACGCTGCATTTTGTCACGCAGCTCTGCCGCCGCCTCAAAGCGGCTTTCCCGTACCGCTTCATTCAGCTTTTCTTCCAGATCCTTCCGCAGGCCCCTACCCGCATGTAGCTCCTCCATCCGGGCGTGGGAAGCCCCCTCGTCCAGCAGATCCACCGCCTTATCGGGCAGATACAGATCCGGCAAATACCGCACAGAAAGCCGTACAGCCTCCTCCAGCGCTTCCCGGCTGATGGGAATCCCGTGATGACGCTCCAGTCCCGGCTTTAGCCCCATCAGGATCTGCAAAGTGGCTTTCTGATCCGGCTCCTCCACCAGCACCGGCCGAAACCTGCGGTCCAGCGCCGGATCCTTTTCAATAAATTTTCGGTATTCCGTCAAAGTGGTGGCTCCCAGCATCTGCAATTCACCCCGGCCAAGGGCAGGCTTAAAAATGTTGGCAGCATCAATGGCTCCTTCCGCCGCGCCGGCACCCACAATGGTATGCATCTCATCCACAAACAGGATCACATCCCCACTGCGCCGGATCTCTGCCAAGACGTCCCGCAGCCGCTCTTCAAATTCGCCCCGGTACTTGGTCCCAGCCACCAGATTAGCCATATTCAAACTGATCAACCGCTTTTCCCGAAGCTGCGGCGGTACATTTCCCGCCGCCATTCTTTGCGCCAGCCCCTCCGCAATGGCCGTCTTACCCACGCCGGGCTCGCCGATCAGCGCCGGATTATTCTTATTCTTCCTGCTCAGAATTCCGATCACTGTTTCAATTTCCCGCTCCCGGCCGATCACAGGTTCCATGCCCGCCGCTTTAGCGACCAGATCCTCGCTGAATTGTTCTAATAATTTCATAGAAGACCCCTCCTTTTTGGGTTTTCCTGTCCGCGATGCCAGATCCATGGCATCCACCACCGCCGTAAACAGCAGCTGGGTATCGACACCGCCCAACATCAGCAGCTCTGCCGCCGCGTGTTTCCGTCCCCGCAGCAGTGACAGCAGAATATGCTCGGATCCCACATTCTTCTCTTTTCTGCATTTCGCCTCCAGCGCCGCACCGCGCAGGATCTTTCCGGCCTGCACTGTCCATCCCTGGGGTAAGGGTAATGTGGGACTTCCGCTGCCATAAAGCAGCCGTACTGCGGCCTCCAGCAATTGGGTCTGCATACCGCTTGAGCGCAGCAAATGTCCTGCCATTGCGGGTGACTGCGACAATGCCAGCAGAATATGAGCGCTGCCCACATAGCTATGCCCCAACACCCTGGCATAGCTGCCGGATGCTGCGATCACCTCCAGCGCACTATCGTCGTAGCGCATGAGCAACCCTCCTTCGGCGAAGATTCTCCCCGTCGGATCAAAAAAATATACAGCCTTTTTAAAAAAGGCATTGCATTTTAGAAAATACATGCTAGAATAAAGATGCATTGTTGCAAATGCCAACTACAAACATATGGAGGAACGAACATGGCTTACAAGATTACTGATGCTTGCGTCAAGTGCGGTGCCTGCGCCGACAACTGCCCCGTTGAGGCTATCTCCGAGGGCGACGAGACCTATGTCATCGACGCTGATGTCTGCGTAAACTGCGGTAGCTGCGCCGACAACTGCCCTGTTGAAGCAATCGTGGAGGAGTAATTCCGTGATCTGCAGTCGGCCTGCGCCGCCG
>JAZUQE010000060.1:0-40332 GCA_045605575.1 Faecousia sp. | reverse complement strand
CGGTGCCCGGCAGATGCTACGCCCGACAAAGCGGGCTTGCATCTTGCCGACCGCTGCCACTCGCTCCCCTCCCTTTTTCCGCCACCGGCGGCGGTCGGGTCGCTCCCCATTGGGCGTCCGGCAATTTTGTAAAAATTGCATTGCCGTAAGGCGATAATCGTTTAATTTCCTGCGAAAATTCCAACAATTGCGGTACAATTGTTGGGCGGACGGCCAATGTCCGTCCCTACGAATGGTCTGCACGATAAATACCAATTTATCGGTCTTTCTGTTTTCTGGTCAGCAGCAGTGCTACCGCAACGGCGAACACGCCGCCTGCCAGCTTACCCGCGATGACCGCAGGCAGCATTTCCGGAGCAAACCCTGCTGTGAATCCCAAATGGTCGCCAAGCACAAAGGCCGCACTCACAGCAAAGGCTACATTGACCACCTTACCCCTGTCATCCATGTCTTTGACCATGCCAAAGGTAGCAATCGAATTGGCAAGGGTCGCCACCATACCAGCCGCTGCCGTATCATTGATGCCCAAAAGGCCGCCAAGCTTCAGAAGTGGTTTGCGCAGCAGCCTGGTCACCACATAAACCAGGGGAAAAGCGCCGGCTAGCACAATAGCAATTGCACCTACTGTCTGAAATCCTTCAGAAATGGGTGCCAGTCCCGGTATCAGTTGAAGACCTGTCAATCCTTCTACGATCCCAGCTGCCAGACCGACTGTGATCAGAATCACGATCAGCTTACCGAAGATCACAAACCCACGGATCATAGCCTTTTCCGCCCGCCAAAGACCCAGGGCGATCAGAGCCGCAATGAGAATGATGGGGATCAGATTCCGTGCTACCATTCCAACAGGAAAGCCAGCCACTAACCCGCCCACAAATACGCCGATCGGAATGGTGACGATCCCAGACAGGATTCCCTTCGCCGCAAAGCTTTGATCTTCCTTACTCAGCATACCCATGACAATGGGAATTGTGAATACGATCGTTGCACCCAGCATAGAGCCGGTGATCACACCGCCCAGGTAGGCCGCCTGCGTATTATCTGTCAGTTCCATGGCCAAGCTGCCGCCGCCCATATCACAGGCCAATATCGTACCGGCGAACATAGCAGGATCTGCCCCCAGAAATGCATACACCGGAACTACCACTGGCCGCAGCACGTTTGCCAGTGCCGGTGCCAGACAGATCACACCGATCATTGCCAGTGCCAGAGCACCCATGGTCTGGATTCCATCTTCGAATTCCTTGCCAAGACCAAACCGGTTTCCAAAGATCCGATCCAGCGCACCCAGCACCGCAAACAGTGCCATCATATAAATGACGATTTCATGGACCGACATACAAGCCTCCCTAGTATACCAATTTCAGTTTGTCGGTGTGTTTTACACACCGACAAACCGTAGGGACGCCCATTGGGCGTCCGGCAATTTTGTAAAAATTGCATTGCCGCAAGGCGATAATCGTTTAATTTCCTGCGAAAATTCCAACAATTGCGGTACAATTGTTGGACGGACGGCCAATGGCCGTCCCTACGAATGGTCTGCACGATAAATACCAATTTACCGCTCTCCGAGACGGTTACTCCTGGCTTTTCTGCGTATCCAGGATGGCTACCACCGCTGCATCGATGGGTGCTTCCATGCAAAACCGGCTGGCTACAGTTCCGGTAACCAGCAGAACCCGATCCCCGGGACCTGCTCCCACCTGATCCGCCGCTACCAGTTCTTCCTCTCCGGTACGCACGATCAGAAATGTCTGCCCCGCCAAAGATTGAGCCTTTCTCGTGGCCCATATGGAGCCAGTGATCTCACCGATCTTCATTGCTTTCCCTCCAAAATTTCTTTTGCCAGAGGCGTCAACACCGAACCCTGAGGCGGCCTCTGACCACTTAGCAAAAACGCCTGGGCTTCCTTGGCGGTGATCAGCCGCTTTCTGCCCCCATCGGTGAATACGACACCCCAGCTTTTTAATTCCCGTCGACTGCTTGCCAGTGCTGCCGCCAGCGCACGGTTATTTCCCGCCTCCGGAAGACCCGGCGTGTATAGCACTACCGGCATCCCCTTCGCCAGCGCTTCCAGCACCGCTTCTTCCGAAAAACGCAGCAGCTGGGAGAGGGTCAAAGAACCGATGACTACCGTATCGTAGGGCTGTCCCGTCACATACTCATACTCCAACGGCGGCTGGGTACCGATCAGCAGAGCCCGGCTCATGGAAGGATCCTCCCCAGATCTCCCTTTTGGAAACCGCAGGCATTTGCCTCATCATAGTCCAGATGCACAAAGGTCGCAAAGGATGAACTGACACGCACTGCCACGTCCTCCAACACCAAGGGACGATCTGTGAAGGTTTTTAGTTTTACAGTCTGTCCGTCACGGACACCCATGCGGTCTGCATCCTCCGGCAGCATGTGGATATGCCGCTTAGCGGCAATCACGCCTTGCGGAATACGGATACTCCCCATTGGACCAATGAGCTCAGCACCTGGAGAACCGGTTACATCACCGGAAAGACGCACAGGTACCGTCAATCCCAGACTGCGGGCATCCGTCAGAGACACCTCCACCTGCGCTTCTTTCCGCTCCGGACCCAGTACCGCCACGTTCTCAAATTCCCCCTTCGGACCCCGGACAGTCAAACGCTCCTTCGCCAGATACTGTCCCGGCTGGGATAACGACCGCTGGGGCGTCAGAGCGTGACCAAACAGCTGCATAGCCTGCTCTTTTGTCACGTGAACATGCCGCCCGGAGGCTTCCAGCGGCACAAAGATCGCTCCCATCACGGTTTCTACCAGCTTATCCAGATCCTCCTGCATACGATCATCCTTTCATGCAGCCTTGATTTTCGGCCTTATGTCGCAGCATCAGAATGTACAGCATGCTGCTCATCCGATTCAGTGCCTGTAAAATATCTCCTCTTAGAACCTGCCCATCGGCATCCACAAAGGCCTCAACTGCCACAAGTTCCGCCGCTCTTGCAGCGCACCGGCACAGATTCAGCCGCAAAATGGCATCCCCATCCGTATACTGGGGCATAAAATGAGCAATTCCGTAGTACTCCTGTGGGAAATGGCTGTGGCTTCGCTGCTGATCCTGTGTCAACCCACAGAGTGTAAACTCACCTACCGGCTCATTCAGCACATCGCATCGGATCAGCCTTCGGGCAAGGTTTAGGATCTCCTCTGTCTCTCGGCCACACAGCAGAAGCTGGGCTTCCAGTGTATCCATAGCCCCCCGGAACCGGATCCTGGGATGATCCTTGCGCACCAGCAGCTGCGCATCCAGATGGGTCATATGCTCCGGCTTTTCCTCGCACCAGCCGCCACCCAAAAGCCGGTACTTTTCCGGCTTCGCCATGGAAGCCGGAAATATCTCAATGTGCTCTGCACGTAAAAAATCCCGGGCCGAGGGGGTCAGCGTGTCCCCCTCTTTTTTGTAAAACACACGCTTCCCCTCCCGGTTACGCACATTGTCCCGGACGGCACGTTCATCCCAGAGCATTTACTTACTCTGGGCCGCGCCGCCCTGACTCAGACGACCGTTGGGCAAAATGGCATCTACTTCCGTATGGGGCCGGGCAATGACATGGACACTGATCAGCTCGCCGACCTTTTCCGCAGCAGCTGCACCGGCATCTGTGGCAGCCTTCACCGCGCCCACATCGCCGCGCACCATCACAGTAACCAGGCCGCCGCCGACCTGCTCCTTGCCCACCAACTGCACATTGGCAGACTTGACCATCGCATCAGCTGCCTCGATTGCGCCGATCAGGCCCTTTGTTTCGATCATACCCAAAGAATTCGTGTTCATATGACATCCTCCATTGTTTGAGATTTGTTTTTAGCCCAATTTTTCCAAGATTTTTCTCGCTACCAGCTCAACCAGCTGGGCATCTACGCTCACCACAGCTTTTTCCTGCTGCTCTTCTCCCCAGGCAACACGCCGGATGTTGATCAGATCCATGGGAGAAATATTATTGGACGAGGAACTGCCGCCTACTGCGCCGCAGCCCAGTGTCAGTGCCGGGAACAGCCTGGTCGTTGCCCCGATGCCTCCCAATGCCGCCGGCGTATTGACCAGAAACCGGGATACAGGGATCTGCAAAGCAAACTGCCGGATCACCGTCTGATCGTTTGCATGCATGGCAAAGGTATGACCGCTGCCTTCATGTGTGAGCACCTCTATGGCCTTCTGCAAAACCGCCTCCTGGCTCTCCATGACAAAACACGCCAGCACCGGACACAGCTTTTCCATGGAATACGGCCTGGTAGGCCCTGCCTCCTGCTCTCTGGCTACCAGCACAGCCGTACCCCGGGGTACGGTAATATTGGCCATCTGTGCAAGCTTTTCCGCACTTTTGCCCACGATCTCCGGATTCAAGGTGCCGTTTGGCTTAAACAGCAGCTTGGCAAGCCGTCCTGCTTCCTCTGTCTGCATAAAATAGAAGCCCAGCTTACGACCTATATCCCGCACCTGCTGCTCCATGGAAGCTTCCACAATAATGCTCTGCTCACTGGCGCAGACTGTGCCATAGTCAAAGGTCTTGGAGCGAAGGATGCATTTCATGGCCTGTTCGATATCCGCGCTGTGGTGGATATAGGCAGGGCCGTTACCCGCGCCCACACCAATGGCCGGTTTTCCGGAAGAGTAGGCCGAGCGCACCATGGCAGGACCGCCGGTTGCCAGGATCAGACGGGTCTGTTCTCCGGTCATCAACTCACGGCAGCCATCCATAGAGGGGATACGCAAGCATCCAACAGATCCTTTCGGAGCTCCAGCCTTTTCCGCAGCCTCCGCCGCCAGTTGTGCAGCCCGCAGTGTACAGGAAAGTGCCTTGGGATGCGGTGAAAATACGATAGCATTGCCTGCTTTCAGGGCGATCATTGCCTTATAGCACACTGTAGAGGTGGGGTTGGTGCTGGGAATGATGGCAGCAATGACACCTACCGGTACACCTACCTCCCATAGCTTTTCCCCCTGGGCTTCCTTTAATACGCCCACAGTCTTCATGTCTTTTATCGCTTCCCAAACTCTGCGGGAAGAGAACTGATTTTTAATGGTCTTATCTTCCACGTTGCCAAAGCCTGTTTCCCGGACAGCAAGCTCCGCCAGCTCTGTGGCTGCGGAATAGATCGCGTCACAAATTGCCTTGACGATTCCGTCCAGCTGTGACTGCGACATCCGTGCCAGTTGCTCCTGGGCTACCTGTGCCTGCTTCAACAGATCCCTTGCCTCCTGCCGGGCCTGTAAATCCTTATCCAGTTCCATAAATTCCCCTTTCGAATTTCAGTTTGTCGCACTGATTTATTTCCGTGATTTGTAGGGGAGGGGCTTGACCCTCCCTTGTTCCGTCCTCCTCCGCACTTCCATCACACGCCGTAGGGGAGACTCCTCGACAAAAACCAATTTATCTTTTCGGGTTTGCAGCTACTTCGGCTACTGCCTCCCGAAAGGCCGCACAGGCAGCATAACAGGCCGATTGGCTGCCGGTAAGCAAGCCGCCGCCGAAATTGGTCTGGCTGGGAGGCTCATATAGTTTACATAACTTCACATCCGCTGCTTTTAATGCACAGTCCAGTGCATACATGCTCTCCAGCGGCGGTGCAATGAGGTAGGCCAGTGCCTGCCCCTCTGCGATTCCCGCCTCCTGTGCCAGAAAGCTGCCGCAGCTGCTGACCGTGTGGGCAAGGCAGGGTACACCTACATCCTCAAAGCCCACCTGGGCCAAGGTTGACATTACCGCCTCCATACCGCTGCGCACTGCTCCAGGGTCCCTGCCTGCCAGCACACCGATGACTTCCCCAGCCAAGGGTGTGGTGGCATTAGCCGCCCCGGCGTAAAAGCTTCTGGCATAGCAGACCTTCACATCTGCTGCCTTGGTGGCCTGATCCAGGGCGATATACGTCGGATCATCACTGTCCGCCGTCAGCATTGCCAGAGATGGATAGCCCTTTGGTGCCCCCATTCCCCTTAACAAAGGCGGTGCCGCGTTGGCTAAATATCGTACCGCCAGCACCTTCGTTGGAATCATACACCAGCCTCCAGATGCAGCCCTACGCCGGAAACCTTTTTCTTTAGGATGGTTCCGATCAACGAAGCAATATGCGCACCCGCTTCTACCGCCGGTGTGCCCTGAGCATGGATATTAGATACCACCGTCCGGCTGGATTCACTGACACCGGTGTGGGGCTTGTAGGTGATATAGGCAGACATGCTCTTGTCCGTGACCAGGCCGGGACGCTCGCCAACCAGCATACATACCAGCTCACAGCCGGTCACATCTCCGATGGCATCCCCGGCACCGACCCGACAATAGCGCACAAACAGCCCCGGACCCACCTCGACCCCCTGAAGCTTCAGTCCATCCCGGATGGCTGCCATACAATCAGCCGCATTGGCCTCGATCGCTGCGGAAGACAACCCATCGCCTACTACGATCAGCACCTTCGGGCTGCCGGAGATCACACCGCGGATCACCTTTTGGTTGTGTTCATCAAAGCGGCGACCACGGTCTGGCCGGGTCAAGTATTCATCCTTACTGCTGCAGCAGGTCTGTACAGGCGTCAGTCCGTGCACCTTGGCATAATCCTCCGACACCTCGGAAAAAACCGCATCCTGTGCAGCAGCATGGTCTGCCCGGAATCGGAGCATGGTCAAAGTCTTATACCGGGGACCAGCCTTTCCGGAACCCAGACGGGCTGGCGTTCGGGCCTTGAGGCGGGCATATTCTTCCTTTTTTTCCGGATTTTGCGTTAAATAAAGCTTGCGAAGATCCAATTTGGTCACATCTTCCACAAAGTCACCGTCCCGGTATTGCGCATCCGGGCGCTGCGGGCCGGAATTGGCAGGCTTATACTCCGATGCTTTCACCATGGGTTCCGTCTTGCCGCCCAGTTCCCGCAGTATTTCCGCCACCATAGCGGAAAGCTCTTGTTTATTCATGTTCTACCTCCCGTGGAGTATGCAAATTTCAGTTTATCGGTGTGTTTGACACACCGATAAACCGTAGGGACGCCCTGTTGCGGTGCCCGGCAGATGCTACGCCCGACAAAGCGGGCTTGCATCTTGCCGACCGCTGCCACTCGCTCCCCTCCCTTTTTCCGCCACCGGCGGCGGTCGGGTCGCTCCCCATTGGGCTTCCGGCAATTTCGTAAAAATTGCATTGCCGAAAGGCGATAATCGTTTCATTTCCTGCGAAAATTCCAACAATTGCGGTACAATTGTTGGACGGACGGCCAATGGCCGTCCCTACGAATGGTCTGCACGATAAATACCAATTTTGAAATCTCAGAAAAGCAAGCTGGAGCCATCCCCGGCTTTTTTTGTCAGCCGTCCGTTTTCCACGAAGCCCATTTTTTCCAGCCAGCGCTGAAACTCTGGGATCGCCGTTTTTCCGGTCAGTTCCCGCAGCGCTGCCGTTTCCCGGAAACCGGTCGTCTGGTAGTTGAGCATAATATCATCGCCATGGGGGATGCCCATGAAGTAATTGCACCCTGCTACCGTCAGCAGTGTTGCCAGATTCTCAATGTCATTTTGGTCTGCCTTCATGTGATTGGTATAGCAGCAGTCGCAGCCCATGGAAATACCGGTGAGCTTGCCCATGAAGTGGTCCTCCAGGCCGGCCCGGGTCACCTGGCGGGCATCATAAAGGTATTCGGGCCCAATGAAACCCACTACCGTGTTGACCAAAAAAGGAGAAAACCGCTTGGCAAAGCCATAGCATCGGGCCTCCATAGTCACCTGGTCCGTATCATAATGGGCATTGGAGGAAAGCTCTGAACCCTGACCCGTTTCAAAATACATCACATTGGGTCCCTGGGCAGTACCCTCATGGACCAAGATATCCTGGGCCTCCGCCAGCACAGCGGCATCAAAGCCAAAGGCCGCATTGCCCGCCTGGCTGCCCGCAATGGACTGGAAGATCAGATCACAGGGTGCCCCATCCCGCACGGCTTTCATCTGAGCCGTTACATGGGCCAGCACACAGATCTGCGTTGGGATCTGCCAGTGTTCCTTTATTTCCTGGAACCGGCGCAGCACCTTTCCCACCTGCTCCGGGCTGTCCGTCACCGGGTTCAAGCCAATGACCGCGTCGCCCGCGCCAAAACTCAGCCCCTCCAGTACCGATGCGGTGATCCCATCCGGGTCATCGGTAGTATGATTGGGCTGCAAGCGGCAGGAAAGGGTTCCGGGCAAGCCGATCGTAGTATTGCAATGGGCTGTCACCGGCATTTTGGCAGCACAGTAAATAAGGTCCAGGTTGCTCATCAGCTTACAGACCGCAGCCACCATTTCGGAAGTCAGTCCCCGGCTGATGCGGCGGATGTCTGCCGAAGCGGTGTTCTCATCCAGCAGCCATTCACGCAGCTCTGCCACCGTCCAGTTTTGGATCTTACGGTAGACATGCTCATTTACATCGTCCTGGATGATCCGGGTGACCTCGTCTTCCTCGTAAGGAACCGCAGGATGCTCCCGCAGCTCGTGCAGCGGCATGGCCGCCAGCACTACCTTCGCCGCCACCCGCTCTTGTGCCGTCTGTGCTGCCAGGCCCGCCAGCTTATCACCGGTTTTTTCCTCGTTGGCCTTTGCCAGCACTTCCTTTACGCTGCGGAATTCGTAGGTTTTCCCCAGCAATGTGGTTTTTAATTTCATGGTATCCCCCTCTATTGTCCAAAGATCAGCGTCTTGACCGTTATCGCAATGGCAGGCCCCACCGCCGCGCCGATATCCAGAAAGCTTCCTTCCGGGATACTGACGCCATCGATGCATATGCACGCTGCTGTCTCCGGCAAGCGCAAGGCCAGTGCGTGACCCAGTGCTTTTGCCATATCCTGCTCCAGGGCAAGATAACACGGTCTGGAGCCTACTGCATGGACCACCGCCTCTGCAAGGCCTGTGATCTTCCGGTAATCCGGGTTCTTCCAACCAGGCAATGCCAACACGCCCCAGGTATCCATAGCCTCCAGCCGCTGCCGTATGATCTGAGCCAGCCCTTCTTCCGGTAATGCCTGCTCTGCTGCCGTAAGCCTTGCTACAGGCAGATTCTGCAGCGGAAGCTTTGCTCCCCGCAGATAGACTGTGCTGCCGGACAACTGCGTACTGTAGCACCCAGCCCCGATCACTGTAGCACGGATCGTCTGTTTTCCCAGACTGTACGGTCCCTGACACAGACGGCTTTTGCGGATGGCCTGTCCCAGCAGCGGCCCCAGATCTCCATAAATCAGCCAGGGCTGCTCCTGCTCGATGCAGTCCGCTACGCCTCCGGAAAAGGAGATCCGCACATCGGAAACCGGCTTCCAATAGGCAGCTTCCAACGTTGTGAGCTGCTCCAACAGACCAGTAGGCGAACACAGTCCCGCCGCCATCTCCAAAGCGGATGCCAGCAGCCGGGCCGTTTCCATGGCTTGCTCCCGGGTCAGAACATCTCCCTCCCGGTACGCTACCAGCTGCCGCAGGACCGGGGACAGATAGGTCACCTTCCCCCGTTCATCCATCCGAATCAGCCGTCCGCCTACATTCAAACACCCTGTCTTTACGATCTTTCCATCTTCACACAGGGCCAGATTGCTGGTACCGCCGCCAATATCCATGTGCAGCACCCGCTTGCCGCTGCGCTGAGAAAGCTCGTCTGCTCCGGCACCCTTAGCAGCCAACACACTTTCCAGATCCGGCCCTGCCGTGGCAACTACAAATTTTCCCGCAAATTCTGCCAACGCTGACAATACAGCAGCCGCATTTTCCTTCCTGGAGGTCTCTCCGGTGATGATCACCGCTCCGGTATCCACCTCCTCCGGCCGGATCCCGGCGTTTTCATACTCCTTTTGCACAATGGCGCGGATCCCCGGGCCATCCACCAGCTCCTGCCCCAGCAGCGGCGTAAAGTGAACCTCGCTGCGGTACAGGATCTCCCTGTCACGGATCTGCAGATCCGGCACTGCAAATCCGGATGCCCTGTTTTGTACCCAAAGCCTGCTGACCACCAGCTGGGTAGTGGTCGTTCCCACATCCAGACCTACGGAAAGAAGGCTTTCATGCATAGCCTGCCACCGACTCCAAAATTCTGCGAACAGTGAACGCCTCTACCTTCATGGGATTGGTATCGCAGCAGGGATCTTCCAGCACCGCGGTTACCAGCCCATCCATATTCTGGCGAAGCCTGCGTACATCTATCCCGGCCTGTGCCAAAGTATCCGGCATATTCAGCTCCCGCCGCAGCCGGATCAGCGCATTTTTCAGATTCCGGATCGCCAACGTCTGGGCACTTCCGCCGATTCCGGCCCCCATAGCCAGTTTGGCGTACTTCTCCCCAGCCCCATAGGCATTGGCTTCTATGACAGCTGGCAGCAAAATCGCATTCAGTTTCCCATGAGGCACGTGAAACATGCCGCCAAGCCCATGCGCTATAGCATGACACAGTCCCAGTCCTGCCTGGGTGAAGGCCATTCCAGCCATGGTAGCCGACAGATGGATCTTCAACCGAACGGTCTGGTCTCCAGCAAAGGACGCAGGTAGGAGTGCATACACGGTACGGAAGGCCTCTAGGGCCAGCGCGTCCGTGAACATACTGCTGCCGGTGGCCACATAGCTCTCTGCCGCATGGCACAGAACATCGAAGCCCGTGTCCGCGACCAACCCCTTTGGCAACTGCTGCAGGAGGCAGCTGTCCAGGATCGCCGCCTTAGGCCGCAGCCGTTTATCTACCAGCGGATGCTTGACCCCATTGTGGCTTAAGATGGCGAAATCTGTCACCTCCGAACCGGAACCGGAAGTCGTAGGCACTGCTACCAAAGGTGCCTTCGTTTCCGAAAAATACGCCATGGCCTTGGCGCAATCCATAGCGCTGCCGCCACCAAGCGCCAGGATTAGATCCGGGCCAAAGGTCTTCACCGCCGCCGTTCCCTCCGCGGCCAGCTCCACACTGGGATCCGGCTGTATCTTATGAAAGATTTCAGTGTACTCTGCCCCGGAAAGAGCAGCCAGTCTGGCTGCTGTTCCGTTTTCATAAAAATAAGGATCCGTCACCACCATCAGCCGCTTGGCGCCGAACTCCTTCAGCGCATCCAGCGCTCCATCCCCGGCAATGATCCGGGTGGAGGCTTCAAAATACTTCACTGCCTCACCGCCTTTTCAGCAGTAGTATTTCCTGTATTTCCAAAAAAATTTATGAAGTTTGTAAATTGGTGTTTATCGAGCAGACCATTCGTAGGGCAGGGGCATGCCCCCGCCCTACAGTCTCTTACAAAAACTGCACGACAAACTGAAATTCGCACAAAAAAGCAGGAGACGGAATTTCCGTCTCCTGCCCGATGGCTGTAATATTTTATTTATTCTGCCCGCACGGACAGAAACAGTACCAAAGGCATCATTGGCTTCAGTGGCTGACCGATCACAATGCTTTTGCTTCCCGAAAAGCTGCAGCAGCTGCGTGTACCGTCACTGTCCAGCTTCTCCACCCGCACAACGCGTTCCTTACATACCAGCGGCAGCACTTCCAGCTCATCAAAACTCAAATTATATAACACTGCCATGATCTCTCCATCCGGCAGTCTTCCGGCATACAGGTAGATCTCCGCATCCTCCGGGTAATACACATCCAGACATCCAGCTTCTGCAAGAAGCTGTGCAAACTGCCGTTTTCTCGCCGCGTTCAGCATGGAAAAGGCCGTAAAGTACTGATAGGGCATGTCCGGATCTGCATTGAAGACATATACGCTTCCCCCCAGAGCGTTTTTGTACCTGGTCACGCCAGGGAACAGCTTCTGTACAGTATGCTCGATCTGATTCTCATGGACGATCCAGGTCAGTTCCTCCACGCCATCGGCGCAGGGCTGCAGATACCGCATGCCGAATGGCAGACATCCGCTGATTCTCTTTCCGTCCAGAAGCTCCATGGTGGGATTCGCACCCTCCCAGTCGCCTATCTCCACGCCGATATACTCCCGGAAGCCCCGTGCACCCAGCTTTTCCGCCGCTCCGACAGACAGAACCAACACACCGGACAGAAACGTGCGGATTTGATCATCATCGAAGCCGTCGGCAGCAAAATCATCTAAAAATACCGCGCCGTTTCCACCGTTGCCAAAGTACAGCGGCAGGCCCATCCGCTCCAGGATGCAAGTAGCCCAGGGCGCAATGCTTTGGACCGGATAGTCCGGGGTAAACACATAATGCTGATGCAGGGTCAACGGGATCCTTCAGCCAAAGGGCTGCAGCTTGTCGGCATATTCGGCAAGCCTTTCGTAAAAGCCCTTATTTTCTGCAAGTATTTTCCGGTAGGCTTCTCCGGATTCGGGCCGCCAGCAGCGTAGCTCTGTGATCCAGTGTTTTGCGCCCTTCGCACCCTGCAGAATGATGGCGCTATAATGCGCATGCATCATAGCGGCACTTGTGCTGTAGCGGTTATGCGGACAGGTATCCGTTTCCGCCAGGAAAATATCGACCTGGTCGTTCAGATTCTCCCGGATAATTGCAGCCCGAAATACATTTGCCGTGAAGCCATAGGGGCCTTCCTTTGCATAAGGACCGCCGTTATAGCGGATGATCACAGGATTCCCCTTGCCGGCAAAGGCATTTCCCACCTCTGCGGAGAATTCGCAGAAGGTACTGACATAGATGCCGGATACGATACCCTGCACCGTGGGATCCACCTCATCGATGCCCTCCCGAATATACTTAACAAAGTCCACCAGGGAATTACGCTGCACATCCACATATAGCTGCGCATATTGCTGATCCTCCGGCGAGCTGCCGGACAGGTGTGCGTACAGTTCCTGCCGGGTCATGTCCGTTCCCGCCCGGCGATTAAATTCCGCCATATGGCGATGGCAGGCACAGCCCCGGGTGTTCCGGTAAAGCATTGCCACATCGTCGTCGATCATCACGGCCCCAGGCTTATGGGTGGCAAGGATTCGCATCTGTTCCTTCATATACGCCCGGAAGCCGGGATCCAGCGGGCAGCAGGTCACACCGCTTTCCTCGCCGTCGATCACGCTGACCGTGGTTTGAAAGGGATGCGGTGCATACGGACGGGTAATATGGCCCATTGTCGCCTGTACCAGCACGCCGTGCTTTGCACCGGCTCTATCCAGCCTTTCGCGGTACAGGTCATAGATCCGGCATTGTTCCTTGGCCTTCTCCACCGGCGGCGTCCCCTCGGCATTGAAGGTCATCATCATCATTGCGTAGGTCGTGATCCCCTCTCGCTGCTGCCGGATAATATCCTCGCATACAGCCTCCACAGAATCCTCAAACAGAGGCATAACCGACAAATTCAGCATGCTATTTTCACCTTTCCCGGTTTATCTTCGCGCAGTCTGTCTTACCCAGTTGCTTCATCATAACACACATCCCCCGGCTACGCTACTCCTCATATGCTTCTTTTATGATTATTTTTTGCAATCACCCGCGAAAAAACGGCTTGCCGCAGCAAGCCGTTTTTCTCACTTCTTCGATGCCGCCAGGATCTGGGCAGGGGTGCCTTCCATGGTATCTACGATCAGATGCTTAGGACACACAGTGGCGCACAGACCGCAAGAATCGCAAATGCTGTAATCGATCACAGCCAGATTGTTCTCGATGGTAATGGCATCCAGCGGGCAGATCTTCTTGCAGATACCGCAGCCGATACAGCCCTGGGTACAGCCCCGGATGGTCACCGCGCCCTTGGCATGGGAAGCACAAGCAATACGGACATGCTTATCGTACTCCACTGGCACAATAATACCTCTGGGGCAAGCGGCTGCACAGCTCATACAGCCCACACACTTTTCCGAATCCACCTTGGCAACACCGTTCACCACGTTGATGGCATCGTACTTGCAGGCCTTCACGCAGTTTCCGTAGCCCAGGCAGCCGAATTTACACGACAGTGGGCCGTTGCCGCCGACTTTTGAGGCTGCCAGACAATCTTTAAAGCCCTCGTACTCGCCCTTACGCTTGGCGCCCGTCTGTTTGCCGCTCTCGTCCACGCCGTGGAAGCCGGAGCAACGCACCAGGGCCACTTTCCGAGTCATAGCGTTAGCCTTGACACCCATAATAGCTGCCATTGCCTGGGCGCATTCATTTCCGCCGGAGGCACACTTGCCGATCTCTGCCTCCCCTTTCAGCACCGCTTCAGCATAACCACCGCAGCCGGCATAGCCGCAGCCGCCGCAGTTGGCACCGGGCAGACACGCATTCAGTTTATCCAGACGGAGATCGGTCTGCACATAAAACACCTTGGACGCCACAGCCAGCACCAGGCCGAAGATCAAGCCCAGGCCGCCCAAAATGGCGACAGCGATCAAAATATCCATACTCTCGCCCTCCTTAGAAGAACTTCAGGCCGGAGAAGCCCATAAAGGCCAATGCCAGCAATCCGGCAGCCACCAGTGTCAAAGGGAAGCCCTTAAAGGACTTGGGGCCCTCAGCCTTATCCACCCGCTCCCGAATGGAGGCAAACAGTACGATCGCCAACGTAAAGCCCAAACCACCGCAAGCACCGTTAAACACACTCTGCAGGAAATCATAACCCTTCTGGGCATTGACCAGCGCCACACCCAGCACCGCACAGTTGGTGGTGATCAGCGGAAGGAAGATGCCCAGCGCCTTGTAAAGAGCCGGCACCATTTTCTTTAGGAACATCTCCACCACCTGCACGATGGACGCGATCACCAGAATGAATGCCACTGTCTGCATGTACCGCAGATCCCACACATTGGGAATATACAGCAGGTAGTTGTCCACTGCCCAGCATGCTGCGGAAGCCAGAGCCATTACAAATGTGACCGCCATACCCATGCCCAGTGCGGTATCGATCTTCTTGCTCACACCCATAAAAGGGCAGATGCCGTAGAATTTCACCAGAATAAAGTTCTCAGAAAGGAGCGCTGCGATCAGAATGCCGATCAAAGACTGCATGTATTCCATTACTTCGCGCCCTCCTTTTGTGCTTTTTTATTGTTCAGATACCGGGTCAGCCACTGGAAGCCTGCCACCAGGAAGCCCAGTGTCAAAAATCCGCCAACCGGCATGATCATCTGCATAGCTGCGTATTCTGCTGGGAAGATCCGGATACCCGCACCGTTTTCGCCCAACAGACCGCCGCCGAAGGTGCCGCTGCCCAGCAGTTCCCGAACAATACACATCACCACCAGAGCCACCGTATAGCCGATACCCTGGCACAGGCCATCCACCGCGGATGCCAGCACTCCGTTTTTAGAGGCAAAGGCTTCCGCACGGCCCAGAATGATGCAGTTGACCACGATCAAGGGAATAAACACACCCAGACTTTCGGAAAGCGCCGGCAGAAAAGCCTGCAGCAGCAAGTCTACGATCGTGACAAAGGATGCAATGATGACGATGTAAGCGGCAATGCGGATCTGACTGGGGATCACCTTCCGCAGCGCAGAGATCAGCACATTGGAGCAGATCAGAATGATCGTCACGCAAATGCCCATACCCAGGCCATTAAACAGGCTGGTGGTGATCGCCAGCGTAGAGCACATACCCAGCAGCTGGACGAATACGGGGTTCTTGGTCACCAGGCCTTCTTTGAATTGTTTTTTGAAATCCATAGTCGACCTCCTTAACCCATCCCGGCCACATAGGCAAGGGCCGCGTTAACGCCTTCTACCACAGCCTTAGTGGTAATGGTAGCGCCGGAAAGTGCGTCGATATCCCCAACCGTCAGTGTTCCGGTCTTGCCGTGAAAGCTTTCCCGGAATCCTTCACCTGCCGGGGTCTCGGCATCTGCCACAGCACCCAGGCCGGGTGTTTCCGCATGAGAGACAATGGATATACCGCAAACCCTGCCCGCTCCATCGATGCCTACGATCATCACGATCTCACCGCCGAAGCCGGAGGTCGGTGCTACCTGCACCGCGTATCCCTGCACCGAAGAGGTCACACCGGGAGCATAGACCGCCTGCACGATCCCGCTTCCCTCATCATCGATCAGCTGCATATCCACCGCACCGGGAAGAACCTCTTCCAGCGCCTTTTGTGTCTTGAGTGCAGCATTAGCGGCAATTCTATCTTTGGTAATGGCATTCACCGCGCCCAATCCGGCAGCTGCCAGAGAGGTGATCAGCAGCAGGATCACCGTCAGGCGAAGGATGTAGCCCACATCCATCCGTGTTTTCATCCCTTCACCGCCTTTTTCTTGGGTGCGCCGAACTTCACAGGACGGCCCAGCCGGTCCAGAAGCACCACGCAACAATTCATCACCAGGATCGCATAGCTGACGCCCTCACTGTAGCCACCGAAATAGCGAATCACGATGGTCAGAACACCGCAGCCGATACCGTAGATCACCTGGCCCAGCTTTGTCACCGGGCTGGTCACATAGTCGGTAGCCATAAAGATCGCACCCAGCATCAGTCCACCGCCGCACAGCTGGGCAGCACACCAGGCCAGGCGGTCATTTCCCATGGGGAACAGCAGTGCCAGCACAGCCACTGTACCAATGTAACACAGGGGGATCCGGGGGGAAATGACCTTGCGGAGCAGTAGGTAGACAAAACCCACCAACAGCAGCACCACAGAAGTCTCACCGATGCAGCCGCCGATATTTCCCAGGAACATGTCCATCAAAGATGCTTCCGGCAGTTGGCCCTGATGCATAGCCGCCAGAGGCGTGGCACCGGTCACAGCATCTGCCGTGCTCCAAAGGCCAGCGGCATTGCTCCAGCCCGGTTTGACCCAGTTGGTCATCAATACGGGCCAGCTGAACATAAAAGCTCTGCCCGCCAGAGCAGGGTTGACAAAGTTCTTTCCAATGCCGCCAAAGAGCATCTTTACTACGATGATAGCAAAAAAGTCTCCAACCAGAATACACCAATAGGGGATCGTCACCGGGCAGACAAAGGCCAGAAGCACGCCCGTCACCATGGCGGACATATCATAGATCTTACAGGGACGCTTGCGTAGCCGGTCCCAAAGCCACTCAAAAAATACGCAGCCGGAAACGCTGACCAGCGTCACCATCAGCGCGCGCAGTCCAAACAGCACCACGCTGCCTACCAGAGCCGGCAGCAGAGCTATCAGCACATCCCGCATGATGGTGCGGGTCGTCACGCTTCCGTGTACATGGGGGGAGCTGGAAATGGTCAGCTCATAGAAGTATTTCATCTGTGCCATTTTCTTCCCTCCTTAACCCTTAGCAGCCTGGCTGGCTTTTACCTGGGCATCCCGGATGCGGTGCTTGCCGGCCCGGAACGCCAGCACCAGCGGCACACAGCCGGGGCAGGTATAAGCGCAGCAGCCACACTCAATACAGTCCATCAGATTCTGGGCCTTCATCTCTTCGATATCGCCGCCCTGCATAGACTTGTACATCAGAACAGGCATCAGATGCATAGGACATACGTCGATACAACGGCCGCAGCGGATGCAGCGGGACTGCTCCACCACATATTTATTCTTCACGCCCAGAATGGTCACAGCGTTGGAGCCCTTGATCACAGGTGCGCTCAGATCGTACAGAGAAGATCCCATCATGGGGCCGCCGGACAGGACCTTATAGGGATTCTCGCTGTGACCCACTGCCTCCAGCAGGTCATTCACAGCCGTTCCAATGGGAACCATCAGATTTTTGGGCTCCATGACGATATCACCGGATACGGTGATGATCCGGCGAATGAGCGGCATACCTTCATACACCGCGTCATGGATAGCCTTGCAGGTAGCGGCATTGAACACAGCACAGCCTACGGCAGCAGGAAGTCCGCCGGACGGGACCTCCCGGCCTGTAATGGCATAGATCAGCTGTTTTTCCGCACCCTGGGGATACTTGGCAGGCAGGATATCCAGGGTGATGCCCTCCTGGGGATCGATCTCCCAGCGCAGCGCTTTGGCAGCTGCGGGCTTATTGTTTTCCATGGCGATATGAGCACTGCTTAGACCCAGGATCTTCATGATCAACTTCAGTCCAGAGATCACCTGGGGTGCGAACTCCCGGCAAAGCAGATCGTCCGCCACGATATAGGGCTCACATTCGGACACATTGACTATGATCGTGTCTACTTTACCCAAGCCCGAAGAGAGCTTCACATGGGTGGGGAAGGTCGCGCCGCCCATACCTACGATACCGGCTTCCCGAATAATGGCCATCAATTCTTCCGCTGTCAGCTTTTCTACTTCTTCCTGGGTGCGGGGCTTCACGATTTCGCACAAAGTATCCAAATGGTCATTTTCGATCACAACACTAAGTACATGGGTGCCGGAAATATGGGGCCGCATCTCCACAGCCTTGACCTTTCCGGATACCGGTGCGTGCACCGGCACACACAAGCCCTGATTGTCACCGATCTTCTGTCCCATCGTGACCGGATCTCCTTTTTTTACCAGGGGCTTGCAGGGTGCACCGATGTGCTGCTGCATGGGCAGCACCAGCAGATCCGGCTCTGGGAAAGCCTGCACCGGCTGAGCCTCCGCATACCACTTGTTTTCCTTGGGGTGAATACCACCAAAAAAGGAAAACGCCATTCAAATCACCTCTTATTAAAAAATGCATCATACGCTGAGCATAAACTTGCAACCTATATGATAGCGTATTTCTTCGCCTTTGTCCAGCCTGTTTTGTACATTTTATACGAAAGAAAGAAATAAAGTATTCCTATATCGATACAATTAGACGGAAATATGTTGGTATTTATGGTACAGTCATCGTTTTACGCCGCAGGGGCGGCCAATGCGTCCCTACGGTTTATCGGTGTGTTAAGAGCACACCGAAGTAAAAGGAGAGTGCCCAAGCACTCTCCTTTTATCATTTTCTTCTCAATAATTTTCTGCGCAGCTTCCCAAGCATCCTGCGTACCGCCAAAAACGGTCGGCGCACAGGAAACATCCATACCCAGATGGCCACATACAGTCGATAGCCCGCATGATCCGCCCGGTAGACCTTCCCCGCCCTGGTAAACTCCGTCATTTTCGCGATCACCTGCTGCCGCATCACGCGCTCAGGCTCGTACTGATTGTCGCCGCTGCATACAAATTCTTCCGCCATTTTTACCCGAACGATCCTATGCAGCACAAAACGTCCGTCTTCCCGGCGGTAAAAGATCAGGTCTCCCCGTGCCACCGCATCGCAGGCTTTTAGGACCACTGTATCTAATCGGTGGCGCAGCATAGGGTGCATGCTGCTGCCCGACACCGTCAGCCTCACACTTCCTCCACCTTCCAACTGGGGCAGCATCAGCTCGTACAGCTGCTCCATCGGTGCCAGACGGATTCCCTTGCTCTCAACACTCATAGTCTGCACTGACCCGGCTTGCCAGCAAATGATGGAATTGCTCCTTGGCAGCAAGATGCAGCGGATGCACCGCATATTGCGCCAGAGCCTCCCGGCTTTCGAATTCGGAATACAGCGCATAGTCCATTCCCTGGAAAGACTGCCGTACCTCCAGATGCAGCAGTCCGGGGATCTTACCCACCAGTGGCTCCAGCGTGGAAGCGATAAACTTTACAGCCTGCGCCTTATCCTCCATCTCCTTGAGCGTATACATTACAATATGCTTGACCATAGGAAAGCCTCCTGAATTTTTCTGTCATTATACTCCAGAATTTGCGGTTTTGCAACGTCCCAAGCAGTACGAAAGAAAGTTTTTATTGCTTTTATCGGCGTTTAGATGTATAATATTTGAAATATGTGCCGTTGCTTCGGCCTTTCAGGAGGAACCTTACATGATGCTCGCTTCTGTGCCCCAGGATGTCCTGGCGGCCTTCGATTTTCCCTCACAGATCCTGTCCATTGAGCGCTACGGTCATGGACATATTAACGATACATACTGTGTGCGCTGTGACGGCGTCCGTTTCATTCTGCAGGGCATCTCCACAGCTGCCTTTCCCCACCCGGAACAGCTGATGGAGAACATGGCAGGCATTACTGCTTTCCTGCGTGTAAAGATCGCCGCAGCAGGCGGTGATCCGAACCGTGAGACACTGACCCTGCTGCCTACCATAGATGGCAAAGATTTTTATACGGATGGAGGCGGCAAGGTCTGGCGTCTGTTGAAATTCATCGAGGGCACCACCTGCCCCCAGACCGCGACCCCTGAGCTGTTTGAAGCCGCCGGTTACAGCTTTGGCCGTTTCCAGCGGATGCTGGAGAATTTCCCTGTGGAATCCCTGCACGAGACCATCCAACGCTTCCACGATACGGAAGACCGCTATGCCAAGTTCGAGGCTGTTCTGACTGCCGACCCCATGGGCCGGGCTGCTGCAGTGGCAGAGGAAATCGCTTTTGTGCAGGCCCGAAAAGCCGATTGTTCCGTAGCCATGCAGGCACTTCGGGAAGGCAAGCTTCCCTTGCGAGTCACCCACAATGACACCAAGCTGAATAATATTCTCTTTGATGCCGCCACCGGCAAGGGCCTGTGCGTCATCGACCTGGATACTACTATGCCCGGTCTGTCCATCCATGACTTTGGCGATGCCATCCGCTTTGGCGCCAGCACCGCTGCCGAGGATGAAAGGGATCTTTCCAAAGTCCATTTTGATCTGGACCTCTATGAAATCTTTACCCGCGGCTTTCTGGAGGGCGCGCAAGGTGCTTTGACGGATGCTGAACTGGAATATCTGCCCTGGGGTGCCAAGCTGATGACCCTGGAATGCGGCATGCGTTTCCTTACCGACTATCTGGACGGTGACCACTATTTCCGCATTTCCTACCCGGAGCACAATCTGGACCGCTGCCGCACCCAGCTCAAGCTAGTGGCAGAGATGGAAGATGCATTTCCCCAGATGCAGGCAGTGATCGCAAAATACTGCTGACCCGGTAGAGGCAGCCATCCATACCTAGCCCCATACCCATGCCTTGATCGCAGCCTTGCCCCGGTGGTATCGCTGCGGTCTTTGCGCATTAATAATCATTTTTGCAAAGGTCTTGCTTTACTATCCATAGTAAACCCACCGGCAAGGATTTTCCCTTTTCTCTTCCTAAGGAGTGAACCAACATGGCCAAGTATACCCATGGTAAATACGAAAGTAAACGTCCAGTCAGCATTCCGCTGATCCTGCTTTGTCTTGTTTTTTTAGGTGTCGCTGTATTTTCCGGTTACAAGGTAGTCAGCATTCTGAACGAATACAAGGAAGGCGAGAAAACCTACGAGGATCTCCAGCAGCATGTTCAGCTCCCTGTTTCCACAAAACCCCCTGCACAGAACGAAGTACCCAGCCCCACCTACTCTCCTTCCGCCACCCTTCCCGAGGATCCTACCTCCCTGACGCCGGAAACCGAACCTTTTGTCTCACCCGTAGACTTTGAAGCGCTTTGGGAGATCAATCCGGATGTAGTCGGCTGGATCTATATTGAAAACACCAATGTTAACTATCCCATTTTGCAGGGTGAAACCAACAGCACCTATCTATACCACTTGATCACCGGCAAGTATAATGCATCCGGCAGTATTTTCATGGACCACCGTAATTCCCCGGATTATTCAGACCGTAATACCGTCATCTACGGCCACCATATGGGCGACGGTTCCATGTTTGCGGATATTGCTAAATACAAGCGGCAATCTTACTACGATGCCCATCCCACCGGCTATCTGTTTACACCGGACAAGACTTATGAGCTGATCTTTTTTTCCGGCTATGTGACGGATATGCGAGGCAACGCCTGGCAGATGGACTTTTCCTCCGCAGATGACTATGCAGATTGGTTGAAAAGTACCGCTTCCCGGTCCAAGTTCAGCTGCGGGATCCTGCCCACAGCTTCTGACCAGATCTTGACGCTTTCTACCTGCACCTATGAATACGATGATGCACGGTTTGTGCTATCCGCGATCATGCGCTGAAGGTGCCGATCATCGGATACTTTTTGGGTGTACTGCAAAAGCAGTACACCCATTTTTTCAAAGCAACGCCCTGCTTCGTTCTGACTGTTCCCGCGTTGCAAATTGGTATTTGTCGCACAGAGCAATCGTAGGGACAACCACTGGCCGTCCGCCTAATCATTTCATCGAAATGATTGGGTTTTCCCACAAAAATAACAGGATTATCGCCTTCGGCGATGCAATTTTGTTCGTAAAATTGCCGGACGCCCATTGGGCGTCCCTACGGTTTATCGATGTGTTTTACACACCGGTAAACCGGTCTTTACACACGCTGCCTACGCAATTGAAAAGGGCACGCTACCATTGGCAGCGTGCCCTTTTTGTGGTTGGATGGTTATCTGTATGCTCTCTTCTTCATGACCAACAGCATGACGGCAAAGCCGAGCATGCTCACAGTCATCATGGTCAGATACAGAGCCATACCGCTGTGATCACCGGTATCCGGATTTTCATGATCATACTTTTCATACACATTTTCAAATACGATACCCGACTCAGGATAGGTAACCTCTGCCTTCAGCGTACCGTTGTCATTGACCACATTTACGCTCACGGTAAAGGCAGTTTCGTCATAGGTAATGCTGATGTTGCTTCCCTTGACCTCCGTAACAGTGAAGGTATACTTGCCAGCTGTGGGAAGCTTGATCTCACCAAAGACGATCTTGCCATCCGCACCGTTCTTGGCAGTCGCAACCAGATTGCCCTGGCCGTCGCGCACCTGGAAATTGAATTCGCCTGCTTCCAGATCACGTCCGGTGAGTTTCTTAGTGCCGTTCAGAACAACGCCAACCGCGTCAGGCTGATAAGCATTGATAAACACAGGTGCAGCACCATCGGTCGTGCTGTACTCGACCTCGGCAGTCAAGTATCCCTTCAGGTCATCTGTGACCGTGATGGTGACCGTATAGGTGTTCACATCATAGGTCATCTTGGTATCTGTTCCGGCAATTTCAGACAGTGTGTAGACATACACGCCGGAGTTGCGGAAGGTCAAGTCAAATGCTACATTACCGTTGGCATCATTCTTGGCCGTGTAAACTTCATTGTTGTCTAGCTTGTTCACCAGCCGGAAGGAGAATTCTTCACCGATCATATTCTTACCGGTCAGCTTCTTTCCTGCTGTGACCTTAATGGATGTCTCTGCGCCCTTGTAGCTGTTCGTAAAGCCCGGAATCTTTCCGTCCTCTACACCTTCGTATGCCACATCCGCAACCAGGTTGCCGTTCAGATTATCCGTGATGGTCACCGTTACGGTGTACTCAGTCTCGTCGTAAGTCGTACCCAGTTCAGTACCCTTGGTCTCGCGAATGACATAGGTGTACTTACCAACCGCGTCAAGCGTTACATGGAAGACCACATTGCCGTTGGCATCGTTGGTCACATCGGTGATCTTAACGCCCTCGCCCTCCAGCTCGAAGAAGTACTGGCCCTCTGCCAGCAGCTTCTCACCGGTCAGGGTCTTGTGCGCTTTGATTTCGGCAGTGACAGGAGCTGCCTTGTAGGCATTCTCAAAGATAGGCGCATGACCGTCTGCCGTATTGTATGCTACCGTTGCTTGCAGCTGGCCTCTACCATCATCTACAACGGTCACAGTAACCATGTACTCCGTCTCATCGTAGGTAATACTGGGATCAGAACCCTTCACCTCGCACAGGGTGTAGGTGTACACACCGACCTTTTCAAAGCTCAGCAGGAATTCAATGTGGCCGTCCAGGTTATTCTTTGCGGTATAGGACTCAGTTTCATCGTCCTTGTTCCGGAGCGTGAACGTAAAATCATCACCATTCAGCGCCTTGCTGCCGGTAAGCACCTTGTGGGCCAGAACCGTTGCAGAAGCGGGCTTGGCAGCATACTGATTGGTAATGCTGACACCGGTTGCAACCGTGGCACCATTGCTCAGCGCCTGGCCGCCCACATAGGCAACCAGCTGGCCTTCGCCGTTGTCCATGACCTCCACAGTAAGTGCCGCGTATACGGTGTCATTGTAGGTCACACCGCCCAGGCTGCCCTGGTGCTCCACGATGGTGTAGGTGTGAGTACCGATCTGCGTATAGGTCATTTCAAAAGAAACCGTTCCGTCGGCACTATTGTAAGCCTGCGCCGCAATACGGTCACCCTCCATGAGGTAGAACAGGAACTCACGGTCCTTCAGTCCGCGACCCTCAAGGATCTTTGTAGCAGTCAGATTCAGCTTCACAGAAGCAGGCTGATAGATATTGACAAACACAGGTGCGCCATCCTCAGCCGCGCTGCGGCCCATGGGATAGGTCTGCACATCTGCCTCGTTGATATAAAGCAGACCCGTCTGCTCGTCGTACCGAACCAGAATGTGGATCTCCCAAACACGGGTATCCTCTGTGATACCGCCCTTGTCGGTATCGACCTCGTAAACCCAGTAGTGATACTCACCGGCCTGGTTGAAGGTGAACTCCGTAAAGCTGATCTTACCCTGGGCATCAGATGTACCGGTAGAGATCAAATTATTCTTGATATCCCTCACATGGAAGGTAAATCCGGCAGGACTGTAGGTAATACCCTCCGGTGTCTCCACCTTCTTGGTAGCGCCGATCTCCAGGCTCAGATCTTTGGTAACAGGAGGTGCGGTATACCAGTTGATGAATTCTACACCGCCTAGGTTGACCGCTGCATCATAATTACCGGAGGCATCCATCACATGATAGGTTGCGGTCGCTCTCAGGTTGCCCTTCAGATCATCCACAACCGTTACGACCACTGTGAAAGGATCGTCCAGGGTATATCTGCCTGCCTCAGCCTGATCGGTCACGCTTTCGCTGACGGTATAGACATAGGTGCCGGGCAGATCGAACTTCAACGCTTCGAAGGCGATGGTGCCATCTGCCGCATTGTCTTTGGTCTGCAGCGTCTTACCGGCAGTATCCTTCAGGGTGAAGGTGAACTCACCGGCCTCCAGCTTCTTATTGATCAAAGTCTTGTCAGCAGCGATTGCCAGCTCAGCAGACTTGGGTGCATAGGTATTCTTAAACTGGATGCCGGAAATAGACTGGGTCAGATTCTCATCTGCGTAGTAGCTGACCTCGGTCTCCAGCTTGCCGGTCTCCTTGTTCAGAGACAGTCGCACGCAGGCATAGTACGCGGTAGTATCGCCGGTCACACCGCCCTGGGTAACGCCGGTTTCGCGAACTCTGTAGATAAGATCCGCAAACGGTCTTCCCTGCAGATCCGCCAGCTCGTAACCAATGGCAGAGAAGATGATGGCTGCACTCTGGCCATCGCCAGCTGCCACGTTACTGCCGGTGGCCATTACTGTGCCGTCCAGCATTTCTGCCACGAAGCTGAACTCGCTATCTTCCATATCCCGGCCAGTCAGAACCTTGTTAGCCTGCAGCTGAATGGAAACACTATCGGGTGTATAAACATTGGTAAATACAGCCTTATCCACCTTCTGTGTACATGCAGCATCCGTAAAGTATTCGCCGGTGGCAGTCATGGTGCCGTCGCCGTTATCCACAACCGTCACAGTCAGATAGTAAACCTTCTCGGTGTAAGTAACTCCGCTCAGGTTACCCTTGACCTCGTGGATGGTGTAGCGATAAGTACCGGCTGCAGAGTAACCGATGGCGCTGAATGCAACCGTGCCGTCGGCCTTGGAAGTACCGGTGGAAACTACATTCTGCTGTGCGGTCGTATCGCGGACCACGAAGGAGAACTCGTTATCTTCCATGACCCGATTCTCCAGGATCTTGGAAGCAACAGGCGTATAGATGGTATCCTTGGCATCATAGGCATTGCTGAATTCAGGCACAGTCTGGCCCTCTTCCAGACCTTCGTAAGTGACTGCACTGCTGATCGTGCCATCCTTGTTGTCTGTGATCGTTACCTTCACGCGGAATACAGTGCCATCGTAAGTCACACCGCCCAGGCGGTTATCCACCTCGCGGATCACATACTGAAGCGTAATGCTGTCCGCACCGTTCAGTACGGTAGGTGCATAGGTACGGGTGAAGAGGATCTTGCCATCGGCATCGTTGGTAGCTGTGGCAACCAGCCGTTCCTTGCCTTCGCCGTCCACATGATACAGCTCGAAAGTGAATTCTCCGTCCGCCAGATCCCGTCCAGTCAGCGCCTTTTCCGCCTCAATAGTAGCGCTGGTGCCTTCCTCAGGTGCATACGTATTGGTAAAGGTCACATTGGAATCCTTGGGATCCAGTGCCGCACCGTCATCGCCGGTAAGAGGATTGCCCTCGCTGTCCGTAACCATGGCGGTGATCACGCCGGTGCCATCGTGTGTAATGGTGATATACACATCGCGCACACTGGTATCGTAGGTCACGCCGGGCAGCTTGCCGTTGGCAGGCACGACCTCACTCATATGATAGTGGATGGTCTTGGCAGTCTGTCCCTCGGCAAACTCACTCAGATCAAAGTACAGCGTTGCGAACTGAATATTACCGTTTGCATCCACGATGCCGGTGATCTCGTGGCCATTATCCTGACGGACCAGCCGGAAAGCAAAATCGCCTGCATTCAGCTTCAGATTCTTCAAAACCTTGTCCGCAGTGATCGCAATCTGGCCCTTGGCATCATAGTGGTTTTCAAATGCGGGCAATTCCGTAACTACGGTGTAATCCGCCGGATCGGAGGCATCACCGCCTGCAGCCAGGCTATAGTAGGTTACAGCAGCTTCCAGCTTTCCGTTCGTCTTGGTGACGACGACCTTCATCAGGAACACAGCGTCGTCGTAGGTAATGCCGTGAGCCTCCATACCCGCATGGGTTTCTTTGATCCAGTACTGATAAGTTCCGGCCTCGGAATAGGTCAGTTTGGAGAACAGGAACTGGCCGTTTGCATTGGCAACGCCTGCACCCACTTCCTTACCGCTGCTCACATCGATCACAGTGAAGGAGAAGGTTGCATCAGCAGGCACATTGTTATTGTCGGCAATTGTAGCCTTCTTACCGGTGGGGATGACCTCGATCGCGTCGGGATGCTGAATGTTATTAAACTTCACGCCGCCCTCGGGATAGGTAACATTTGCGCTCAGCGTACCGGTCTGCGCATCATAGGTCACTGCCACAGTGACGGTAAAGCTGCTCTCATCATAGTCCATATAGGGATCGCCGGAAACGTCAGGAATGACTTCCTCGATCTGATAGGTAAAGGTCTTGCCTGCGTCATTGATGGTATAACCGATGGGATTAAAGACGATCTTGCCGTTGGCGTCGTTGGTACCTGCGGTGACCACCCTGCCCGCCTCGTCGGTCACAGCGAAGTTAAACTCCTGATCGCCCAATACGCGGTCTTCATCGCCGCTGTTATTGGTCAGAGTCTTATTTGCCTCCAGTGTAACGGTGATACCTGCAGGTGTATAGGTGTTGGTAAACTTAACGCCGCCGCTGGGATAAGAAGCGCTGGCGGTCAGCTGGCCGTTCACATCTTCCACCTTTACGGTAATTGCGATCTGTGCTGTGCTGTACTCCACGCCCTGCAGTCCGCCGTTGACCTCACTGATATAGTAGGTATATTCACCTGCGGTCTTATAGGTAATGGGCCGGAAGGTGATCTTGCCGTTGGCGTCATTGGTGCCGGTGGTGACCACATTGTCCGCTGCATCCTTCACCACAAAGGAGAATTCGCCAGCCTTCAAAGTCCGACCGATCAGCTCCTTGGCAGCCTCCAGCGTCAGCTGCGTCTCCTTGGGTACATAGCCATTGGTAAATTCCACCTCGTCGGCATCCTTGAATTCGCCGCTTTCATCCGCACGCTCCAGCAGCGTTGCAGAAGCCTTCAGCTGACCGGAGCCGTCATCCGTCACAGTCACCGCCAGCAGATACTGGTTCGTAGCATAATTCACGCCGGTCAAGCCGCCGTCGATCTCGCTGACCAGGTAATAGTAAGTACCCACTGTTTCAAAGGTAACGGGAGAGAAAGCAAAGGCAACTTCCTTGGCACTGCTGGAAACAGTGACCTCACCGGTCAGCAGCTTAGCGGCATCCAGATTGCCGCCGGCGTCATCACAGCCATAAGCGGTAAAGCCAAATACCAGATCATCCACGAAGACTGCGGTATCCAGAACCTTGGTTCCCTCCAGACGGAAGGTAACGGCATCGGGATCGTAAGTGTTTGTCACGGCTACGCTGACATCCGCATTTGCAGGGATGGTCACACGGCCCTCGCTGCCGCTGGTGGACGTACCTACAGTGTAAGTAGGTGTGAATCCGTTCTTCACAGCTTCAGTGACAGAGAAGATCGCGCCTGCGGGGAGGCCCTTGATCTCAATGGTATCCCCGTCGTGGATGGTGATGGTAGTCCGGCCATTGACGAAGGTAACAGTACCCTCATTGCCATTGGTGACCATTACGTAGGTGCCGCTCAGGCCGCCGCCGATCTCCGTAATATTCAAGGTAAAGGTCTGGGTCTTTGCTGCATCAAAGCCATTGGCATTTACAGTTTTGCTCAGTACCAGATCGCCGGTGCTTACGACCACCTTGGTATCATTGGTCTGACGGGGATCATTCTCACCGATCTTGATGGAGGCATCATTGCTGATATGCTCCACCGCGCTGGCATTCACATTCACGCGGAAGGATACCACACCGCTGGTACCGGGCTGCACATCCTTCATTGTCCAGGTGATATTCTTTTTCTCTGCGTTATATACGCCATCGTGAGAAGCGCTGTTTTGCACATAGGTGGTACCGGCAGGAATGATATCGGTAACGGTAACAGTCGCTACCTTGCCGGAATCATTATGCCAGCGGATCCGGTAGACCAGAACATCCTGAACCTCCACAGTGCCGGTAATGAGATTACCCTCGCTATCGACCACCTTCTTGCCCTCAGGGGGATTCTCCGTAGTGTTGGTGGTATAAGAGAAGCCGTTGCTCAGGGTGACGGAGGCGGCATTATTGATGGAAACTACGTCCAGATCACCGCTAAGCGCCGCGTCTGTCACGACCACCTTAAAGCTGACCTGTACGGTCTGCCCGGCATCCACCGGCACATCGTCCCAGGTGATCTTGCCATCGGCATATACGCCGCCATGGGTGGCGCTGCCTTCTACATAGGCAGTACCGCGGGGAACGATATCGGTCACATCGGCGGTAACCTTTTCATCATCGTAATTGACCACATCGATGGTATAGGTCAGCTCATCGCCCACCATAACTACCTTGCCGTCATCATCGGTGATCGTCGCGCCCTCAGCCAGGTTGATAGAAACTTTCTTGGTTACCAGAGCCTTCAGCGTCAGCTTGCCGTTGTTGCCCAGGTATACCGTGTAGTGGGAGTCATCCTCGTCAGCGGTACGGTCGGGGTGTACAACGGCCGAAGATGTACCGGTCTTGTTCTCATCCTTGTCAACGTCCTCACCGCCGGTCAAAGAGGAAGCCTTATAGACGCCCTCAGAGATGTACCAGCTTCCGTCAGCCTGGAAGATGGCGTCGCTATCGGGCAGGTATACGCGAATGTACACGGTCTTCTTTACCGCGTCATAGCTGCCGTCCTCATTGCGCTGCGCACCGCTCCAGTCATAGACCTCACGGGCGTAGTAATAGTCGGCGCCCACAGGCTTATTGGGGCCGGCATAGGGCACATAGTCGTTTCCGTTCTTTACATAGATCAGGGTGTCTTCCTGATAAGTATAGAAGCCATTGTCCGCTGCAGCATCAAAGGTAGCCTTGGTCATAGCCCGCTCATGGCTGTCCTCATCCGCACCGCGGTTCCAGTCGTTGGTATAGAAGGTGTAGGTCCCTTCTGCCTCATTGTAGTTTGTGTATACGGTCTGGCCATCAAATTCAGCCGTCTCATTCAGATATGCAGGATCCTTTGCCATCATTTCTGCCACATTGAAGGCGTTGATGCCTTCCTGCAGGCCCACCTCGTAAACCACGCGAGCAGGCTCTGCCTCAGTAACGGTGGCAGTATACACTGTTTGCCCCTGGGAATCGGTGCTCTCAGTGATCAGTACCTGCTCCACAGACAGCAGGCTTGCAGGTGCGCTGATGACTACCGTCTGCTGGTAGGGAGCCTTCAGGGAGCGCTGCACACGGACCACGAAGTACAGATACTCATCGTCGGGCTCGGCAGAAGTGTCGCCAGCAGTACCATAGAAGAAGTAGGAGCGGCAGACATAGTCAGCACCCAGCTGCTGGATCGTAGCCTGGTTGTCCTCGATATACTCGATGGTATCGTTGTCAGCAATGGCCAGGAACTGGACCTGCTCATCGATCTCGGCAGTAGAGTCCATATCATTGCCCCACCATACGATGGAGTTGTCGTAATCGGTGCTGTTGTTGTAATATGCCTGATTGGGAGATGCCTGCACCTGCGCCAGCGCGCTCTCCACGTCAAAGTCGGAATCCGTGATCTGGCATCTGGTCTTCAGTGTCTTGATCAGCAGATCCTTAAACTCCTGGGGTGCGCTGCTCCAATTCTGCAGATGGTAGGCAAAGCTCTGGCCCCGGTACCATTTTCCGTCCGCCAGCAAGCCATAAATGTTCTTGACCTCCATGTACTCACCGATGGGATCGGTGAAGGTAACATAGCCGGAGAAATCGTCGCCGTAAACGCTGTCCACCTTTGTGGGAGAAGAAATGGCCTTCTTCTGGATGCTGGTCACCACATCCTGGAATGCCTTGGCGATATCCTCCGTCTGGGTGGCTGCAAAGTAGTCGTCATTATAGGCCAGGCCACCGTCATACATGACCTTGCCATCACGGTTCTTGCCGTTGACAAGGTTAATCGTGGCGTTCACACTGGCTTGGGTGAAACGGAAAGTATTGTTATTGCTGTTATTACCGTTCACAGTAACCGTAAAGCCGTCTCTGGGGACATTGTTGAAAGAATTCCAGTAGGAGCTGAAGGTCCTGTAGTAGTTATTGGCACCCTGTGCAAAATTATCCTTGGGGTTCAGGGTAATCTCCGCCAGTTCCTCATTAAGCTGTACACCAATGGTATAGATAGAGCAGCGATTGTCCTCGCTGGCAGTGGTGCCGTAATACTTCTCGGTGATCAGTCCCTTATAATAGGCCGCGGTCACCGCAGGGATAAAGCCGTTGCCGGCATAGGCATTATTGCCATCGCCTCGCTGGCTGGTAGAAGTGGGGTTATACCAAGTGCTGTCGGAATAAGAATAGGTAGGCTGGCCATCGGACAGGATCACGATAAAGGGCATACGTGTCACAACACCGTCTTCCGTAGTGACGGTGGTGGTATTGGTGTCCGCAGTCAGCAGCTTGGCACCGGTGATGATACCGGCCTGGATATTGGTTCCGCCATAGTAGCCATGACGGTATGCCAAACTCACATAATCGTCCTCCCACCAGTTCTCCGCCTCTACGGTGATCATATCGCGGCCGGCAATGTAGGGATAATCATCCGCATCATACCTGCTGCTGTTGGGTCCATTTCCGTCTTCATCTACCCAGGTCAGGTGCTGGGTAGCACCGCTTCCCGTATAATGCGCCAGAGAGGACAACACATTTGCCGCTGCGCCCTTGCTCGTGCCGCCACCCTGGTTGTTGGCAGAGAAAGCCACGACCGCGATCCGGTTGTGTTCATTGGCCTCCATTAGGGTCTTGATGGCGTCATTGGCCGCGTTCACCATGCTGGCTGCGCGGTTAACACCATTTCGATTCATGGAGCCGGAGGTATCCAGTACAAACACAACATCCAGAGGCACATTGCTCTCGGACGCCAAACCCATGACCTGTGCGGTCTGGGAGATGGTCACAATAAAGTTATCCTCACCGGGCATAAAGGTCTGGCTGGTATTGCCGTAGCCCAGCGTCACTGCGCTGTCGCTGACGGATTTCCCCACCGTCACCTTACCGGCGTTTTCCGTATCATCCCCGTAAACATCCACCGGGCGGGACACGGTATCCGGATCGGCCACCGTGGTAACATCGCCTACTGGCACGCCTGCAGAATCATCGGCCATAGCCTGGACTGGCAGGAGGCTCAACACCATCACCACTGCCATTGCTAGGGAGCCGATCCGTTCAAGTAAGGAACGCTTGTTATTTTCCATATTCGAACATCCTCTCTTTCGCTGATGTGCAATTTTCTTCTTACTGATCGTGCAGCACAAACACTACCCTACAGTAAGGCTATTATCGTATGCTAATTTTATCAGCCATTTTATGTAAAGTCAACCAGTATTTTATTTTTCCATAAAATGTTAAAGCTTCCGTATTTTCTCGGTCATATCCTGTCAACTGCGGGTAAAACTAGCCTTGCGGAAAGAAAAATGCTTTCTTCGGAAAGTGTTGGACTTTCCAAGAAAGCAAAAGGAGAGATAAACCATGAAGAACAATCAGATCAATGTTCCCCAGGCAAAGCAGGCTATGGAGCAGTTCAAGATGCAGGCCGCCCAGGAGGTCGGTGTTAACCTGACCAACGGCTACAACGGTCACCTGACCTCCCGCGAAGCCGGCTCCGTCGGCGGCCAGATGGTCAAGAAGATGATCGAGGCTTACGAGCAGGGCATGCAGTAATCCCCAGGGGCTGAAATATCAGCCCCTACATAAAGCAAATTGGTATTTGTCGAGGAGTCTCCCCGTGGATGCCGTAGGGGCGGCTATTAGCCGCCCGCCCAATCATTTCATCGAAATGATTGGGATTTCCGAAGGAAATAACACGATTATCGCCTTGCGGCGACGAAATTCTTCGAATTACGCGGGCGTGTTGCAGAGCGCAGCGAATCTTCTAATTCTATGATTGCCGGTGGCAATCATACCTCTTCTAAAGGTTGCCGCCCCTACGGTTTGTCGGTGTGTAAAACACACCGACAAACTAGAATTTGTGCAGCAAAAAGCAGCAAGGCCGCATCCGGTTTGGATGCGGCCTTGATCGGTTCTCTTAGAATTCCTTGGCAACCTTGACGATGTTGCCAGCACACAGGCCGAACTGCTCCAGAACCTGGACAGCGGGACCGGAATGGCCGAACTCATCGTTGACGCCGATGCGCTTGACAGGAACCGGATAGTTCTCGCTCAAACAGCTGCACACAGCCTCGCCCAGGCCGCCGATGACAGAGTGCTCTTCGCAGGTGATGACCTTTCCGCACTTCTTGGCAGCAGCAATGACCAGCTCCTCGTCCAGAGGCTTGATGGTGGGCATATTGATGATCATAGCATCGATACCGGCTGCTGCCAGCTCCTCGCCTGCCTTGATGGCCTCGTAGGTCATCAAGCCGTTAGCAATGACGGCAACATCCTTGCCCTCACGCAGCACCTCGCCCTTGCCGATCACGAACTCGTAGCTCTCATCGTGGGACACAGGCAGAGCCAGACGGCCGAAGCGCAGGTACACAGGACCCTCATACTCATAAGCAGCCTTCACCGCAGCCTTGGCCTCCACATCGTCAGCGGGGCAGATGACGGTCATGCCGGGAATGGAACGCATCAGAGCAAAATCCTCGCAGCACTGATGGCTGGCACCATCCTCACCGACGCTGATGCCGCCATGGGTGGCACCGATCTTCACGTTCAGGTGGGGATAGCCGATGGAGTTACGAACCTGCTCAAAGGCCCGGCCAGCAGCGAACATAGCAAAGGAGGAAGCGAAGGGAACGAGGCCCGTAGTGGACAGGCCGGCAGCGGCGCAGATCATGTCTGCCTCTGCGATGCCGCAGTCAAAGTGACGGTCGGGGAAAGCCTTCTGGAACACGCTGGTCTTGGTAGCACCTGCCAGGTCAGCATCCAGAACCACCAGGTTCTCGTGAATGGCACCCAGCTCCTTCAGAGCGTTGCCGTAGCTGTCACGGGTAGCAACTTTCTTCATTTCAGCCATCTTACTTACCCTCCAGTTCTGCCATAGCGGCATTCAGTTCAGCCATAGCCTGCTCGTACTCGGCATCGTTGGGAGCCTTGCCGTGCCAGCCGGCGTTGTTTTCCATATAGCTGACGCCCTTGCCCTTGGTGGTGGACATGACGATGGCACAGGGCTGGCCCTTCACGGTCTTAGCCTCTTCCAGGGCCTTTTCAATGGCGTCGAAGTCGTGACCATCGATGGCAACGGTATGGAAGCCGAAGGCCAGCAGCTTGTCCACGATGGGGTACGGACTCATAACATCGGCAATGTTGCCGTCGATCTGCAGGCCGTTATTGTCCACGATCACGACCATGTTGTCCAGCTTATAATGGGCAGCGAACATGCAGGCTTCCCAGACCTGGCCTTCCTGGATCTCGCCATCACCTAAGAGGGTGTAGACGCGAGCATCGGAGCCTGTCTTCTTCAGACCCAGCGCCATACCGGCGGCAACAGAAACGCCCTGGCCCAGAGAGCCGGTAGACATATCCACACCGGGAACCAGATTCATGTTGGGATGGCCCTGCAGATAGGAATCAGCCTTACGCAGAGTCAGCAGGTCCTCCACGGGGAAGAAACCGCGGTTTGCCAGAGTAGCATACAGGCCGGGAGCGGTGTGGCCTTTACTCAGTACAAAGCGGTCACGGCCGGGTGCCTTGGGATTTGCAGGATCGACGTTCATTTCCTTGAAATACAGATAGGTAAACATCTCAGTAGCAGACAGGCTGCCGCCGGGATGGCCGCACTTGGCCGCATGGGTGGATTCGATGATGCCCATACGGATCTTGCAGGCGGTCTTTTGCAGGGAAAGTTTTTCGCATGCAGTCATATTATATCCTCCTTGTCCCGTTTCCGGGCCATAGTTTTCGATATTATTCTACCACTGATTCCCAGAAGATGCAAGCACTAAATTCGATTCCAGGCAGCAGAACCTGCACCGGGAGTAGCTCCCGGCTTAAGCAGCCGACTGTGTAAAGCTGCACATCAGCCCCATAGCCGATCTGGGTCTACGATGCCGCACCGGAACGGATAAACGAACGCTGCAGAGAAGATATCTGGCCGTACAAAAATGCCTGCTCTTTGGATTGATGTTCAAATTACAGTTTATCGGTGTGTAAAACACACCGATAAACTGTAGGGGCGGCAACCTAATAGCCGCCCCTACGTTCTCTAACGAAGGCTGTACGATAAATACCAATATATACACGATGAGCCTGTTGCCATTTGGGCAACAGGCTCGTTTTTAGTTCTTCACAATCATATCATGCACTGTCGTGCACAGATTCAGCAGCCAATCGAATGGTCTTACGAAGGCAGCCAGGCCGGGCGATGCCAAAGTCAACCGCAGGTAAACACGCAGATTCCAGGGTGAGCGTTTATAGTAAGCGCCGGCAGCAAAATTGGGGCAACGCTGCCGCACATCCAAAGCGATCTGCGCCAACCGCTTTTTAGCCGGCGCCAGAGCGACTTTCAGACACAGATTCCGGATATTGCCCATCTGCATGGCGATGTACTTATAATCCACCAGGTCCCGGTTCTCCTCGTAGATCCCGCTGGCCCGGCAATCTTCGATGATCCTGCCCGGAATATCCAGGCGCTGCCAGCTTTCTTTAAGCGGCACCTGATCCTCGCCGCCGCTCAAATGGTAGTACCTTCCATCGGTCTTTACTACATCCTCAGCATACAGCGCCGTCATAAATACAAAATAGCTCTGCTCAAACCAGGTTCCCTCCGGGAAGCGCAGATCATATCGATTCAAAAAGGCCCGGTTGTAGATCCGGCTGGCATAGCTGCCGCAGCCGTTGAGGAACGCAAAGGTTTTTTGCTCATTCATTTCCAACCCCTTGCCATAGTTGGGATATACCTCTTTGCGGATGTCGTGGCGATCGGTCCAGTAATCTGCGCCACACATATCCGCACCCTTGGCAGCATAATACAGGTCCTCGCACATGGCAGGCTCCACCCAGTCGCAGGTATCCACAAAAGCGATATACTCACCCTGGGCCTCATCAATGCCCCGATTCCGGGCGCCGCCGGGGTAGACCCGTTCCGGCAGGTAGATGCACCGGATCAGCTCCGGGAACTGGCTCTGATAGTCCTTCATCAAGTCCTGGGTGCCATCGGTGGAAGCATCATCCACCAGGATGATCTCTATGTCCTCCAGCGTCTGCTCCACCAGGGAGGATACACAGCGAAACAGCTCTTTTTCGGCATTATAAGCGGCAACGATCACGCTAACTTTCATGCTTCTAACTCCTCTCTTACAGCCAATTGCTGCGGATATAGTTCTCCACGGCCTTTAGCCAGGCTTGCGCGATTACATAGTTTCCGCGGGCAGTCAAATGAACACAGTCCTCCGTCAGATCCTCCACAGCAACGGTCTTCTGTGCTTCCTTCAGCGCTTCCCACATGGGTACATAAATCGCGTCATACTTTTTCGCCAGGTGTTTGACCACCTCGCCTCTTTGCTCCACATTGTCCCGCCACAGCTCCCAGTTTTCGTAAATATCATCGCCGAACTGGGGATGATCAAAATGCCGCTTCTGGATAAAAGGCTGGCTCAGCACGATCGCCGCGCTGGGATGAGACTCCTTCACTTCCTGGATCATCCGATCGTAGATAAATGCAAAACGGGCCGGGTCGGAGCCTTTGTTCAACCGCAGCTGGAAGCCTACGTCGTTCACGCCCAGAAGGATATGGATCATATCAAAGGACACATTGCGCATATCCTCCAGCCACCGGGCATAGGCATCACCGATCCGGTTACCACCCACGCCCCGGTTCAGCACATCTACATGGGGATACTTGCAGCCCACTTCGCCGGCGATCATAGTCACAAAGCCGTTTCCCAGGCCGGTATTCACGCCGGGCGATGTTCTGTTTCTGCCAGCGTCGGTAATGGAATCGCCCTGGAACAAAATGGTCTTTCTTTTCATATCACCGTCTCCTATTTTCCATTAGACCTTTTCCGCTAAATAGCGGATCACGCTGTGGGCCGCCACATTGCCCTCGCCCGCAGCCTTGATATACTGATAGGGTTTGCCGGTGCAATCCCCTGCCGCAAAACAGCCGGGCAGATTGGTCGCACAGGCACGGTCTGCTACGATATGCCCATCCCTGCATTCCAGGCCAAACAGCAGCACACTGGGCGTCACCGCCTGCTTGAGCATAAAGATGCCATCCACGGCGTAGGACGCATCCGCAAACACGATAGCCTCCGCCTTCATGGATCCGGTGATAGCAGTGGGCATGCCCCGAAGGATCTCCACATTTTCTGCTTTCACTGCTACATTTTTATATAGGGGGATCAGCAGCACTTTTTCCGCCATACCGGCCAGGTACTCCACCTCGTGCTCCAGTTCTTTATCGGTGCACAGCACGGCTATGGTCTTTCCTTTATACAAGAATCCGTCACAGGTAGCACAATAACTGACGCCCCGCCCCACATATTCCAGCTCTCCGGGAATCGGTTTCACTGCTTCCACACCGGTACACAGCAGCACGGTTTTGGCTTCGAACATCTCCTGATTGCACAGCAGCCCGTAGTGGGTGCCCATATTGTAGATGCCGGTGACAGTTTTTTCCGTGATAGAAATCTCCATATCCAACAGCTGAGCAAGAAAACTTTCCTGCAGCTGCTGTCCGGACACCATGGAAAGGCCCGGATAATTACGGATCCTCTCTGCTGCCCGGATCTTACCGGAAAGCTGACCGGAACCGAAGAGAATGAAGCTTTTTTTCATAGCCTTCAGCGTCAGCGCCGCCGAGATGCCGGCAGGTCCCGTACCAATGATCGCCGCGTCAAACATGAAGCGTCCTCCCTTTTCTATATCTGCAGACAAGTCTAGCAGACAACGCGGCCTCTTGTCAAGCGGCAGGGATTTTTTCATTTTGGGGATGGATTTTTTCCGCACAAAATGCTATAGTAACGGCAGAATTGAAAAGGAGGTTTTCCCATGTCTGCTACTGTTTACTTCAGCCGCACCATCACCCCCGAGAAAGTTTTAGAGCTGTATCAAAAGCTGGGCATCACTTTGCCCGGTCAGGTCGCTATCAAGCTGCACTCCGGTGAAAAGGGAAATCAGAATTTTCTGGGACCCGAATTCTGGAAGCCTATCATCGACCATGTAGGTGGCACCGTAGTTGAATGTAACACCGCCTACGAAGGTGCCCGCAATACCACGGAGCGCCATCGTAGGCTGCTGGCTGACCAAGGCTGGACCAAGCACTTCCCCGTTGACCTGCTGGATGCGCAGGGACCGGATCTGGTGCTGGAGATCCCCAACGGTAAGCGTATTCAGAAGAATTTTGTGGGCAAGGATCTTGCCAATTATGACTCCATGCTGGTGCTGTCCCACTTCAAGGGGCATCCCATGGGCGGCTACGGCGGCGCGCTGAAGCAGCTGTCCATCGGTGTAGCCTCCTCCTATGGAAAAGGCTACATCCACGGTGTGGGTGACCCCTCCCATTTCTGGGACCGGGAGCAAGATGCTTTTCTGGAAGCCATGGCCGATGCCGCCAGCAGCGTGATCCGGTATCTGAATGGTCAGATCCTGTACATCAATGTAATGAAGAATATGAGTGTGGACTGTGACTGCTGTGCCACTGCGGAAGATCCCTGCATTGCGGATATCGGTATTTTGGCTTCTACAGATCCCGTCGCAATTGATCAGGCCTGCGTGGATCTGGTATATGCCTGCTCCGACCCCGGCAAGCCTCATCTTCTGGAGCGAATCGAAAGCCGCAACGGCACCCACACCATTGACTGCGCCGCCGCCCTGGGCTGTGGCTGCAAGGAATACGAGCTTGTAGAGTCGGCATAAATAACCTACCACCAAACCGGATGCATAAATAAAAAACCTGCTGCTTGCGCAGCAGGTTTTTTTGTTCTGTATCAGCCGACCTTGTTAAAGTCCTCGCAGATCAAATTCATGGCCTTCATCAGCTTATGGATGAAGATAAAGGGGCCGACCAGGATCAAAGAGCCCAGTACGTTCCACAGCCAGAAGGTGGCAGGACCAAACTTGTAGTCAATATCCCGCCTGTTCATTTCCACCTTAATGCGGTCACACAGATTATGTATCCACACCCAGGGTAGAACAAACAGCGTCAGCGGCGCAAGATAGCACATAGCCAGATAAGGCATCGTGCGTCTGCCGTCATAGCGGGAAGCCGCCACGTTCAGATCCGTAGCCATCTTGCAGTAGATCACCATGTTGTAGATACCGAAGGTGACCAGGCCCAGGAAGAACATCTTTGTCAAGCTCCGGTTGGTGGCCAGCTTCAGTGCGGGCTGTGCACCCTGTACATAGATCACCTTCGTGCCTGCAGGCACTGCTACAGCAGCGGGTGCGGCCGGGGACTCCACGGGAGCTGCCACGGGCACCACAGGTGTCTCAATCGTCATTTGCGCTGGCACTACCGGCGGTGTGCACACCGGCGCTTCCTCCCACTCGGTCAGGCGGGGAGCTTCCTGCTCAGCCTGCTGATCCAGCGGCTGTACATTGGGCTCTTCCTGCTGTGCAGGAGTCGGCTGCAGCACTACTTCGGGCATGGCAGCAGGGGCAGTTCTCTGATTGGTACCGCAGTACATGCAATGGCGGGCAGTATCCTCAATTTCCTGACCGCAGTGATAGCATCTCATAATACCTCTCCTCTACACAGCGATATCAGCTCAGGAACTTCAGGCTGCGGATAATTGCAGGCTCCTTAGCCTTGCCGCCGCAGATCTGGAAGAAGCAGATGAACTTGATCACTGTCAGAGCGATAGCCAGGATCGCATAAGCGATGGGCACGATCACAGTAAAGAAAAGTACAGCCGCAACGATCGCAGACAGGATCTCGACTACAGTGATCTTCAAAGCCTGCCGAACGTGGAAGCCCGCATAAGCGGAGGTGCTGCTGGCCAGCAGAGCGATCACGATACCAATGGGGCCCAGCAAGTAGACCAGCATGGAGATCACCTTATTTTCGGAGATATCCTTGGCATCAAACTCGGCGGTGTGGTCATAGGGATCGTAGGCGGGAGCGGGGGCATAGCCGTAGGGAGGCTGATTGTAGTTCGGGGCCTGCTGGTAGGGGTTGGGCTGGGAAGAGGCAAACTGTGCACCGCAATTTGTGCAGAACAGTGCAGCGTCATCCAGCTGGGTGTGGCAGTTAGGGCAGATCTTCATAGTGGGTTCCTCCTTATCGAATCCTTTTTTTACCGATCATCTCACAAATCCCGGTGATCACACCGCGGATTCATAAGCTTTGCCGCATCGGAACATAGGCGGCATCCCAGAAATACTGCAGATCCTCAAAGCCTGCATACTGCCGTACTGCCGCTGTATGTTATTTATAATTATACGGAACCTATCGACATTTGTCAACGAAAAGGCCGCCTTTTTTCTCTGCAATATGAAAATTATTTGAACGTTTTGTGAATGGGTGTATATACAACTGCATAAAACCCTTGGCCTTGATTTATAATTTCATACCCTCGCCTCATTTGCGCCCATCTTAGCGTCCGATTTTGGCAAATACCGCACTTTCCCATGTATGGCACTTTCTCCATATAAAAAAATACACCCCAAAAGTGTCCAGCTTTTGAGGTGCGCGCGTGTGAAAGAAGTGGGTTTTATAAAAGAACGTTTTCTTCACAGAGCTCTATCAAAGGGGATTCCAAAGGGGAAAGCGGTGGAAAGACTGAATCACACATCGCCGGTCCGCTTTCCCCTTTGGTCGTCT
>JAZUQE010000059.1:0-14102 GCA_045605575.1 Faecousia sp. | reverse complement strand
TGCATGTGTTAGGCACGCCGCCAGCGTTCGTCCTGAGCCAGGATCAAACTCTCAAAAAATCGTATCTCAAGTCATCTCTGACTTAAAATCATTTTTCAAGTAATTCGCTCTAGCAAATTTACTCAAGAATTTTCGTTGGCTGTTTTCTATTCGTACACGAATAATCTTAAACAATCCATTATAATTGTCCAAGGTGTTTCTTAGTTCGTCTTCACGTTATTCAATTTACAAGGTACAGCGTTTGCTGAGCTCCCGGATTTGCTCCGTTCATCGGACAGCTTGCATATGATACCACTACTTGATTGATTTGTCAATACTTTTTTTGCAAATTTTTAGAAATTTTTATTATTTTATTTCTGCTTAGTTCTTTAGCCGCCGGAAGGGTGGACTGTTGGTTTTTCAGCGGCTGGAGAGGTTGCTGGTGATCCCGGTGAGGGCGTCCGAGGCATCGTAGGCTGTCTCTTCCCGACTGGCCAGATCGCCCAGACTGAGCATACCGCAGAGCTTTCCTTCCTCTACCACAGGCAAGCGGCGCACCTGGCGGCGGCCCATCATGTGGGCGGCAGCGCTCAATTCCATGTCCGATTGTACGGAAATTACCTGGGAAGTCATGATTTCCCGAACTTTTGTGTCCTCCGGTGCTTTGTTTGCTGCCAGGCAGCGGGTGACGATATCCCGGTCGGTCAGCACACCGCTGAGTTTGCCGTCCATGCTGCAGACAGGAAGTGCGCCAATATTATAATGTGCCAGTGTGCGGGCCGCTACGCTGACGGATTCTTCTTCCCGGATCCGGATGACAGGGGTGGACATTGCCTGCTTTACCTTCATAAAATTACCTCCTTTTTGGATGTCATCCGGATTATAACCATTTTATGAAGTATTATACTTTGCTTGTATATTTTCGGAAGATATGTTATATTCACATTATACTTATATAGTAAGGAAGTGATCCCTATGGACGCAACTAAGGTACGCGCGCTTGGCGAAAAAATCTCGCGCAATATCGCCAAGGTCATTGTAGGAAAGGAGCATCCGATCCAGCTGATCCTGGCTGCTATGCTGGCAGGCGGACACGTGCTGCTGGAGGATGTACCCGGCACCGGCAAGACTACGCTGGCAAAATCTCTGGCAAAGTCTCTGGCGTGCAAATTTTCCCGGATCCAATTCACACCGGATCTTCTGCCTGCGGATGTGACGGGCATGCGGATCTACAATCAGAAGACCGGGGAATTCACCTTCCTTCCCGGCCCGGTATTTACCAACATTCTGCTGGCAGACGAGATCAACCGGGCTACGCCCCGGACCCAGTCTGCCCTGCTGGAGTGCATGCAGGAAAGACAAGTCACGGAAGGGGGTATCACCTATCCGCTGGAAGCGCCCTTCCTGGTGATCGCCACCCAGAACAGCGTGGAGACCCAGGGTACGTTTGCTCTGCCGGAGGCCCAGCTGGACCGCTTTCTGATGAAGCTCTCTCTGGGGTATCCCAGCCAGGAAGAGGCTGTGGCTCTGCTGGAGCGTTTCTTCAACCGGGAGCCGCTGGCAGAACTGGAAGCTGTGGCCGAGAAAACCGAACTGCTGGAAGCGGCCGAAGCCTGTGCCCAATGCCGGGTAGACCGGGACGTGATGGACTATATGGCCCGGCTGTGCGAGGCAGCCCGGGATCCCAACGTCGTACGGCTGGGGCCCTCGCCCCGGGCGCTGCTGGCGCTGATGCGTTGCTGCCAGGCACTGGCCTGCATCCGCGGACGGGACTATGTGATCCCCGATGATGTGAAGGAGCTGGCTGTTCCGGTGCTGGCACACCGGATCCTCCTGCGGGGCTCCCAGTATCAGCAAAGTCCCGACAGCTTTGTAAGGGGCCTGCTGGACAAGGTCGCTGTCCCCACCGAAAAAAGCCTATGACGATCCTGATCTACTGTGGGATCGTGCTGGCACTGTGTTTTCTCCAATACCCCATTCTGGCCTGGGCCTCCCGGCGGCTGCGCTGCAACCGGGCGCTGAGCCGTTCTACAGCCTTTGTTGGGGAAGGTGGGGAAATGATCGAAACCGTCGGCAACCACTCCCCTTTTATGATCCCCTGGCTGCGGCTGGAAAGTCACATCTCACCCCACCTGCGGCTGGGCAAGCAGGAAAGCCTGCAAACCATTCACGACACCTTTTATACCAGTTTGTTCACGCTGATGCCCTACCAACAGATCCGCCGCACCCATCGGATCCGTTTTTTGCACCGGGGGATCTACGACCTGGGCGGTGCGGCGCTGACCACCGGCGACATTCTGGGTGTCTTCCGCTTCAGCATGACCCAGGAGGAAAGCCCGCAGATCATGGTATTTCCCCGACTGCTGGAAGCAGAACAGATCCCGCCGGTGCTCTCCCAGCAAATGGGCGAGCTGTCCCGGCGGCGGCAGCTGATGCAGGATCCCTTTCTGGTCCGGGGGATCCGGGCTTATCAGCCCGGAGATCCCATACGGGACATCCACTGGCCTGCCACCGCACGGATGGGTGAGGCCCAGCTGCGGCTGCACGATGATTCCGCCCGGACCCGGCTGCTGGTTGTACTGAACGTACAGGGCGAGGATATGCAATGGCAGGACCGACTGGCAGACCGGATGAACGAAACCATGGAATACGGCATTTCCCTGGCGGCCACAATCTGCCTAAACGCGCTGGACAACGGTCTGAGTGCGGGCTTTGCCGCCAACACCTCCACCGATGACAGCCGGGATACCACCCTGCTGCTGCCCGCGGACGGCGCGGCTGCCAGCGAAACCCTGCTTTCCACGCTGGCACGGCTGAAAACTACCCGGCACCAGCATTTCCCCATCTTCCTGAAGAGCCTTTGCGCCCACAGCGATCTGGATATTCTGATCCTTTCGTGCTACGACAACGAAGAGATCCGGCATGCCCGGCAGCTTTTTGCAAACCGGGGCTGCCAGGTAACCTTCCACCTGCTGGAAGGAGGGCGTGTATGAAGCTGAACACCCGGGATCTTTTGCGGAAGTGGCAGTTCCCGCTGCTGGTGCTGTCCGCCATCGGCCCCATCGGGCCTTCCCTGTTTTGTTATTTGATACCGGATGCCTGGGCGCTGAGTTGGGTGTTTCCCGGTATTTGTCTGGCCCTGGCCTGCTTCGGCATGCTGCTGGAGAAAAAGCTTCGCAAGCTGTGGGGCTATGCCGGATTTGCTGTGCTGCTGGTCACAGGCTGGATTCTGCTGGCGCACCGCACGTCCATCTCCTACGGTTACACTCTGTTTCTGGTACCGGTACTCTGCGGATTTGCCTTGCTGGTGATCTTGCCCATGGCGGACCTTCCGCGACACAAAGAGCCCCACGCCGCTGTTTTTGTAACAGGGATCTTTCTATACCTGTTCTGGCAAGTGTTTTACCGGATCCGGATCACCAGCGGTGACCCGGCGATGGAGCCGGCGTCCGCCAGCATTATAGCCGGCTTTTTCCTCTTCTTGATGCTGACGCTGCTTTCCCGGAATCGCAGCTCCCTCAGCTTTGCCTCTATGGGGCGCTTTTCCCTGCCGCCAGTGATGCAGCGGGTGAACCGTCTGCTGATCATAGTATTTCTGGGGGGTGTGCTGCTTCTGGGCGCGGTTCCCTTCATTGGCAGTGTGCTGGCGGCTCCCATTGTCTGGGCCTTCCGGGGATTGACCGGTCTGCTGGGAGCATTCCTGACATTCAAACCCACAGAGCAAGCCCCTTTGGCCACAAAATTTCCGGAGGTACGCCCACCCCAGAGCGACTTTGCGGAAAATGTCTACAAGGGCGAAGGTGTCCGGCTGCCGGAGACTGCTACGCAGATCCTGGTCGTGCTGTTCATCCTTGCGCTGGGCTATTTTGTGATCCGGGCGCTTGTGATTCTTGTTCGGTTTTTGTTCCGGCTGCTTCGCAGCATGACCCGCAGCACAGAGGCTGGTGAATATGAGGATGAGGTCAGCGACGTGCGGGACACGGTCACCCAGCTGGCCGCGCAGCCGAAGGGAAAAAAGCTATCCCTCGGTCAGCGAAAGCAGCTTTCTCCCTCGCAGCAGATCCGCTACCGCTACCGGGTGCTGAAAAAGCGTCACCCCAAGTGGAAATCCAGCCAGACTGTGCGCAGTCAGCTTCCGGAGGAAGCGGCACGGCTGTATGAACGTACCCGCTACGGCGGCAAGGAAGCCGATGCCGGGGATGCCAGGGCATTTGAAACGAAAACGCGGGGTCTGTGATGGCCCGGACGCCGCAGGGCCAGCAGCTCTGCGGCGTTATCCGTGCTTGCGGGATAGAGCGTGGAGCGGCGCGCCAGGGATGTCGCGCCCTACGGGATCATAGGAGGTACGGAGGGAAAATCGGTAAGGGAGGGTCAAGACCCTCCCCTACGGCGTTGGACGAAGGTGTGGAGGAAAAATTGGATTGCGGGCGGCAGGTTGCCGCCCCTACGGTGTATGTTGAAAATGCGGTGGGGGAATCAGGTTGGCGGATGGCCGATGGCCGTCCCTACGGGATCATAGGAGGTACGGAGGGAAAATCGGTAAGGGAGGGTCAAGACCCTCCCCTACGGCGCAGAACGAAGCCATGCGATAAATTTCCGTAAGATTTCCTGATAAAAAGGTAGTATAGAAGTGAAGGGGGGACAGATATGGAAGACAAGCAGATCATACAGCTGCTGTTTCAGCGCGCGGAAACAGCTCTGGATGCTTTGGCGCGGGTATTTGGGAGTCGTCTTTTGAGCATGTGCCGCAATATGCTGGGCGACGAGCGGGATGCGCAGGAATGCGTGAACGACACCTATCTGGCCCTCTGGAACACCATCCCGCCCCAGCGGCCCGCCCCCCTTTGGGCCTACGTGTGCCGGGTGGGGAAAAACATCTGCTGCAAACGGCTGCGGGCAAACTCCGCAAGCAAGCGCAGCAGCAATTATGCCCTTTCCCTGGAGGAGCTGGCTGAATGCGTAGGCGCAGCCACTCTGGAGGCCGGGCTGGAAGCCAAAGAGCTGGGCAGGGCCATCGACAGCTTTCTGGACACCCTGAGCCGGGAGAACCGGGTGATGTTTCTGCGCAGGCATTGGTTCGGAGACAGCGTGAAGGACATCGCACGGCAGATGGGCTTTTCGGAAAATGTGGTATCTGCCCGGCTGAGCAGGATCCGAAGCCAGCTGCGCAGCTATCTGATCAAGGAGGAATGGATACATGGATAACGATTACTTACATGAAGCGCTGAACGAAGTCAGCGATCAGCATTTGCAGGAAGCGGCAAAGCACAAAAAACGGCGGGTACTGCCATGGATCGGGGCCATTGCCGCCGTACTGGCTGCGGCGCTGGTGCTGCGGACAGTGAAGATCCCTATGGCGATCCAGGCCAATGCGGTAACTTTAGCTTCCCAAAACCGGGCCATGGAGCGTCCGGACTACGACAGCTATACCGACAAGGACCAATGGCGCGACGATATAGAAGCCTGGATGCAGGAGCGGGAGCAGCGTTCTGCTTTCTGCAACAGCACACTGGATGTGATGCAGCCCTTTCTGACGGATACCTGCCGGGAGTTTTTGAGCGGCAGTGGGGAAAACATGCTGTATTCTCCCATCAACGCCTACATCGGTCTTTCCCTGGCTGCGGAGCTGACCGCGGGAACTACCCGGGAGCAGCTGCTGTCGCTTCTGGGCACAGAGGATCTGAATGCACTTCGCAAACAAGTCAGCACTCTATGGGAGTCGGTCTACCGGGATGAAGGCGGGGAGGTCAGTGTGCTGGCCAACTCCCTCTGGCTGGACAGCAGTCTTTCCGCCAAACAGGATACCATGGATATTCTTTCCTACCATTACTACTGCTCTGCCTACCGGCAGGATCTGTCCTCCAACCAGGCAAGCCAAGACATCGCCACTTGGCTCAGCAACAACACCGGAGGCTTTCTGAAAGGGTTCACAGACACCTATCGGCTGCCGGCGGAGACGATCCTGGCACTGTATTCGACCATCTACTTCCAATCTCAGTGGAGCGACGAATTCCGCTCTGTAAACAACACAAAATCGACATTCCATGCCCCCGGCGGCGACGACACCTGCACCTATATGAACAAAAAGCTGGCACAGATGGATTACAGCTGGGGTGACAGCTTTGGTGCGGTGAGCTTGCATTTGAAAAACGGAAGCCAAATGTGGTTCATCCTGCCCGACGAGGGGAAAACCACAGAGGACGTACTGCGGGAAGGACAGTACATGCAGATGGTGACCAGTGGCTACGGCCAGTGGGAAAACAGCAAGTATATGAAGGTCAACCTGTCCGTACCCAAATTTGACATCAGCGCCAGCGCCAACCTGAAGGAAGGACTGGAAAAGCTGGGAGTCGTGAATCTGTTTGATCTCTATCGGGCGGATTTCTCCGCCTCGCTGGAAGAGCCTGCCTTTATCACTGCTGTGAACCAGGCCGTGCGGGTAGCCATCGACGAGAGAGGTGTGACAGCGGCAGCCTATATTGAGCTGCCGGGTGCGGGCGCAGCCATGCCGCCGGACGAGATCATTGACTTTGTGCTGGACCGGCCCTTTATCTTCGTGATCACAGGCAGCAATCAGATCCCGCTGTTCGCGGGAACGGTGAATCAGCCGTAAACAGGTGCTATCTCACTAAGAACTTTTCTCTCAAAGAAAACGAAATAACGAAGCTGTCATTCCGAGTGAAGCAAAGCGAAATCGAGGAATCTACGCACCGAATCCCTGCTAAGTAGGAAACAAACGTGCCAAGATCCTTCGACTCGCTGCGCTCGCTCAGGATGACAGCTTTTTTGAAATTAGCCTTCGGGGTTATTTATGCATGTTTACCTTAATGAGACAGCCCTTTTCAGACCGATTATACAAATTCCAATTTATCAGCGAAAGGCGATCATACAATGATTTCCTGCGGATATTCCAACAATTGCGATGCAATTGTTAGGCGGGCGGCTAATAGCCGCCCCTACGGTATTATAGGATAGCGCGGAGGGCAAATTGGCTTGCGGACGGCCAATGGCCGTCCCTACGGGATCGTAAGGAAATGCAGAAAGAAAATTGGCCTTGCTGTTTGGTTATTGGGCGGCTTCCGTTAGCTGTTGCGCCAACTGACACTGGGGGGCGAAGGGACAATCGGGCCAGGCACAGTCTGCCTCCCATTTGCCGCCGTACAGCTCCAGGGTCACCATGCGACTCTGATCCTGGGCACGACAATAACCGCTGACAAGAATCTCGTCGTCCATTTTTCAATCCTCCGTTACGCAGAAGCCCATGGGACCCAGGCAGAGCCAATCGGGGGCCACGGTTCGCATTCCATGACCATACAGCAGCTTTCCGCTGGGGATCTCCCAATCCTGCTCACTGCGGTTCAGATAAATACGCAGCGTCTTTCCATCTAACCGGCGGGCAAAGCCCAATCTTCCCCCGTCCGCCCGGAAGAATTCCGCTGCGCCGGTGCGCAGGCAGGGACTTCCCTTTCGCAGCTTGCCCAACTGTCGGAAATGGGACAGCAGTTCCGGATCTTCCCTGCCCCAGGGATAGGTGCGGCGGTTGAAGGGATCCTTATAGCCCTCCATGCCGGTTTCATCGGCATAGTACAGGCTGGGTGCACCGGGAAGCATATATTGCAGGAAGGAGGCCATCAACAGCAATTCCTTGGCCTGCAAGTAACGGGCCCCAGACAGATGACGGCGGGCTTTTTCTTCCCGGCTGCCATCAAAGTCATCCACCAGGGCTGTCAAGATCCGGGCGGTATCGTGGGTGCCCAGGAGGTTCATGTTACAGCTGAGCACCTGGGGCGGATAATTCTCCATAATGGTCATGACCGTATCTGCCAGAGCACTTCCGTCGTCCCACTGGCGCAGAAAATTCAGGATCGCCGTTCGGAAGGGGTAATTCATGGCGCTGTCCAGCACACCATCCACAAAATAACGACGGCGGACACCGTAGGCCACTTTATTGGAAGCATCCTCCCATACTTCACCGATCAGCAAAGCATCGGGCTTGAGCTGGCGGATACGCTGCTTCAAAAGCAAGGTAAATTCATTGGGCAGCTCGTCCACCACATCCAGCCGGAAGCCATCGGCGCCCAGGCGCAGCCAATGGGCTACCACGCTGTCGTGCTCTGTTATGATATACTCCACAAAGGCCGGATCCATCTTTTTTACGGTAGGCAGTGTATCAAAATTCCACCAGCTTTGGTAGGCATTCGGATAGTTTTGGAAGGTGTACCAGCTAAAATAGGGGGAATCCGGCGACTGGTAGGCACCCTGGCCGGGGAAGGTCCCTTCCTTATTAAAATAAAGGCTGTTGGAACCTGTATGGGAATACACGCCATCCAGGATCACACGGATACCGCGACTATGGGCTGCCTCACACAGCTGCACAAAGTCCTCCTGCGTGCCCAGCATGGGATCCGGCGTCTTATAATCACCGGTGTCATAGCGGTGACTGGAAAAGCTTTTGCTAATGGGATTGAGATACAAAATATCCACACCCAAAGAAGCAATATAATCCATTTTTTCCGTGATACCGCGGAAATTGCCGCCGTAGAAATCATTGTTGAGTACCAGTCCTTCCGGGGTGGGTCGCCACTGGACTTCCTCATACCAATCAGAGTGGACCGTGTAAGGCTCCAGCTTGCCGGTCAAGTCACAGTCTCCGGCCTTGTGGAACCGGTCGGGGAAGATCTGATAGATCACAGCACCCTTGGCCCAATCGGGAGTCGTAAAATCCGCAGGAATGCAGCTGACCTGCCAGAGGTCACCGGCTTCCATATTGGTCTGGTCGCCTGTCTTGAACAGACGGAAGCTGCCATCTTTTTTATATACACGGAAATAGTAGAAATACAAGCCTGGCTGCTGCAGCGCAAAACTACCGCGAAACACGGTGTAAGCTCCCAACTGCTGCACCGGTTCCATCGGTACGGTCAGATCCGGCGCGCCATCCTGGCCCATGAAGCAACAATCCACCCGGATCGCACTAACCGTCTGGGGTACATGGATGTGCAGCGTACAAGGCTGCTGAGGCAGCAGAGTACCGAAGGGATCTTTATGGCATAATTTTTTGGAATCAAATACAATACGCATAGCTTTCTCCCGGAAGCAGAATATGTATAAGCATAGCCGATTTTTCGAAAAAGGTCAAGAAGTTCCTGTGCTGCATGGGTTTTCTCCACCGTGCATCTTATGGACCGTGGTGCGGAGGGAAAACGGGGCTCGCGGGCGGTAGGAATCGCAGGTGCAGAAGAGAGATTGCGTAAACAGGCGGCGGGGGCAAGCCCCCGCCCTACGTCATCGTAAAGGGTGCGGAGGAAGATAAAGACAAGGGAGGGTCAAAACCCTCCCCTACAGGGGCCGGGGAAAGGACTGTCCCTACGGCGTTATACGATAACTGTATAGCAAATTCCAATTTGTTCCGGGGATCGGAAGATTGACAAGGATTTGTGTTTCCTTTATGATAAACATATTCCAAAACCGGAGGTTATCTATGATCCGAATGGCACACGAGGCCGATCTTCCGCAGATGCTGGCGATCTATGGCCCTTATGTGGAAAACACAGCTTACAGCTTTGAATATGCGCCGCCTACGGCGCAGCAGTTCCTGCAGCGGTTTCAGAATATCACCAGGCAATTCCCCTGGCTCGTTTGGGAAGAAAAGGGGCAGATCCTGGGCTATTGCTATGCATGCTTACCCTTTGAACGCTCCGCCTACCGCTGGTGCGCAGAGCCGTCCATCTATCTGCTCCCGCAAGCCCGGGGCAGAGGGATCGGACGGGCTTTGTACGCTGCTCTGGAGGCGATCCTGACCCGGCAGGGATATCAGATCCTGTATGCGATCATTACCTCCGAAAACCGGGACTCCCTGGCCTTCCACGCCGCCTGCGGGTATTCCCATCTGGCGGTCTTTGACCGGTGTGGCTTCAAGCACGGCATCTGGCACGGCGTTATTTGGATGGAAAAAAGGCTGAATTCTGTCGAAAGTCCTAGAGTTTTCCCGGTTCCCGTTTGGGATATTGTGGAAAATGACGAAATCTTCCAGCAGATTTTAGGTAGTTTGCCTCTTTCGAAAACAGCAAAAATATGATATGTTATGCGTGGAGAGGTGCTGCCTGTATCTGCGTGTGTTTTTTGCGTGCTTTCGCAGCCTTTTCCTGTCCCAAGTAAGCATTTTGTTTCTACAATTCAACATAAGGAGCTGTCACCATGTATTTTCAGAAAAAACGCTGCATCGCAATGCTGCTGGCCGGTGGCCAGGGCAGCCGGCTGAAGGTTCTGACGGAAAAGACCGCCAAACCTGCCGTTCCCTTCGGCGGTAAGTACCGCATCATCGATTTTCCCCTAAGTAACTGCGTCAATTCCGGCATCGATACCGTTGGCATTTTGACCCAGTATCAGCCGCTGGAGCTGAATGAATACATCGGCAACGGTCAGCCCTGGGGTCTGAACAAGACCCACAGCTGCGCTCAGGTTCTGCCTCCTTATGAGCGCCACGACAAGAAGTCCGGCTGGTACAAGGGTACCGCCAATGCCATTTATCAGAACATTGACTTCATTGAGCGTTTTGACCCCGACTATGTGGTTATTCTCTCCGGTGACCACATCTACAAGATGGACTACGCCGCTATGGTGCAGTACCACGAAAAGCATAACGCCTCCTGCACCATCGCAGTCCGGGATGTGCCGCTGAAGGAAGCCTCCCGCTTCGGCATTCTGAACACCAATCCCGACAACTCCATCTATGAGTTTGAGGAGAAGCCCAAGAAGCCTAAGTCCACCAACGCCTCTATGGGTATTTATGTGTTCAACTGGAACGTGCTGCGGGATGCTCTGATCGCTGACGAGGATGACGAGAATTCCTCCAACGACTTCGGCAAAAACATCATTCCCAACCTGCTGAACACCGGACATAAGATGGTGGCCTCTCCCTTCGACGGTTACTGGAAGGACGTGGGTACCATCGACTCTCTGTGGGAAGCCAATATGGAGCTGCTGGGCAAGGATCCCGCCTTCAACATCCGCGGCGACGAGCGCAGCAAGATCTATGCCCGTAACAACGCCTTCCCCTCCTCTTACATCGATGAGAATGCTAAGATCGTGGGCTCTTTCGTAGCAGAAGGCTGCGAGGTTTACGGCACTGTGCGCCACTCCATTATTTCCATCGGCTGCACCATCGGCGAAGATGCACTGGTAGAGGACAGCGTGGTCATGCCCGGCGTTGTCATCGAATCCGGTGCCATCGTCCGCCATGCCATCTTAGGCGAGAACAGCAAGGTATGCAAGAACTCGGTCGTAGGCGGTGCCTATGACGAAAACGAGAAAAAAGAGATCAGCGTCACCTCCAAGGGTGCTGTTGTGGAAGCCAATACCGTGCTGCTGCCCGGTAAAATGCTGTAAGGAGGGACTTTGCAATGAATGCAATGGGTATTATTTTTGCCAATGACGGCACCATCGGTGCCCTGACCGAGAAGCGCACCATGGCCAGCCTGCCCTTTGGCGGCCGTTACCGTCAGGTAGACTTTGCGCTGTCCAACCTCTGTGCCGCCGGCGTGCGCCATGTGGGCATCATCACCCGGCACAGCTATCAGAGTCTGATGAATCATATCGGCTCCGGTGAAGAATGGGGCCTGGAGCTGGAAGAAGGCGGTCTGGAATTTCTGACTCCCTATGCCATGAGCCGCACCGATAACTACCGGGGCAAGCTGGAGTCGCTGTACTCCGCCATCGGTTTCCTGGAATATGGCGCGGAGGATGAGTATGTCTTTATGATCGACTCCGCCATTTTGAGCAACATCGACTTGAACTCCGTCCTGGCCTCTCATATTGCCAGCGGCAAGGAAGTGACTGTGGTCACCAAGGCCGGCATTGCCAACGGCACCAAGCAGCTGGATCTGGCACTGAAGGTAGATGACAACGGCAACATTCTGGACATGGCCGTGGACTATGTGGCTCCTGCGGATTATCTGGCCTCGATGGACATTTTTGTGCTGAGCAAGAAGTGGCTGGTCAAGCAGGTCAAGGAACATATCGCCCACAATCTGTACCACATGGACCGGGATCTGGTGCTGGGCCAGTGGCAGAAGGGTCTGATCGGCGTGAACGTGTATCAGTTCAAGGGCGCTGCTATGTACAACGAGTCTGTGGAAGAATACTTCTGCAACTCTCTGGCACTGACTGACAAGACTGTGCGCTACGATCTGTTCCACTACAATCATCCGGTTTACACCAAGGTCCGCGACCGCGTTCCCACCTACTACGGCGAGAACTGCGAGGTAGAGGACTGTGTGGTAGCTGACGGCTGTTTCCTGGAAGGCGAGGTTGAGCATTCCGTTCTGTTCCGGAACATCACCGTATGTGAGGATGCAGAGGTGGAAGACTGCGTCATTATGAACGACGCTGTGATCGGCGAGGGTGCAGAACTGAAATATGTGATCCTGGATAAGGACGTGACGGTCCGTCCCGGTGCCAAGCTTATTGGCTCCCCCATCAGCCCCATTGTGATCAGAAGAGGAGAAACCGTATGAAAATAGCCATTCTGGCATCAGAGGGCGCGCCGTATGTAAAATCCGGCGGACTGGGTGACGTGATGGAGGCTCTGCCCTCCGCATTGGCCCGGATCGCAGGCAACGAAGTGGTGCTGATCCTTCCTTACTATAAAAAGATCAAAGACAATCCTGCCTTTGAGGTGGAGCTGGTCAGCCAGTTTGAAACTACCCTCAGCTGGCGCAGGCAGTACACCGGTGTGCTGAAGCTGAAAAACCGCACAGACGGTGTGCAGGTATACTTCATCGACAACATGTATTACTTCGCAGGCCGCAGCGGTGCCATCTACGGCGACTTGGACGACGGAGAGCGGTATGCATACTTCTCCAAAGCCTGTCTGGACACTCTGGCAGCCGTAGGCTACATCCCGGACGTGATCCAGTGCAACGACTGGCAGACCGCTCTGGTGCCTACCTATCTGAACGCCATGTACCGCCCTACCTTCCCCATGACCAAGTGCATGTACACCATCCACAACATTGAGTACCAGGGTTGGGCGCACGGGAATTTCTTCGATGATGTGCTGGGCCTGCCCTGGGATTGGCGCAGCAGGCTGGATATGAACCGCAGCGTGAATATGATGAAAGGTGCTATCGAAGCGGCGGACCTGGTGACCACCGTGTCCGAAAACTACGCCCGGGAGCTGATGTACCCTTACTATGCCCACGGTCTGGACGGCATCCTCACCAGCGCTGCCTGGAAGCTCACCGGCATCACCAACGGCATCGATGTGAACACCTTTAATCCGGAGACCGACAAAGCACTTCCTGCCCACTACAACGCCGATAGCTTTGTAGAAGGCAAGGCGGTCTGCAAGGCGGCACTGCAGGAAGAGGTGGGTCTGCCCCAGCGATCCGATGTGCCTCTGATGGTCATGGTTACCCGTTTGGCAGGTCACAAGGGTCTGGACCTGCTGTGCTACACCGCCCGGAAGCTGATGCTGGAGGAGAATGCGCAGCTGCTGATCCTGGGAACAGGGGAAGCCCAGTACGAGAAGTTCTTTAAAGAACTGGCAGCAGAATTCCCGGACCGTGTCGCTGCTAAGATCACCTTCGATTTGGCTTTGGCCTCTCGGATCTATGCCGGCGGCGACATCTACCTGATGCCCTCCAAGAGCGAGCCCTGCGGTCTGAGCCAGATGAATGCTATGCGCTACGGCACAGTACCTGTGGTGCATGCCACCGGCGGCTTGAAGGACACCGTACCCGGTGCGGATGAGAACGGCCAGGGTGGCCTGGGCTTTACCTTCCAGAGCTACAACGCGGATGACTTCCTGGGTGCCGTGAAGCGCTGCCTGCGGCTGTACCACACAAACCCGGAGGGATTCCGGACTTTGCAGCACACCGATATGATACAGGACTTCAGCTGGGATAAGCCTGCAGCGAGATACATGGACCTGTTCCGTCAGATGTGCGGCTGATAACAGAAAGCAACAAAAGCTGAGATGCACAGACATCTCAGCTTTTTGTTTTTTAAATTTCAGTTTGTCGGTGTGTTTTACACACCGACAAACCGTAGGGACGCCCTGTTGCGGTGCCCGGCAGATGCTACGCCCGACAAAGCGGGCTTGCATCTTGCCGACCGCTGCCACT